>PHEO01000177.1 GCA_002841195.1 Alphaproteobacteria bacterium HGW-Alphaproteobacteria-11
GGTTGCCACGGAAATCCGCGAAGCCAATCGTGCTCTCATCGAGCACGCGCACGAAGCCGGTCGGTCCGCCACGGTGCTGGATGTAGGGCCAGCCCGTCTCGCTGACTGTGGCCATGTAGAATGAGTTCCGTCCAGCGATGAACCCCGCTTCGGCTTCCGTCAGCCGATAGTTCACCTGGGCTGGCGCGCTTTCCATTCGAGAGTAGGAACTCCGGCTTCCCATCTCCTCCTGCACCTTCTTCACAGTTGGCGTAAAGGCGATCTCGGCAAAGTGATGCGGCATGGCTTCCTCCTGCAGGTTCGCGACCGCGCGTTACAGGCCAAGATCCGTGAGGCCCGGGTGGTCGGCCGGGCGAGGCCCCAGCGGCCAGCGGAATTTCCTGTCGCTTTCACGGATCGGCTGGTCGTTGATGCTCGCGAAGCGCACCGCGATTTGGTTCGCGGCGAAGGCCCAGAGCTCCTTGATCAGGCGATACTCCAGTTCCCGCACCCATTTGCGCTTAAGGAAAGCGACGATCTCGGCGCGGCCGACCGGGAACTCGGCGCGGTTGCGCCAACGGCTGTCTTCCGTATAGGCGAGCGACACCCGCTCCGGATCGCGTGTATTCCAGGCATCCTCCGCCATCCGCACCTTCTGGATTGCGGTGTCGCGCGTGAAGGGCGGCAGAGGCGGACGGGCGCCGGGTTGAGTCATCTGATTCACAGGGTCTTACTTTCTCTGTTCAGGCGAGAGGAGGCGCGGCCGAAGCCGCGCCCGCCGCCAACCGCAAGTTCAAGCGGCCTTGTTCAGTTCGATCGTGGGAAAGTCGATCTCGACCTGGGTCGCCTTGCCGAGCAAGTTGGTGAAGATGTTCACCGCGACATGCGTGATGATCTCGATGATCTCGGCGTCGGAGTGGCCCGCCTTGCGCACCGCATCGAACTCGCCCTTGCTCACCTGCCCGGTATGCTCGACAAGCGCGCGGGCGAAAGCCAGCGCCGCCTCTGCCTTGGCGTTGGACGAGCGGCCGGATCGGTTGGCGAGCATCTCCTCATTGTCGAGGCCGGCTTTGCGACCGATCGCTGTGTGCGCGGAGACGCAGTACTGGCATGCGTTCAGTTCCGCCACCGAGAGGGCAATGCGCTCCCGCGTTTGCGGATCGAGGACGCCCGCGCCTGCAATGCTGTGTATGCCCAGGAAGGCGTTCAGAGCGGCCGGCGAATTCGCCAGCACGCGTATGAAATTCGGAACCATGCCAAGGCCGGCATGGACGGCGTCCAGTAGCTGTTTGGTTTCGCCGGTGGCTGTCTTCGGGTCGATTACGGCAACACGAGCCATGATGTCAGTCCTTCCGTAGCGGTGATGCGGCGCCCCAGCAGCGCCACTACAACGCAATTTGGCCCATTGCCGATATCGAAAGAATATGTAAAAAATGAAATACTTTATTCCATTTAAAGGAATAATAATGGATAGACTTCATGAGATCGAAGTTTTTGTCGCGGTCGCAGACGCCGGCAGCTTTACCAAGGCCGGTACGCGGCTGCGCCTCTCACCCCCGGCCGTCACGCGCGCGATTTCCGCGCTTGAGGATCGCCTCTGCGCGCGCGTCTTCAATCGCACGACCCGAAGCCTGACGATCACCGAAGTCGGGCAGCGTTTCCTCGAGAATGCACGGCGCATCCTCACGGATCTCGACACGGCCGAAAAGGAGGCGGTCGGAGAGACAGCGATGCCGCATGGCCACCTCGCCATCACGGCCTCGGTGACATTCGGCCGAGCCGCGCTGGCGCCGGTCGTCTGCAGCTTCCTCGGCCAGCACCCGCGGGTATCGGCATCCGTTCTTCTGCTCGATCGAGTCGTGAATCTGGTCGAGGAGGGGATAGATATCGCCATACGCATCGGACATCTGCCGGACTCGAACCTGATTGCCAAAAGAATTGGCGAAGTCCGTCAGATATTAGTCGCGAGTCCAAATTATCTCGCCAGGCGCGGGACACCAGTTTCGCCGTCGGATCTGCGGCTCCATTCCGTAATAGCCTTCACAGGCCTCATGCCAAACCGCGAGTGGCACTTCTTGAACGGGCAGAAACCGGGCAGCGTGACCCTTCGTCCGGCACTCGAGGTCAATGACGCTCTCGCCTCCATTCAGGCTGCGGAAATGGGACACGGCATAACAACAACACTGTCTTACATGGTGAGTGACCGGATCCGGGGCGGGAAGCTGACAACGGTGCTGGACACATTCACGCTCCCCCCCCAACCGGTTCACTTGGTCTATCCTCACGCACGTCTCGTGGCACCCAAAATTCGCGCATTCATTGATTTTGCAGCGCCTCGATTGAAGACCACTCTCGACCAGTTAACTTGAAAGACCTCACCGGACTCAACACGGTCTTCCCCCGGAAGCCTTCAGACGCACCATTTCCGACGGCACCGCCGCATGAAACACTTTGGCTCATTGTGTGGGAGAGGCGCCAATAGCGAGGATTTGTTCGAGGCTTTCCAAAGAACGGAACGGCGACGTTCAAAATCCCTCGATATAGTCGGGCTGTGCTTCAGGTGCGGCAGCCTGGAACGCGGGTAAATTTTCGCACCTTTCCACAATTCGGTTAAGCCGAGGATAGTCGTCAAGCGGCACGCCGAAACGGCGATAGTTGACGTGCTGCGGTACAAGAAAGATATCCGCAATGCCCGGTTCGCCGCCAAAGCAGAACGGCATTTCCTTTTCATTTGCCAGCATGTTCTCAAGCGCTGAAAATCCGAGCCTCGCCCAATGGAAATACCATTTCAGGCGGCGTTCGGCATCGGCCTGCATGTCCTGTTCAAGAAACCGATGCACGCCGGAATTGTTCAGAGCATGCATCTCGGAGGCAATGGCGCCCGCAAATGCCCGCGCGCGGGCCCGGGTCAGACTGTCCTTCGGAAGAATTGCCGGCTCGGGAAACTGTTCCTCGAGATATTCGACAATGGCCAAAGACTGCGTGATGAGCGCGCCATCATGCTCAAGTGTGGGCACAAGGCCCTGTGGATTGATCTGCAGATAGGATTCGGATTTCTGTTCAAGCGCGGGCCCGATATTGACCGAGACGTATTCGTATTCGAGTCCCTTGAGGGCAAGCGCGATCCGGACACGGTGACCCGCAGAGTTCCTGAAGAAATTATAGAGCTTCAACTTCATTGGAACCTCGATACCCGGTCAAAAGACAATTTCCATGACGCCCTAAATATATTCGCTACAGGACCTGATTGCGATTCCGGCAAGTGATGAAACATCGCCTTCGGCACCCCACGATCTCGCCTGCGATCTCCGACGTTCACCGCAGAGCCCAAGGCAAGCCCGCCACGCGCGCTCTACCCGGCAGCCGAAGATTTGATTCGTGATTTTCTGTCCAGGACCGCCGCGAGCACAAAAAGTCCAATCGCCAGCGCCGGAATTATTTCAGTAATGTGGAGCCCGGATATCGCAAGATCGACGCCGCCTTCATACGTCAGCGAACCGCCATAGAGATCGCTAACCAAATGGGCAAACAGGACTCCGCCCATCACGCAGATGCCGATTGCACTGGCAAGCGGCACTCCCCCGCGAATCCAGACCAACCACAAGCACAAGACCGCAAGTGAAGTGTTTGTAGCCAGCTGCCAAACTTCATGCAGACGCGCATGGGGCGGCCATTGCTCATTAAAGACATGCGTAGGGCTTATCTCAAGCACTGGAATCAACGCGCCGAATATCAACAGTCCAATTGTTGCAAGCACCTTGGGCAGCATGCCTTGTCCTCCGAGATCATCAACGCGCTGAAATATGGACGCTGTCAATTTACACCAGATATGGACAATGTCAATATCGAGCCATGATCAAACGCACTGATTCGTATCATCATAAAAATCTGCGGCGGGAACTGCTTAAGGCGGCGATGTCGCTGCTGGACAAAAAAGGCGTTGCGGGCGTCACCATACGCGAAACCGCGCGGAGGACAGGCGTTGCGCATTCGGCGCCTGCCAATCACTTCGCGAACCGAAAATCTCTGCTGACCGCGATCGCAACTGAAATATTCAAAACTCTGGGGCAACGCATTACCGCACAACTCGCATCGGCAGGGCCAGATCCAGAAGAACGGATAAGATGCTTCGCCGAATCCGTCATCACTTATGGCCTCAAGCATCCGCATCGCTTCAGGCTGTTGTGGTTAAGGGACAATCTCGACAATTCGGATGAGTCTCTAGTCGCCGCGATGGACATGATCTACGAGAATCTCGTATCCGAATTGACCGCAACAGTATCCTCCCGTGTAAGTCCAGAAAGTCAGGCGATATCGCTTTGGGCAATGGTGCATGGGTATGTTTGTATGCGGCTGGATGGAAATCTCGTCTCGAAAACGGATGAAAAGACTGGCGAGCTCAGACAACATGCGATTGTGACGGCACTTCTCGATGGTCTGTCTCCATCCCGTCGCGCACGTTAGTCGCGGCATCGGCACCCCAAATACTGAGCGCCATCAACATCTCCTCCTCATTGGAAGTGCCTCGGGTGCGTCAAGTGGCTCTTCGGCACCGTCCTCTTTTTTCGAAGCCTCAGCTCCTCACCGACCTCCGCGATCGCCTCGATCGCTGGTACCAGTCGTTGCCCAGCCCTCGTCAGACGATATTCGACAGAGGGTGGCGATGTCGGCATGACTCGGCGAGCTACGATGCCCTGTTCCTGCATCTCCCTGAGCCGGGCCGTCAGCACTTTCGCCGAGACCAGAGGGATATCCGCCCGAAGCTCACTGAATCGGCGCGGGCCACCACGCAAATGCCAGATGATGCTGGGTGTCCACGCACCTCCGATGAGCGACATACATTCCAGCAACGGACATGCGGCAGGCGGCTCCGGACTTTTATTCTTTCGCATTTTCAAGGACATAGGTACTTCCCCGGTTACCAGATGGAAACTCAAAACGTCAGGTAACAATAAGTTATCACGTTTACAAAACTTACCCTTCGACATAGATCGGTAGCAACCGCTCGTTTTCATCCACCTCCCATTTGAGGCCCCGACCATGAAGCTCTATTACGCTCCCGGCGTCTGTTCGCTTGCCGTGCACATTGCTCTTCGCGAAATCGGGATTCCCTATTCGCTTGAAAAGGTCGATCTTGCTACAAAGCAAACCGAGAGCGGCGGCGACTTCACCGAAGTCAATCCACTCGGCTATGTACCGGCGCTGGAACTCGACAATGGCGAGATTCTTCTGGAAGCTCCGGCGATCCTCCAGTACCTGGCCGACCGGAAACCCGACGCGCAGCTTGCCCCTGCCGCGGGTACCATCGAGCGTGCGCGTCTCCAGCAGCATCTCAATTTCACGGCCTCCGAACTTCACAAGGCATTCGGACCCTTCTTTGCCGCCATCAAACCGGAAGGCACACAGCGGGAGCAAGCGCTCGCGAAGCTCCATTCGCGTATGGATCGCCTCGATGCACTTCTGCGCGACGACCGGGATTACCTGATGGGACCGGATTTTTCGGTGGCCGACACCTATGCCTTCGTCGTTGTGTCTTGGTCCGATATTGTCGGCCTCGACCTCGGCCGGTGGCCTCACATCTCGGGCTATATCGCACGGATGAAACAGCGCCCGCATGTCCAAGAGGCGATGCGACGGGAAGGACTCGTGCATTAGAGGCGGAGCAGTCGAACCTCTCTGGTTTCAGCGCTGGATTGAACAGGCCATGCAAATTAATTCAGATTTCAATCTCCGAGCGGCCGTTCATGCCGCGCAAGAAAGCTGGGTACCCTCACCGATGCCCGGCGTTGAGCGAAAATTTCTGGATAGAGTCGGCGATGAAGTCGCGCGAGCAACTTCGATCGTCCGATACCATCCCCGCAGCCAGTTCTCTTCTCACATTCACCATGGCGGGGAGGAATTTCTGGTTCTGGACGGCGTGTTTCAAGACGAGAGCGGCGATTTTCCAGCCGGCAGCTATATCAGAAATCCTCCGCAGTCCAGTCACACACCAAGATCCGATATGGGGTGCACAATCTTCGTCAAGTTGTGGCAATTCAGACCTGATGACCGCACCTCCGTTCGGGCCAATATTTCCGGTCTCGACAACAGCTTTTCGGACAGCGGGTCGGGCACCGAACAACTGGTGCTCTTCGAGGATGTACGCGAGACGGTGAGAATGGAGCGCTGGCCGGCTACCCACACCGTTTCCCGGATCCCGTCAGGGGGCATCGAAGTTCTCTGCCTTGAAGGTAGCTTCTCCGAGAACGGCGAATTGTTCAGCGCGCAATCATGGCTGCGTTTACCACCCGGCA
>PHEO01000380.1 GCA_002841195.1 Alphaproteobacteria bacterium HGW-Alphaproteobacteria-11
GCTCTGGATCTTCCGCCGTCAGACCTTGTCAGGACGCTTCTGGGAGCGGCCGCAACTGCCGACCTTCGAGACGATGCGCTACGGCATATTGAACGGCCTACCGAAAGCCGAACGCGAGGCGATGTATGCGACGCTGGTGCCCGAATCGGGCCGCGCCTTTTTCGAGATCGCCTACTGGTTCCTCGACCGCCGCCGCGCCACCGCGATCAACCCGGCCGATGTCTCCTGCCCACTGCTGATGCTGACCGGCACCAACGACCGGCTGACGCCGGTTCACATGACGAAGCGGGTGGTCGAGGGATATGAGGGCCGCGCAAGGCTCGAAACCCTGCCGGGCCACGCGCACTGGCTGCCCTCGGAACCCGGCTGGGAACGCATCGCCGAACGGACGGCGGCCTTCTTCGAGATCGAGGCCCCGGCGCTTGTGCGCCAGATGCCCGTCACCGCGCCGGCTCTGGCTGGCGGGCTCATTGCGGCGCGTTAATTCACGCGTCGAGCTTCAATTCGCTCTTTGTCCGCTTTTGCGCCCGGTGATCCGAAAAATTCCGGAACTTTTCAGGGCGAGCGGCCATGCGCGCCTCCCCTATTCCGCCGCGGCGCGGGCGGGCGCCGGCTGGTGGCCGCGCACCAGCTTGCCCGGCAGCGCGCCTGTCGGCTTGCCGTCGCGATAGATCACCTCGCCGCTGACGATCGTTGCAACATAGCCTTCGGCTTCCTGCATCAGCCGGCGCGCGCCGGACGGCAGGTCGTAGACCATGCCTGGCGGCTTCAGGCGCAGGCGCTCGAAGTCGATCACGTTGACATCGGCCTTCATGCCGGGCGCGATCAGCCCGCGATCGAGCAGGCCGATGGCTTCCGCCGTGTCGCGGGTCTGGCTGCGGACGACGAAGGGCAGATCGAGCCTTTCGCCGCGCGAGCGGTCGCGGCACCAATGGGTCAGCATATAGGTCGGCACGCTGACATCGCAGATGACGCCGACATGCGCGCCACCATCCGACAGGCCGAACAGCGTGTTCGGATTGCGGATCATGGTCAGCGCATTGTCGAGGCTGAACTCGTAGTAGTTGTGCAGCGGGAAGAAGAGGAAGTTGCGTCCGCCGTTCGCCGTCAGCATGTCGTAGACGATGGCGTCCGGGTTTTCGCCGCTGCGCCTGGCGCGCGCGCCGATGCTGTCTTCGGGCAAAGGCTCGTAGTTCGGCGGG
>PHEO01000381.1 GCA_002841195.1 Alphaproteobacteria bacterium HGW-Alphaproteobacteria-11
GCCCGCCTATTCTGAAGACGGGATGCCGAAGGACCGCTACCGCCTTTATCACCGCGAAAAGGCGCGGGGCGGCATGGCGCTGACGATGACCGCGGGTTCGGCGGTGGTCAGCACTGACAGCCCGCAGGCGTTCGGCAACCTGCACGCCTATGATGACGCGATCGTGCCCTGGCTGAAAACCTTGGCCGACGACTGCCACGAGCACGACTGCAAGGTGATGATCCAACTGACCCATCTTGGCCGCCGCACGGGCTGGAACAAGGCCGACTGGCTGCCGGTGCTGAGCGCGAGCCCGGTGCGAGAGGCGGCACACCGCGCCTTTCCCAAGGAGGCCGAGGACTGGGATCTGGAGCGGATCATCGACGATTATGCCTCTGCCGCGCAGCGGATGCAGGCGGCGGGGCTCGATGGCATCGAGTTCGAGGCCTACGGGCACCTGATGGACAGCTTCTGGTCGCCCGCCACCAACCGGCGCACTGACCGGTGGGGTGGCAGCCTCGACAACCGCTTGCGCTTTACCTGGGCGGTGCTCGATGCGGTGCGGGCGGCGGTGGGGCCGGGGTTCATCGTCGGCCTGCGGATGGTCGCCGACGAGGCGATGGAGCACGGCCTTGGCCGCGACGAGGGGGTTGAGATTGCACGTCGGCTGGCGGCCTCGGGCAAGGTCGATTTTCTCAACCTGATCCGGGGGCATATCGATACCGATGCGGCGCTGACCGGGGTCATTCCGATTCAGGGCATGGCCTATGCGCCGCATCTCGATTTCGCGGGCGAGGTGCGGGCGACGACCGGCCTGCCGATGTTTCACGCCGCGCGCATTCCCGATGTGGCGACCGCGCGGCACGCGATTGCCAGTGGCAAGCTTGATATGGTGGGCATGACGCGGGCGCATATTGCCGACCCGCATATTACGCGAAAAGTTGCTGCCGGGCACGAGGCGCGCATTCGCCCCTGCGTTGGCGCCACCTATTGCCTTGACCGCATCTACGAGGGCGGCGGCGCGCTTTGCATCCACAACGCGGCGACCGGCCGCGAGGCAACAGTGCCGCATGCCATCGCGCGCGCCGAGGTGGCGCGGCGGGTGGTGGTGGTGGGCGCCGGGCCTGCGGGGCTGGAAGCGGCGCGGGTGGCGGGCGAGCGCGGGCATCGGGTGACGCTGCTCGAGGCGGCGGCACGGCCGGGCGGGCAGGTGGGGCTGATCG
>PHEO01000178.1 GCA_002841195.1 Alphaproteobacteria bacterium HGW-Alphaproteobacteria-11
GGCCCGGCCGGCCCCGCGCGCGACGGCGCCGCCGAAACCGGCGTCGGACAGGAAACGATGGAGGCGGATTATTTTGCCACCGTCTCGGCCTGGCTGGCGCGCCACAAGCAATATCCGCGCATGGCGCGGCGTCAGCGGATCGAAGGCGAGGGCCGGGTGTATCTGCGTGTCGCGCGCGATGGCAGTTTGATTTCCTATCGGATCACGCGCAAGACCGGCTCAGTCGTTCTCGACCGCGAACTGACGGCGACCATCGAACGCGCCGCGCCGTTCCCGCCCTTCCCGCCGGACATGCGCGCCGCGACGCTCGAATTCGTGGTGCCGATTATTTTCGAACTGACCGAATAGCGCGGCCGCTAGAGCGTTTCCAGGTGAAGTGGAAGCCGGTTCACCGTCCGGAAACGCGACAAAACAAAGACTTGGAGAGGTTCATCGTTTCCGTGAAACGATGAACGTCTCTAGCGGATGACGCGCTCGGGCGGGAAGGCGAGGGCGATTTCCATGCCGCTGCCGGTCGCCTGCTCGCCGCGCACGACGCCGAGGCTGCCGCCATGCAGCTCCATTACCTTGCGCGTCAGCGACAGCGCCAGGCTCTCCTCGCGCGGTGCGCCGCTGTCTTCGGCGCTGACGAAGGGATCGTCCACTTCCTCGATCCAGGGCAGCGCATTCTGTTCGGCCGCCCGGTTGCGCCGTTCCGCCAGCGTGACCGCGATGCCGCCCCGTTCCTCGCGCAAGGTGAGGCGGACGGTCGAGCCGCGATGCGCGCAATGAACCGCTTCGGCCAGCAGCCGGAAAAGCCCCTGCCGGAGGCGTTTGGCGTCGCCGCGCAGGCCCGGCAGGCGTTCCGGGCAGTCGACTTCGATGGTGACGCCTTCGTCGACCGCGTGCTGGCGCTGGCTGGCCACCGCGATCTCGGCAAGCTGCGCGAGGTTGCAGATCTCGTCGGTGAGCTCGATCTGGTCCATTTCCGCTTCGGCGATGCCGAGCAGATCCTCGATCATGTCGAGCAGCATCGTGCCGCTGGAATAGATGTCGCTCGCATATTCCTTGTAGCGTTCGGTGCCGACGGGCCCAAGGCGCTCGTTCTTCATCATCTCCGAAAAGCCGATGATATGCGTCAGCGGCGTCCTGAGGTCGTGATTGACGTTGGAGAAAAAGCTCTGGCTGCGCCGTCGCGTCTCGTGACTCTGCGCCTCGGCCGCCTGCATGGTGCGTTCGAGTTTCTGACGAACGGTGACGTCGTTCAGGGCCGCGACGCGCGCCGGCACGCCGCCCCAGCGCGTGTCGATGACGCGCATTTCGACGAAACGGTTGTCGCCGTCGGGCCGGGTAATGGTGACATCGTGTTCGCCGGCCTCGCTCGGCAGGCCGAAAGGCTTGCCGATCAGGTCGTCGCCCTCGCGGCCAAGCAGCTCGCGCGCCGCATTGTTGGCGAAGCGCACAAGTCCCGAACTGTCGAGAATGACGATCGCTTCGGGTGATTCCTGCACCAGCGTCACGCGCGGCTGAGTGCCGGCCTCGGCCGGCTTGGCGGCGGGCCGGTCGTCGCGCGCGAGACGGCGCTTGATCGCACGGCGCAGCGCCAGGCCGAGCGCGCGCGGCGTTTCGGTGTCGGCGGCAAGGCAATCCTCGGCGCCCGCTTCGATGGCTTCCGCCTGCAATGCGGCGTCGTCGGCGCCGACCGCGATCACCGGGGCGTTCGGACCAAGCGCCACCGCGCGGCGCAGAAAATCGAACGACGATGCGTCGCCGTCGCCGAGATCGACGATCAATGCGTCGATGCCGGGCGCCAGCAACGGGTCGATACCGTCTTCGGGATGGGAAAAGCTGAAGCTGAGCGGGCCCGCGGCGCCGGAGGCGGCAAGGCCGCGCAACGAGTTGCAAAGCGGTGTGGAGACGCTGACGACATGGGTGGCAAGCGGCGGCAGCGGACGGCTGCCGCTCTCGCCGAGGGGGCTGATTTGGTGACTCATGGCGATCCCTGGACGAGCCAAGTTCAACTCACTCTCCGCCCCCCCAAAGGGCCCCTGCAACCAATCACATATTCCGGCGCGAATCGGTCCGCCGCTGTCTGTGTCAAGAATCCACCTATTTGGTAAACAGAAAGTAAAGGACCACAGGATTTGGTGGTTCCATTCCGGGTCAGCCACTAATGAGCGCCGTTAAGGCCTGCTTGTTCCCGGACAGGCGATGGGCTAGGTATGCGCCCGCGCCGGATTTCCGGACGTTTGCGGCCCGAAGTGACTGAAGCAGCTCGAGATTTATGAGCAAGAGCCCGAAGACCTTCCGCCCCAAGGCGCGCGTGCCAAAGGGGCTGCGCGACCTCTCTGCCGGCATGGTCCGGGCGGAGCTGAGGATGCTTGCGCGCATTCGCGAGGTCTATGAGCGCTACGGCTTCGATCCGCTGGAAACATCCGCCATCGAATATGCCGATGCGCTGGGCAAGTTCCTGCCCGACGAAGACCGGCCGAACGAGGGCGTCTTTTCGTTTCAGGACGACGACGAGCAGTGGCTGTCGCTGCGCTACGATCTGACGGCGCCGCTGGCCCGCTACGTCGCCGAAAATTACGACGGCTTGCCCAAGCCCTTCCGCCGCTACCAGACGGGCTCCGTCTGGCGCAACGAAAAGCCCGGCCCCGGCCGCTTCCGCCAGTTCACGCAGTTCGATGCCGACACGGTGGCCGCACCCGGCGTCTCCGCCGATGCCGAGATGTGCATGATGGGTGCCGACTGCCTCGAAGCGCTCGGCATTCCGCGCGGGGACTATCGCATCCGCGTCAACAACCGCAAGGTGCTGGACGGGCTGCTCGAAACCATCGGCCTTGGTGGCGATGCGAATGAACTGACGCGCGCCACAGTGCTGCGCTCCATCGACAAATTCGACAAGCTCGGCCGCAAGGGCGTCGAATTGCTGCTGGGCGCGGGCCGCAAGGACGAGTCCGGCGACTTCACCAGGGGCGCGGGGCTCTCGCCCTCGCAGATCGCGGCCGTTGCCGACTATGTCGAGTCCGGCCTCGGCGAAGGCGCGACGACGCGAAAGCTGGTGCTCGAAAGCTGGCGCAAGATCGTCGGCGGCAGCGCCACCGGCGCCGAAGGCCTCGACGAGCTTGCCGAAATGGACGCGCTGTTCGAAGCGGCGGGCTACGGCCTCGACCGCATCGAATTCAATTCATGGATCGTGCGCGGCCTCGGCTACTACACCGGCCCCGTTTTCGAATCCGATCTGTTGTTCGAAGTGAAGGACGAGGCGGGCAACCCCGTGCGCTTCGGCTCGGTCGGTTCCGGCGGGCGCTATGACGGCCTCGTCGAACGCTTCAAGGGCGTCAAGGTTCCGGCCACGGGCTTTTCCATTGGCGTCAGCCGCCTGCAGGCGGCGCTGGATCTTCTCGGCAAGCTCGACATCGAGGATGTGGCGGCGCCCGTCGTCGTGCTGACGCTCGACGCCGCCCGCATGGCCGATTACCAGCAGATGGTGAGCGAATTGCGCGCTGCCGGCATCCGCGCGGAAATGTATCTCGGCGGCTCGGGCATGAAGGCGCAGATGAAATATGCCGACAAGCGCGGCGCTCCCGTTGCCGTCATCGAGGGCGAGGACGAGCGCGCAAAAGGCGAGATCACGCTGAAGGACCTGATCCTCGGCGCCGAAATGTCGAAGGAAATCGCCGACAACACCGCCTGGCGCGAAGGCCAGCCGGCGCAGGTCGCGGTGCCGCGCGCCCGGCTGGTGGAAGAAGTGAGGGCCATCCTCGCCCGGCACGGGCTCCATCGCGGCTGAGCCGCACCCGAAATCCCGCTTCCCGATATTTACCATTTTCATGCTAGACAGGGGCGCGCCGGAAACGGCGGAGGCCCGAAAGGTCATTCAGATGTCGACGTCGATTGCAGCCGAGAAAGGCGAAGCCTTGCGCGCCCGCGAGGCGCTGGGCCTTGCCGTGCGCGGCGGTTTCGAGCGCTCAGGGTACGCGCCTGTTGCCGCGCCGGTCCTCCAGCCCGCCGATATATTCCTCGACATGTCGGGCGAGGACATCCGCCGCCGCATGTATGTCTTCGCCGATCCGGGCGGCAACGAGCTTTGCCTGCGCCCCGAACTGACGATCCCGGTCTGCCGCCTCTATCTCGAAAGCGAAGGCGGGCCGCAGCGGCTTTGTTCGCTGGGCGCGGCCTATCGCTACCAGAAGCGCGGCTCGGCGAAGTTGACCGAGTTCACACAGGCCGGCGTCGAATGTCTGGGGACGGAAGATGCCGAAGGCGCCGATGCCGAAGTGGTCGCGCTGGCGGCCCGCGCGCTGGCCGAGGCGGGCCTGAAGGATTACGCGATCGAAACCGGCGACCTCGCGCTTTTCGATGCGCTGGTCGATGCGCTCGACCTGCCGCCGGGCTGGCGGGCGCGGCTGAAGCGTCACTTCTGGCGGCCCGACTATTTTCGCGCGCTGCTTGAGCAGCTTGCGGCGGGCGGCGTGAAAGACGAAACCGGCGACCGCGCGGCGCTGATCTCGGCCATTGCCGGCCTCGACGAGGAAAGCGCGCGCAACGTCATCGAGGATGTGCTGAAGCTTGCCGGCATCGCGCCGGTCGGCGGCCGCACGGTAGGCGAGGTTGCCGAACGCCTGCTCGAACAGGCCGAACTTGCGGCGAGCAGCGTGCCCCGCGAGGCGGCGAAACTGATTTCGGATTTCCTCGCCGTTTCGGGCACGCCCGCCGACAGCATCGCGCGCATCGCGAAGCTGACAAAATCCGCCGGCGTTTCGCTCGACGCGGCCATTGCCCGCTTCGAGCGCCGTCTCGACCTGATCGGCAAGGCCGGGCTCGATTTGTCGCGCGCGCGTTTCTCGGCCGGCTTCGGCCGCAACATGGCCTATTACACCGGCTTCGTTTTCGAGTTCCGCGTCGCCGCGCTCGGCGAGGATGCGATGATCTGCGGCGGCGGGCGCTACGACAAGCTGCTCGGCGCACTGGGCGCCACGGCGCCGGTGCCGGCGGTCGGCTGCGCGGTCGGCATCGAACGCCTACTGATGGCGCTCAACCGGGAGGCGGGCAAATGAGCGGCAAACTGACGATCGGCCTGCCCTCGAAGGGCCGCCTGCAGGAAAACGCCAGCGCCTTCTTCGCCCGCGCCGGGCTGAAGGTGAAGCAGGATGGCGGCCGTGGCTATACCGGCCGCCTCGACGGCGTCGCCAATGTCGAGATCGCGTTCCTGTCGGCCTCCGAAATCGCAGGACAGCTCGAACAGGGCCTCATTCACCTGGGGCTGACCGGCGAAGACTTGATCCGCGAAAAACTTTCATCGCCCGAGCGCGATGTCGAATTGCTGTTGCCCTTGGGCTTCGGTCACGCCGATGTCGTGGTTGCCGTGCCGCAAAGCTGGATCGACGTCGCCACCATGGCCGATCTCGACGATGTGGCGCTGGCCTTCCACACGCGGCGCGGGCGGCGGCTGCGCGTCGCGACGAAATATTTCAACCTGACGCGCAACTTCTTCGCCGAACACGGGCTGACCGACTATCGCATCGTCGAAAGCCTCGGCGCGACCGAGGGCGCGCCGGCGGCCGGCACGGCGGAAGTGATCGTCGACATCACCTCGACCGGTGCGACGCTGACGGCCAACAATTTGAAAGTGCTGGACGACGGCACGATATTGAAGAGCCAGGCCAATCTGGTCGCCGCGCTGGGCGCCGACTGGAGCGATGCGGCGCTTGCCGCGGCCGGCGAAATCCTCGACCGCGTCTCGGCCCAGGCCCGCGCCGCGAACACAGTCGAAGTACGTTTCGCCGGCGGCGGCGACGACGCGAAACTGCTGGCCGAACTCGAAAAGCGCTTCGGCGTCAGTGTGCCTTTCGGCGCGGGCGCGGCGCCGGTGCGCATCGTTCACTGCCCCGAAGACCGGCTCTACGATCTCGTCGCCTTCCTGAACGCGAAGGGCCGCGAAACCGTGACTGCTGCCCGCGCCGATTATGTGTTCGAGGCGAAAAACCCGCTGCGCGAGCGGCTGCTCGAACGGCTGAAATCCCGGAGCTGACATAAATGACGCCGATGCTTGCCGCCGTCACCGCCCTTGTGGTCCTTGTGACGGCGACGCTATCGGGCATTTTCGGCATGGCGGGCGGTATGGTGCTGATGGCGTTTCTTGTCATCGCCTTCCCGGTCGGCGCCGCGATGATGCTGCATGGCGTGACACAGGCCGTGT
>PHEO01000179.1 GCA_002841195.1 Alphaproteobacteria bacterium HGW-Alphaproteobacteria-11
GCGCCAGTCGATGCCTTCGAGCAGCATGGAAAGCTGGGCCGAGGTGAGGCTAACCTTGCCTGTCTTCGTCACCGGCCAGACGAATTTGCCGCGGTCCATGCGCTTGGAAAACAGGCACATCCCCTGGCCGTCAAACCAGAGCAGCTTTATCAGATCGCCGCGCTTGCCGCGGAAGGCAAACAGCGCACCGGAATGCGGAGACTGTTCCAGCACCTGCTGGACGAGCACCGCCAGGCCGTCAAAACCCTTCCTCATGTCTGTCGTCCCGCAGGCCAAGTAAACCCGCGTCGAGGGTGGCAATGGGATCATCGGCTGAGCACGGCAATCACCCGGGCAAGGGCGTCGGCATCGACCATCGCGTCCACGGTCAGGCGCACACCCGTCCCCAGTTCGATGCCGATCTGCCCGCAATGCGGTGGCACCGGTAGTGCGACATCGCGGACGACCGGATCTGCGACCTCAACCTCGGAGAATGCCGGCAAGGCCGGTGAGCGGATGCCAGTCAGTTCTCCCGACATCGCCTGTCGGCGCCACGTATAGACCGCCCCGCTGCCGACCTCGTGCCGGTCGCATGCAGCCCGGACCGAACCCTCCGGCCCGAACGCATCCCGCAGGATCGCCAGCTTCTGCTCCACCGTCCAGCGACGGCGGCCAGATACCCGGCCGACCACCTCAATCCGAGTAGTCATACGACCACTCATATGACTACTTGCTCGATCCGCCTCGCTATCGTCCATCTACGCCACCCCATCAAAAGGAGCGGCTATCAGCGCTTCAATCCCGCGCCATGCAAGGCGGCCTACAGCCCACGGTTACCAAAATTTCACTGTATCTAAATTGAAGATTGCATTCCCGGAAGTCGAAGGTAGCGAAATCTGTCAGATCGACGTGAGGCCCGCTGATGCTGCGGTGGTCATCAGCGTCGCAGACAAGAACGGGCTAAAATCCGAAAAGCTATACGTTCGGAGTGGCAATTCTTCACCGGAAATGCCCATGAGCGAGGTGCAGGCCTTCCTTGGAAAGCGCTTTGGTTCAACCGCTCTGGTTTAGGGGGCGCAAATCATTCGGGCGCCGGCTCAGCTCATTTCAGTGGAATGTCGCGGAAGCCGTTCTGAGCCTTGAGTGCCATTTGTGGTGGAACACCGGCAGTTTGCGTGAACTCGTTCCACTTTGCGAGAGCTGAACGAATATCTGAGGCAATGGATTTTATCTCGCCCTCTTATTTGGCTTCGATTTTCTGGAAGTATTCGCCATCGCCATTTCTCCTCTTTAGCAGTTATCGGAACACTATTCGACGCTAACATGAGCCAGTCTGCGAAGTAGCGGTTGAGGTCTGATACGCCGTGCACTCTTCCGTGCTCATCGGCGCCGACATCGCTCTGCAGTGAGGCGGTGCTGTGGCGCGCGCGGCACATTTCGCTATCGGATTTACGGGGCATCGTCACAGGCACTCGAGCGTGGTCCGGCTTGCGCAGCCACAGGCAAGATATCGTGCTTCCCGTTTTCCTGGTCTGTATCATTCCTTCGCCGCTCGCGCGGACCTCCTTGTTGGGTTCGAGCCGTCAGCCGGCTGCTGTTGTCCTGTTCGTCATCATGACCGCGCGTAGCTCAGCCGCTGCAGCTTGGCGGCGTTGGCAGCGTCGACCTCGTGCTCGGTCGCGTCCGGATCGCCGACATAGAACGTGCCGTCGCGCCACATCGCATGCATCACGATCGCAAGCTTGCGAGCGACCGCAACGCGCGCCTTGGCGTGGCACTTGGTGTTCGCGAGCTTCAGTCCCCATGTCTTGATCGTGTCGCGGCCCTTGAACCGGGTAAGCATGGCGGAGGCTGCTTCGTAAAGCGCGCGGCGCGCATCGGGATCGCCTGCCTTGCTGATCCGGCCCTGCACATCGATCGTGCTGCCCGACTGCCAGCGGCGTGATGTGAGCCCGAAGTAGGCCGCGACATTGCGCGAGCGGCGGAAGCGGACCGGATCATCAATCGCGCTCTTGAAGGTCAGCGCGGTCACCGGGCCGACACCGGGGATCGCCATGAAGCGGCGGCACAGCTCGTCGCGCATGGCCAGCTGGGTGACCAGTTTGTGGAGGATCAGATATTCGGCCCATAGCGCCGCACGGGCTCTGAGCATGCACTCCATCAGTCCGGCGGTCATCGCATCGCCTGCAACCGCCTCGCGCACGGCCTTCTCCATTGATCCGCGCCCGACCTTGCCGAGGCGGATCCCGAACACCTTCAGCGAGTGGCGGATGGCGTTCTCGAGATCGAGGAACTTGCGCTTCAGGTTGCGCCGCTGCACCAGCAGCAGGCGGATGCGGTAGCACTCTTCGGTCTTCATGTGCGCCTCCCGGAACCACCCGGTCCGCATGATGTGCGCAATGCCGAGCGCATCGGCGGCATCGGTCTTGTTGCGCTGGGCAGACAGGGCAGCGCGCACGTGGCGGGTCTCCAGGCATATGGCTGGAAGCCCCAGCGCGATCATCCCGGCATGCAACCATGGTGACAGCGATCCTGCTTCATGGCCGACCCGGCGCAGGCGTCCGGCGTAGCGCTTCAGCGCCTCGGCGATGAGATCGGGATCGGTCGGAACCGCAGTCTCCAGCACCACTTTCCCGTCATCGCCCACCACGCAGATCGCGGTCTCGTCGATCGATACATCCAGCCCTGCAAAGTACTCCATCACCCGACTCCTTCGCCTCCGTTGAACCGGAGGAAGGGTCGCGCAAGGCGCCACTTCAGTGCAAGCCCCAGCCGCTGCCAAGTGCTCGCCAAATACGGCGGCACTCCACATCCTACGCCAACCTACCCCTCTGACATGCGCCATTCTACGACTGAAATTCGCTTTCGATTTGAAATAGTCATGGCTAAAGTAGCTCCAACTCTGGAGGGGCACATGCGGCACATGTCGGCGCGCGACGCCAAGAATGGCTTTGGTCGGCTGATCGATTTGGCCCGGGCCGCGCCTGTGTCCATCGACAAATACGGAAGGCCGGTCGTCGTGGTCCTGTCGGTGGAGGAATATGAGCGGCTGACAGCGCATAATGACAAGAACGGAACGAACGCCTGATGGCCACCCATACTGATCTTGCCAACCTGATCTGGGACATCGCCAACCTGCTGCGCGGCCCCTATCGCCCGCCTCAGTATGAACGGGTGATGTTGCCGCTTGTCGTCCTGCGCCGCTTCGACTGCGTGCTGGCCGAAACCAAGGATGCCGTAGTTGCCGAAGCCAAGCGCCGCGCCGGTGGCAAGATCGAGGGTGATGCGCTCGACAGTGCGCTCAACCGGATTTCTGGCCACCGCTTCCACAACCGCGCGCCCTATGACTTCAAAAAGCTGCTGGGCGATCCGGACCATATAAACCAGCACCTGCAAACCTACATCAACGGCTTTTCCGCCAACGTCCGCAAGATCTTCGACTATTTCGAGTTCACCGCCGAGATTGAGCGGATGCACGAGGCGGGCATCCTGTTCCTGATCGTCAAGGAGTTCTGCGAGGTCGATCTGCACCCCAACACGGTCAAGAACGACCAGATGGGCCTGATCTTTGAGAATTTGATCCGGCGCTTCAACGAACTGGCCAATGAAACGGCAGGCGATCACTTCACCCCGCGCGAAGTCATCACGCTCATGGTCGATCTGCTGTTCATCGAGGATGACGCGCTGTTCCAGCAATCCGCCGCCGTCAAAACCATGCTCGATCCGGCGTGCGGCACGGGCGGGATGCTGGCCGAGGCGCAATCCTATATGCGCAGCCGGGGCGCGGCGGCCAAGCTCTATGTCTATGGGCAGGATTACAACAAGCGCGCCTTCGCCACCGCCGCGTCAGATATGCTTATGAAGCAGGTTGATCATAACGGGCATGGTGAGAACGTGCAGTTCGGTGACACCTTCACCGATGACAAGTTCGAAGGATTGAAGTTCGATTACTTCATCGCCAACCCCCCCTTTGGCGTGGACTGGAAAAAACAGCAGCGCGAGATTGTGCAAGAACATGATCGCGGCAAATCGGGCCGGTTCCATGCCGGCCTGCCGCGCGTGAACGATGGGTCATTGCTGTTCCTTCAGCACATGATTTCCAAGTTCGAGGATGTTGACCCGGCCAAGCAGAAATACGGCTCACGCGCCGCGATTGTCTTCAGCGGTTCGCCGCTGTTCACCGGCGGCGCGGGCGGCGGGGAAAGCAACATCCGAAAATGGATCATCGAAGAGGACATGCTTGAGGCGATCATCGCCTTGCCCGAACAGATGTTCTACAACACCGGCATCGGCACTTATATCTGGATCGTCACCAACCGGAAGGCCAAGGCCCGCAAGGGTAAAATCCAGCTGGTCGATGCGCGTGACACGTGGATTCCCATGCGCCGCAGCCAGGGCGACAAGCGGCGCAAGATCGGTGAAGGCCCGGCGCTGCCCGGGGACGACCGTCCGGATGAGCCGGACCAGATTGCCGAGATTGTCCGCCGTTACGGCGAGTTCATTGCCAGCGAACAATCGAAGATCTTCGACAATGAGGATTTCGGCTACACCCGCGTCACGGTGGAGCGGCCCTTGCGGCTGCGTTATCAGATGACGGTGGAGGACAAGGCCCGCTTCCTCGATGCCGCGCCGCACCTGCTGGATGATGTTCAGGCCATCGACAAAGGGCTTGGCCGCGAACCGCTGCTGGACTGGAACGCTGCGTTGAAGGCCATCGAGCGGACCCTGAAACAGCGCGGATCAAAATGGCGCGCGGCGGACGAAAAGCTGTTTCGCGGCGTGTTCACCGCCAAGGATGCAGGCGCGGAAAAGGTGCGCAAGGGTAAGGGATTTGAACCCGATCCCGATCTGCGCGATTTCGAAAATATCCCGCTCAAGGTCGATATCGACGCCTTCTTCGCGCGCGAAGTGCTGCCGCATGTGCCCGATGCCTGGATGGACCGGACCAAGGACAAGCTGGGCTATGAAATCAACTTCAACCGCCACTTCTACAAGTTCACCCCGCCCCGCCCGCTGTCGGTGATCGATGCCGAACTGAAGCAGGCGGAAGAGGAAATCTTGCGCTTGTTGCGGGAGGTTACGGAGTGAGCGTGTTTCCGAACATCGCCATTCGGCATCTGTTTTCAATCGGAAGCGGCGCAACGCCAGAAAGTGGCAATCCGGATTACTGGGACGGTGATATTTTTTGGGTCACGCCTGAGGATGTGAGCGCGGCGAAAGATGGGAAGATAGTCGGTACTAAACGCCGCATCACGGATGACGGCTTGAGGAGTTGCAGCGCGCGATTATCGCCGCCCGAAACTATCGTTCTCACCAAACGCGCACCCATCGGACAACTTGCCGTCGCAGAGGTCGAACTTTGCTCCAATCAAGGGTGCTTCTTACTTGAGCCAGGATCGGGCGTTGACCCCCAATTCTACTTCCACTGGCTCAATGCGAATACCGCCTATTTGCAGATTCTGGGCCGTGGCTCGACATTCATGGAGCTAAGTACGGATGACCTGAAGTCACTACGCGTTCCGCATCCTCCCATCCATGTTCAAAACTCAATTGCCGGATTCCTGAACGAAAATGCCGCGCAAATCGACACCCTGATCGAAGCCAAGCAGAAGCTGCTGGGCCTGCTGGCCGAAAAGCGGCGGACGCTGGTGGCAGAGGCGGTCATGCGCGGGCTGGACCGCTCCGCCCCCTTGCGCCCCTCCGACATCGACTGGCTCGGCGATATTCCGGCGCATTGGAAGATTGAGCGCTCCCGCTGGCTGTTCAACGAACGCGATGAACGGTCGGAAACCGGCGAAGAGGAAATGTTGACCGTTTCCCACATTACCGGCGTCACGCCCCGGTCCCAAAAAGATGTCAACATGTTCGAGGCCGAGACGACGGCGGGGTACAAGCTGTGCTTCACCGGCGATCTGGTCATCAACACGCTGTGGGCATGGATGGGCGCCATGGGCACGGCCCCGGTCGATGGTATCGTCAGCCCGGCCTACAACGTCTACACGCCCGGCCAACGCCTGCTGCCCGCCTATGTCGATGCACTGGTCCGCATCCCGGTCTTCGCGCAGGAAGTGACGCGTTATTCCAAGGGCGTTTGGTCATCACGCCTCCGCCTTTATCCAGAAGGTTTCTTCGAAACCTTCTGGCCGGTGCCCCCGCTCGACGAGCAAGAACAG
>PHEO01000382.1 GCA_002841195.1 Alphaproteobacteria bacterium HGW-Alphaproteobacteria-11
GACCCCGGTGATGGCGGTGCGGCTGGCAAGGATCGAAAGATATTGCGCCACCGCCTTGCGATAGCTGGCTTCCTCCAGATAATCGCGGATGGCCTCCTCCACCGCTTCGAACGGCAATTGCTGCCCCTCTGCACGCCGCCCCGCGCGGATTACGTGCACGCCAAAGCGGGTGCGCACTGGCTCCGTGCACAATTGACCTTCGGCCAGCGCGAACAGCGCCGCTTCGAATTCGGCCACGGTCTGGCCCTTGCCAATCTGGCCGAGATTACCGCCCTGCTCCTTCGATGGGCAGGCGGATTTGGCCCTAGCCAACTGGGCAAAGCACCCCGGATCGGCCTGCACCGCGCGTATCGCGGTGCGTGCATCGCCCACTGCAAGACCATAGGCAAAGCTGTCATCAGGGCTTGCGGAAAACAGGATATGTTCGGCCTCGATCAGCGTTTCGCTGGCAAAGCGATCCCGGTGGCGATCATAGAAGCGCCGCGCCTCATCCGTGGTCGCCTGCGGCACGGTGATTTCCTGCGTCAGCAGTGCATCGATCCGCGCATCATCGGGGGCGAGCGGGTGGCCCTGCGCATCGCAGCGATCCCCCGCTTCGATTGCCAACCGCTCCGCCTCGGCCAGCAGCAATTGCCGGATTGCCAACGCCTCGGCCGCGGCCTGCCATGCGGCGGCGGCATCGGGTGCGGGGTGGTTTTGCGCCTCGGCAGCGATAGCGGCGGGGGTAATTTCGATCCCGCCAACGATCACCGCAGCGCGTTCGATCACGTCATCCATGGCTGATGCTCCGGCGCGAACGCACAATCTGGTAACCGCCGCGCCACAGATAACGCACCGGGGCAGACAGCATATGCACCAGCCGGGTGAAGGGGAAGATCAGCAGGATCGTCAGCCCGAGGAAAATGTGCAGTTTGAAGATGATATGCACATCGGCGACATGGCTAGCCGCACCGCCCTGAAATGTGAAAATGCCCTGTGCCCAGGTCATGAACTTGACCATTTCGTGCCCGTCGAGATGCCCCGCCGAAATCGGCACGGTCGCCAACCCCAGCGCCAGTTGCACCCACAGGATCAGAATGATCGCATTATCGGCGAAACTGGAATTGGCGCGCACGCGCGGATCGAAAAAGCGGCGGTGGATCAGCAAAGTCGCGCCGATAATCGCCGCCACCCC
>PHEO01000383.1 GCA_002841195.1 Alphaproteobacteria bacterium HGW-Alphaproteobacteria-11
AGCAGGATCGCGTTTGCGCGACGCGCAATGCCATGGTCCTCGCGCTGGCGACGGACACAAGCCTCAAGCTCAAAGCGCTCTGTTGGCGAAAGAAAACCGTGGCAGATCATGGATATAGCTGAATCGTTCCGGCGCCAGCAGTCAAGTCAACAAATTCGGATTCTTCAGGACTCGCAGTATAAATAACAACCTGACAAAGCCGACCGTTGTCATCAAACACGACTGAACAGAGCGCACAGAGGGAGAATCTCATGAACGCAACACAGGGCCGCATGGCCGGAAAGATCGCCGTCGTAACCGGCGCGGGAGGTGGCTTCGGGGAGGGCATTGCCAAGCTTTTTGCCCGCGAGGGTGCCAAGATTGGGGTGCTTGATCTGCGTCGCGCTGCCGCCGAGCGTGTGGCCAGTGAAATCGGCGAAAATGCCCTGGCGCTGGCTGCCGATGTCACCTCGCGCGCCGAAATGGATGCGGCTGTGCAGAAGATGGTCGACAGCTTCGGTGTGCCCAATGTCTTCGTCAACAATGCCGGATGGACCCACAGAAACAAACCGATGCTCGACGTGACCGAAGACGAGTTCGACAAGGTCTATGCGATCAATGTGAAGGCGATCTATCACGCCACCAACATCATTGTCCCGATGATGAGGGAGATTGGCGGCGGCTCGATCGTGAACATCGGTTCGGTGGCGGGTATTCGTCCGCGCCCGGGGTTGACCTGGTATAATTCGACCAAGGGCGCCGTGAATATCCTGTCGCAATCCATGGCGGTGGAACTGGCGTCCGACAATATCCGCGTCAACGCGATTTGCCCGGTGATGGGCGAAACCGGCCTGCTGGAAGAATTCATGGGCGTGCCCGACACACCGGAGAACCGGGCGAAATTCGTGGCCACCATTCCGATGGGTCGGATGTCGCGGCCGGACGATATTGCGCGGGCGACACTCTATCTCGCGTCCGATGACGCCGAGTTTATCACCGGGATTCTGATGCCTGTGGATGGTGGACGCACGGTTTGACGACGTCGCGCGAACCGTGCGAGCGCCCGTGTGAACGGCGGCACGCGAATATTATGATGTTCGACTCATTATTCATTTATTAGGGTGAAGCGGATGAGGGGAAGATTCGCGTGTGCGGGCGGAGAACACAGGCAGAGCCGGATTGCGAGGCATCCA
>PHEO01000180.1 GCA_002841195.1 Alphaproteobacteria bacterium HGW-Alphaproteobacteria-11
GGCGCCAAAGATCAGGATGGGTGACAGTCCCGCGGCGATCAGTTCGCCGACCGCGCCGGCCACCGCCAACTCGTTGTGATCGCAACGGATTTCGTGCGCGATCGCGCCTCCCATCGCGGCGAGGCGCGCGTCGAGCACGGCGCGGCTCTTGTCCATCACGCTCTGCTTCGTGTCCGGCAGCTGCGTGGCGACGAGGCCGATGCGGTGCGGCTTGAAGGCATGCAGCACCATTGCGCTCGCACCGTCGTGTGCGATGGCGAGCGCGCGGTCGAGTTCAGCGCGCGGCACGGCGAAGGGAATTATCTTGATGGTGGCAAGCATTTGCCGCGTCGCGACGGTTTCATGCGGTGCGAGCGTTGCCACCGTGATCGCCTCGCCGATGGCGTTGATCGCGGCGATACGTGCGGCGTCGATTTCGACGATGCCGCCGGCTTCCGCATGCAGGTTGGCGCGGCCGGTGAACGGGGCGGCGGCGCGAATGTTGTTTCCCGCCAAGGCCTTGGCGAGTGCTTTGGCCGCTTCGTCTTCCGCCACATCATCCGCTTCGAGGCGAGTCGCGATGACGGATGCGACACCCTCCGCCTTCAACGCCGCGATGTCGGCGGCGCTCAAGCGCCTGCCTTTCTTGAAGGTTTCGCTTCCGACCTTCCGCGAATGGGCGAGGATCGCGCCTTCGGCGTCGTCCGGTTTCATCTCGCCGAAGATCATGTGCGCAAGGTCTCCGTGATCTCGGCCATGATCGAGATGGCGATTTCGGCCGGGCTTTTCGCACCGATCGACAGGCCGACCGGCCCGTGAATGCGAGCAATATCAATGTCTTCGAAGCCCGCCTCCTTCAGCCGCGCGATGCGGGCCGCATGCGTCTTTTTCGAGCCGAGCGCGCCGATATAGAAGGCCTTGCTTTTAAGTGCGGCCTGCAGCGCCGGGTCGTCGAGCTTCGGGTCGTGGGTCAGCGTGACGACCGCCGTCCGTGTGTCGGGGACGAGGGCGGTCATTGCCTCGTCGGGCCAGTCATGGCGCAAGTCGATGTCCGGAAAGCGGTTTTCGGAAGCAAACGCCGTGCGCGGGTCGATCACCGTCACGTCGTAGCCGGCGAGCTGGCTCATGCGCGCCAGCGGCTGCGCGATGTGAACCGCGCCGACGACGATGAGCCGCAAGGGCGGATTGAAGGGATTGAGGAACCAGTCGCCATCGGACCCGGCAACGACGGCCGCACGGTCGCTCGCCAACACTTCATGCGATGCTTTAATCAACCAATTTTCTTCTTGTCTTTCAGTTGGATAGACAAGTTTTCCGAATCCATCTGTTAACCGTGTTGCCAGCACCGCGGGGCGCTTGGCGGCGCGGTCCTCGACCAGTTGTGCAAGGATTCCGGCGTCCATTTCAGCCCGTCACCGGTTCGACCATGACGCGGATGCGGCCGCCACAGGCCAGCCCGACCTCCCAGGCCATCGCATCGGAAACGCCGTATTCGAGGATTTCCGGCTTGCCGCTGGTCAGCGTCTCAAGCGCGCGCGTTACCACATCGCCTTCGATGCAGCCGCCGGACACCGAGCCGACAAAGCTGCCGTCGTCGCGGATCGCAAGCTGGCTGCCGGTCGGGCGCGGCGCGGAGCCCCATGTTTCGATGACGGTGGCGAGCGCCACGCGGCGGCCCTGGCCGAGCCAGTTCGCGGCTTCCTCCAGCACATTGTCGTGTTCGTTCATGCCGCTCTCCGTTCGGGTTTCCGTTCGATATGGGCATCGGAGAGAGCATCGACCAGTGCGGCGAGCGAGGCGATGTTGTGGACCGGACGGAACTCGTCGACATGCGGCAGCAGCGCCCTGATCCCCAATGATTTCGGCTCGAAACGTTCGTAGCGCAAGAGGGGGTTCAGCCAGATCAGGCGGCGCGAGCGGCGATGCAGTCGCGCGATTTCGGGGCCGACGCCTTCGCCGGCATCGCGGTCGAGGCCGTCGGTGACCAGCAGAACCGTCGCGCCCTGGCCGAGCACGCGTCGGGCCCAGTCGATGTTGAAGCGGCGCAATGTCTCGCCGATGCGGGTGCCGCCGTCCCAGTCTTCGACCTTCGCGGCGACCCGCGCCAGCGCCTCGTCGACATCGCGGTGGCGGAGTTCGCGGGTGACGTTGGTCAGGCGGGTGCCGAAGAGGAATACATGCGCGCGGTCACGGTCTTTGGTCAGCGCGTGCAGGAAATGCAGGAAGACGCGGCTATAGGCCGACATCGATCCGGAAATGTCGCAGAGCACCACCAGCGGCGGACGGCGGCGGCGGAAGTCGCGGCGCTTCAGTGGGATGACGCCGCCGGCGCGCAGGCTGGCCCGCAGGGTGGCGCGCATGTCGATCATGTGACCGCGGGTTGCGGGCTGGGTGCGGCGGATGCGGACCTCGTCCTGCGTCAGGCGGAGGCGGGCGATGGCGGCTTTCGCCTCGGCGAGTTCGGCGACCGACATCTGCTCGAAGTCCTTGTGGCGCAACAGTTCTTCGGCGGAGAAGGTTTCGCTGCGGTCGATCTCGATGTCAGGTTCGGCGGTTTCGCGCGGCCTGCCGTCGCCGAAAAGCGCTTCGGCAAGGCGGCGGCTGTGTTCCTCGTGGGTGGCGCCGGGCGGCGTTTCGAGTTCCGGCAGCATCAGCGCCATCATCCGGTCGAGCAGCTTCGGATCACGCCAGAAGACGTGGAACGCCTGATCGAAGAGATGGTGCTGGTCGCGGCGCTTCACCAGCGTCGCATGAAGCGTCCAGTAGAAATCGGACCGTGCGCCGATGCCGGCCGCCTCGACCGCTTCGACCGCGTCGAGCACCTGGCGCGGGCCGACGGGAAGCCCGGCGCGCCGCAGCACGCGGGCGAAGTGGACGATATTTTCGGCGAGCCGGCCCATGTCAGTCGGCGGCCTGCGCCGCCATCCTGATTTCTTCGAGGAGGCGGGCGGCCTCGCTGCCGGCGACGCGGGCAATGTCGTCCTGATATTTCAGCAGCGCGCCAAGCGTGTCGTTGACCAGTTCCTTGTCGAGCGCGACGGCATCGAGCGCCGTCAGAGCTTCCGCCCAGTCGATCGTCTCGGCGATGCCGGGGCTCTTGTAGAGGTCGAGGCCGCGCAGCTTCTGAACGAAGGCCACGATGTCGCGGGAGAGGTTGTCCGGCGTTTTCGGCGCTTTCAGTTTCAGGATTGCGAGTTCCCGTGTCGCATCGGGATAGTCGACCCAGTGAAAGAGGCAGCGCCTTTTCAGCGCGTCGTGGATTTCGCGGGTGCGGTTCGAGGTGACGATGACGATGGGCGGATGCGCGGCCTTGATGGTGCCGATCTCGGGCACCGTCACCTGAAAGTCCGACAGCACCTCCAGAAGGTAAGCTTCGAAAGGTTCGTCGGTGCGGTCGAGTTCGTCGATCAACAGCACCGGCGGACCTTCGACGGCGGGCTCCAGCGCCTGCAGGATCGGGCGGCGGATCAGGAAGCGCTCGGAGAAGACGTCCTTGCCGAGTTCCGAACGGTCCTCGACGCCTTGGGCTTCGGCCAGACGAATTTCGATCATCTGCGCCTGATAGTTCCACTCATAGACGGCGGCGGCGGTGTCGAGGCCCTCATAACATTGTAGACGGATCAACCGGCGGCCGAGCGCCTCGGCCAGCACCTTGGCGATTTCGGTCTTGCCGACGCCGGCCTCGCCTTCGAGCAGCAGCGGGCGGCCCATCTTGAGGGCAAGGAAAATCACGGTCGCCAGCGAGCGGTCGGCGACATAGGCGCCGCGCGCGAGGAGGTCGACGGTTTCGTCGATGGTGGAAGGCAGGTTCATTGCTTCAATCTATGCCCGAACGGCCGGGTCCGCAAAATCAACCGGCCGCCGCCACGGCGCGCTTCGCCATGACGGTAATCAGATGAGCGCGGTATTCGGCGGTGCCGTGGAGGTCGGCGTTGAGGCCCTTGGCGGGCACCTTGATGCCGGCGACTGCGTCGGGCGACCAGCTTTTGGTCAGCGCGTCTTCCATTTCCTTGACGCGGAACACGCCGTCCTGACCGGCGCCGGTGACGGCGACGCGGACGCCCCACGGGCCTTTCGAAGCGAAGACGCCGACCATCGCATAGCGCGAGGCGGGGTTCGGGAACTTCATGTAGGCGGCTTTTTCCGGATGCGGGAAGGTGATCTCCTTGACGATCTCGCCGTCTTCCAGCGCCGTTTCGAACATGCCCTTGAAGAATTCGTCGGCTTCGATCAGGCGTTTTGTGGTGTGTATCTTTGCGTCGAGCGCGAGGCAGGCCGCCGGGTAGTCGGATGCCGGATCGTTGTTGGCGATCGAACCGCCGATGGTGCCCATGTGACGGACAGCGGGGTCGCCGATGCCCTCGGCGAGCGCGGCCAGCGCCGGGTTGTGTTTCTTCACATCGGCCGATTGCGCGACCGTCGCGTGTTTTGTCGCCGCGCCGATCATCACCGCGTTGCCCTCGGCGCGGATGAAGTCGAGCTCCTTCAGGCCGCCAATGTCGATCAGGTCGCTCGGCATGGCGAGGCGCTGCTTCAGTGTCGGGATCAGCGTCTGGCCGCCCGCGAGGAGCTTCGGATCGTCGGCCTTCGCCAGCAGCGCTTCGGCTTCGGCGAGTGACTTCGGGCGCGCATAATTGAACTGGTACATCGGGTTCTCCTTATTCTGCGGCGGCGCGCGGGCGGGAGCTTGGAAAGTGACGATCACCTTTGATGATTTCCTAGCGGTCGATATCCGCGTGGGGCGCATTACCCGCGCCGAGCCCTTCCCCGAGGCGCGCAAGCCCGCGTTCAAACTCTGGCTCGATTTTGGCCCCGAAATCGGCGAAAAGCGGTCTTCGGCGCAGATCACCGCGCATTACCGCCCCGAGGAACTGATTGGGCGGCAAGTGCTGGCGGTGGTCAACTTTCCGCCCCGCCAGATCGGCAAGGTGATGTCCGAGGTGCTGGTGCTTGGCGTGCCCGATGCGGCGGGCGAGGTGGTGCTGATCGGACCGGGGCACGAGGTGCCCTTGGGCGGGCGGATGTTTTGATGCGGGTGCTGGTGTCGCGGCGGCTGACGCCAAAGGTCGAGGCGGCGCTGGCGGCATTTGAAACGCACTACCGCGAAAGTGCCGCGCCAATGGCCTTGCCCGAATGTCGCGCAGCGCTGGCCGGGTTCGATGCCGTGGTGCCGACGCTGGGGGATGCCTTCGGCGCCGAGGCTTTCACCGGCCCGATCCGCGCGCGGCTGCTTGCCAATTTTGGAGTTGGCGTGAACCACATCGATGTGGCCGCCGCCCGCGCCGCAGGGGCCTCGGTGACCAATACCCCCGGCGCCGTGACCGATGCCACCGCCGATATTGCCCTGACGCTGCTGTTGATGAGCGCGCGGCGGGCGGGCGAGGGCGAACGCCTCGTGCGTGCCGGGCTCTGGCAGGGCTGGCAGCCCACGCACCTGCTCGGCCAGCATGTCAGCGGCAAATCGCTCGGTATCATCGGCATGGGTCGGATTGGCCGCGCGGTGGCGCGGCGCGCGCATTTCGGCTTTGGCATGCAGGTGCGGTTCTTCAACCGCTCAGCCCTGCCCGACCCCGGCCTGCCCGCGCGGCAGGTTGAAACGCTGGCCGAGGCGATGGCCGCCGATTTCGTGGTGGTGGCGGTGCCGGGGGGTGCTGCCAACCGACACCTGATCGACAGCGCGGCGCTGGCGGCGATGCCTGCACCAATCAGGCCAAGCCACGAAGTCAGTGCAATAAACAGCGCAAGGTAGATGCCGGCCGATAGTGCGTAAATGCGCAGCACCTTGCTGGCACGTCCGATCGCATAAGCAGCCGAGCGCAACGATGACGAGGTCAGGTCAAAGGTTGCTGCCAGGAGCATCAACGTGAGCAGCGGTGCGGCAGCGAGAAAGTCTTTGCCAATGAGTGCTGCCAGCAGGTTGTCGCCAAAGAAATAACCTGCGACAACAAAGATCAGGCCAAAGCCACCACCGAGCAGGGCAGTGCGATAGGCGACCAGATCGAACGCTGCGCTGCCTTGATGCCAGCTGCGGGTGAGATCGAGAAAGACCACTTGGCGGATCAATACGGCTGGCTTCGACAACAGGCTTGACAACTCGCGCGCGAGGCGCAACAGGCCGGCTTCGGCCGGCCCCAGCAGATAGCCTGC
>PHEO01000181.1 GCA_002841195.1 Alphaproteobacteria bacterium HGW-Alphaproteobacteria-11
GACCGGCGGTGAGGCTCACCTCAGAATGCGGATCGATGAAGGCGAGCACCCGTCCGCCGCGCATCACGAACTGATCGACCGCGTAGAGCGTCGCCTCGTCGAGCTCGCGCGGATGCGCGACCATCAATACGTCGATCTTGCTCGGCACGGCCTTGAATTGCTGCTCGAGATATTCGAGCTCGAAGCGGTCGCGCAGCTCTTCATAGATCATGAAGGGCAGCGATTCGCCGCGCATCGCCGACATCAGCCCGCCCGTGCCGGTGTCGAGTGGCAGATTAGTGACGATGCCAAGCACGGGCCGCGCCGGCCGGCTGAGATTCTGGATCATGCGCGCGATGTCGTATTCGAGATACTGTTCGCGCTCGTCGGTGAAGAAGGGAATGGCTTCGAGCCCGTCAACCGAGTTGGTGCCGACGAGACCGAAATAGATGATATCGCCCTGCGCTGTCGGCGCGCCCTTGAGGCCGAGCGACATCGCAAGGTCTTCCTGTTCGGAGAAAGGCTCGGGCTCGATCACTTCAAGGCGCAACTGGCCGTCCGACCGGTTGCGTATCTCCTGCAGCAAATCGCGAACATGGCCGGCATAGGTGCGGATGCGCGGATAGTCGTTGGCGAGTCGCTCGGAATAGAAGAAACGCAGCGTAATCGGTTCCTCGATCTTCGCGACAACTTCGTTCGTGCCCTCCGACAGCGTGTAGAGCCTGTTCTCGGTGAGGTCGATCCGCGCCGAACGGAAGACGATGTTCGAGAACAGATTGACGGCAAGGAACAGCACAGCGAGCAGCACCAGCATGACGATGCGGTAGGCCGAACGGCTGATCTGCTGGTTGGATAGCGCGTTCATCGCCTCAGCCCGCCTTCTTCATGTCGACGACGATGCCGCAGGCAATCAGCCAGGCGCCGATCAGCGTCGTGAAATAGACGATGTCGCGCAGATCGATGACGCCGCGCGTAATGGCGTTGAAATGCGTCAGGAACGAGAAGGACGCAATCGTGTTCAGTATCTGTTGCGGTGCCCAGCCCGAGAAGAAGTCGATGACGATGGGAAGACCGGAAACCGTGAACAGAAAACAGACCGCGACCGAGACGACGAATGCAATCACCTGGTTGCGCGTGACGGCCGAAAGGCAGGAACCGATGGCGAGATAGCCGCCCGCCATCAGGAAACTGCCGAGATAGCCGGCCAGGATGACGCCATTGTCCGGATCGCCGAGATAGTTGACGGTCAGCCAGATCGGAAAGGTCAGCGCCAGTGCGAGCCCCGAAAAGACCCAGGCCGCAAGAAATTTTCCGAGAACGGCCGCCCAGAGCGGCACCGGCAGCGACAGCAGAAGCTCGATCGATCCCGTGCGGCGCTCCTCTGCCCAGAGACGCATCGAGATTGCCGGAATCAGGAAGAGATAGAGCCAGGGATGGAAATTGAAAAAGATTGCGAGGTCCGCCTGCCCGCTTTCATAATAGCCGCCGAGATAGAAGGTGAAGGCGCCCATCGTGAACAGGAAGATCACGATGAAGATGAAGGCGAGCGGCGTTGCGAAATAGCCGCCGAGTTCGCGGTGGAAGACGGCGAGAAGCTCGTTCATGCCGCGTCCTTCTTGCCGTCGGTGACGGTCGTATCCGAACGGGTGAGACTGCGGAAGACCTCGTCGAGACGGCCGGGCTCGCCGTAGAGCGCGCGCACCGGCCAGTTCTCGTCGCGCGCCAGCCGCGCCACCGCGTCGACCAGCAGCACATCGCTCTCACGTGCGCTGACCGGAAAGAGCGTGAATGTCGTCTCGGCGCCGCGCGGCACGATTTCCATGCTGGCGATGCCGTTGAGCGCCTTGAGTTTTTCGGCCATCTGTACCGTCGTCTGCCCGCTCAGCGTCAGCGACACGGCGTTGTGATAGCGCGAACGCGCCATCAGCGCCGCCGGCGTGCCGTCGGCGACCACGCGGCCGCGATCGATGATCAGCGCCCGGGTGCAGATCGCATCGACCTCTTCGAGGATATGCGTTGAAATGACAATCGCCTTCTCGGCCGACATGCGGGCGATCAGCTTGCGCACTTCGAATTTCTGGTTGGGATCGAGACCATCGGTCGGCTCATCCATGATAAGGACGGGCGGATCGTGCAGGATCGACTGCGCGAGACCGACACGGCGGCGAAAGCCTTTCGACAGCGTATCGATCGGTTGCTCGAGAACGCCGCCGAGCTCCGTCGCCTCGACCGCGCGGTCGATGGCTTTTTCCGCATCCGTGCCCGAAAGCCGACGTACACGCGCGATGAAGCGCAGAAAACCGCGGGGCGTCATGTCGCCGTAAGCCGGCGCGCCTTCCGGCAGATAGCCGATGGTGCGTTGCGCGGCCAGCGTGTCGGTCACGATGTCATGGCCGCAAACGCGCGCGCTGCCTGCACTCGGCGCGAGGAAGCCGGTGATCATTTTCATGGTGGTGGATTTGCCGGCGCCGTTCGGACCGAGAAAGCCCAGAACTTCGCCCTTTTCGACCGTAAAGCCGATGCGGTCGACAGCCGTGAAAGGCCCGAAATGCTTGGTCAGCCCGTCGATGACGATCATCGCCTCGCCGCCCGCGGATGTAGCTCTAGCCGCCGTTTCCATATTCGACCGGACGATGATGCCTCTCCCCGAACGCCGCTTCCCCGCGAGACGAGGCGGCATTTGCTTGTTGCGCGGCGCCCGATTGCGAAGGCGCGGCCTGCCTCCCATGCAGGCAGTCTGTGTAGGACAGGCCGCCAAGTCCTTCAAGTGAAAGATGTTTCATCTACCGCGCGCTCAAAAAGCTTGCCGTCCGGGTGGGGGAACCCGGACGGCTGGAGCTTTCACTCTTGGGACGTAAGTTGCGCTCGAATATCCCCGGGGGGCGGGGGAAGGGGTGGCCCGGCTCCCCCAATCTATCCCGGTGGGGCTGGGGGGCTGATGAAACCGGAACGTCGCAAGGAACCGGGCCAGTGAGGCAACGGTGCTAATCTGACGGTCCAGTGTGGCCCCGCAAGGGCTGAAAAAAGGCAATATTGTGGTTTCACAATTAATGGCCGCCATCCGAAAACCTCAAGAAAACCGCGGCAATTGCAACAATCGCATGACGCCGCAACGCGCCTTGTGCCATGCTTGAGGCCTGCTGGACCGCGCGCCCTGGAGGATCCGACGCCCGCATGACCGATCGTCCCGATTACACGGCCACGAGCGCCGGAACGGACCGCGGCCTGACGCTGGTGAGACCGGCCACGCCTCAAAAACGGCAGCGCGAGCCTGAAATTTTCTTCGACCGTCATGAACTCGATGCGATCCTGTCCGTCTATGGCCGCATGGTTGCCGACGGCGAGTGGCGCGACTATGCGATGGGTGGGTTCAAGGACGTTGCCGTCTTCTCGGTTTTCCGCCGGACCAGCGAAATGCCGCTCTACCGCATCGAGAAACGCCCGAAACTGGCGCGCAAGCAGGGTGCCTATGCGGTCGTCGCCGCGACCGGACTGATCCTGAAACGCGGCCACGACCTGAAACAGGTGCTGAAGGTTTTCGACAAGCGCGCGCTGCGCCTCGTCGACGCGTGAGGCGCCGGCCGCCCAAACGAAAAGCCCCGGCATCGCTGCCGGGGCTTTGTTTTGTACCGATGTTACAACGGTTTAGTTGCGCTGGCTGCCGAGGAACTGCAGCAGGAACATGAACATGTTGATGAAGTCGAGATAGAGCGAGAGCGCGCCCATCACGGCTTTCTTGCCCGAGGCGGCAACGCTGTCGCCTTCGTAATACATGCCCTTGATGCGCTGCGTGTCGTAGGCGGTGAGGCCCGCGAACACCAGAACGCCGATCACCGAGATCGCGAACTGGAGCGCCGAACTGGCAAGGAAGATGTTGACGACCATCGCGATGATGATGCCGATCAGGCCCATGAACAGGAACGAGCCCATGCCGGAGAGATCGCGCTTTGTCGTGTAGCCGTAAAGGCTTAGCGAGCCGAACGCGGCCGCCGTCACGAAGAAGGTCGTGGTGATGCTCTCGCCCGTGTAGACGAGGAAGATCGACGACAGCGAGAGGCCCATGACGCCGGCAAAGAGCCAGAACGTGGCCTGCGCGGCGGTGAGGCTCAACTTCTGGATGCGGAAGCTCAGGAAGAAAACGAAACCGAGCGGCGCCAGCATCACGACCCATTTGAGCGGGCTCGCATAGATCGCCTGTCCGAATTCGCTGAAGGCCAAACCGGCCGGCGTTTCGACGACAGCCATGTTGTAGGCGCCCAATGCAACGAGGCCGGTGAGCGCCAGCGCCATCGCCATGTAATTGTAAACGCTGAGCATATAGCTCCGGAGGCCCTCGTCGATCGCCATGTCGGCGCGCCGTCCGAGCTCGACCTGATGGAGCCGTTCCTGATCGTAATTCGCCATGTATCTGCACCCTCCTGAGTGTGCCTGCCGTCAATATCGGCTGCGCCCTGCCTAAATTCAAGCAAAACCGGGGATTAACACCAAGAAACGGTAACGCTTTCCGGGGCTTAGCCCCTCCCGGCCAGGACCGAAAACGGCCGTTGTGTCATCTAACTGTCAAAAAATTGTCACAAACGCACTTGTCCCCGGGTTTATCCCGCAACTTGTCCCGCACCTTGTCCCCGGGGACGTTGATTAATCCGCCCGCAGTACCGGCGCGGCCGGCGCGGCGAGCGCCCGCCAGGTGCCGAGCAGGCCGAGAGCGACGGTGAGGATGGCGGCGGCAACGACCGTGACCGCGAGCGTGCCCGGAAGGAAGCGCCAGGGCATCCCCATGAGGAAGGTGATGACCGAGAAGGCGGCGACGGTGCCGGCCAGCGCCGCGACGAGCGCGGTGGCGAAGCCGAGCAGCGCATATTCGCGGACATAGATGCCGAGAATGCGCCCCGTGGTCGCACCAAGTACCTTGAGGACGACGGCGTCGCGGACGCGGGCCGAGAAACCGGCGGCCATCGCGCCGGCGAGAACGAGAACCCCGGCCGCCAGCGTGACCGCACCGGTGGCGCGCACCACCATCGCGAAATCCTCGAGCAGCTTGTTGACGGCCAGCAACGCTTCCTTGACGCGGACGGATGTGATGTTGGGGAAGCGCGCGGTCACTTCGCGCTCCAGCGCCTCCTCCGCTTCGTTGCCGCCCTCCATCGCGACGGTGGCGAGAACCGTGTGCGGCGCGGCCGAGAGCGCGCCCGGCGAGAAGACCAGCACGAAATTGATGCCGAGCGTCGACCAGTCGATTTCGCGTGTATTGGCAATCGTCGCTTCCATTTCGCGGCCGAGCACATTGACCGAAATTGTGTCGCCGACTTCGATGCCGAAGCCTCGCGCCAGTTCCTCGCTGAAAGAGACCAGCGGCGGGCCGGCATACTCCTCCGGCCACCATGTCCCGCGCACCAGCGTCGAATCGGCCGGCATCGCCGCCGAATAGGTAATCCCGCGGTCGCCCTGAAGCGCCCACTGCACGTCCGGCGCCACCGTCAACCGGTCCGACGGCACGCCATTGACCGAAGAAATCCGTCCACGGAGCATCGGCACACGGTTGAAGGCGGCGACGCCGGGACTGGCAGTGACGATTTCCTCAAGCGCGTCGATCTGATCGGGTTGCACATCGACAAAAAAGAAGGCAGGCGCGCGGTCGGGCAGCTCGCCCATGATCTCGCCGGTGAGATTGCCATTGATCAGCGACACCGTGACGAGAAGCGTGAGCCCGAGCCCAAGCGAGAGCACGATGGCCGATGTCGGCGCGCCGGGACGGTGGATATTGGCGAGCGCCAGACGCAGCTCCGGCGAACGGACGCGGGGCGCGCGCGCCGCCAGCGCCATGACGCCTTGCGCGGCGGCGAACAGCAGAATGAAAACGCCGGCCGCGCCTCCGACGAAATAAAGTGCGAAGAGACGCGCTTCGGCGAGCGCAATGGCAAGACCCGCGAGCGCGCCGAGCGCGGCCACGGTCGCAACGACATAGGGCGCGCGCGGAAAACGCCGCGTGGGTGCGACGAGATCGCGGAAGAGGCTCGTCGCCGGAATCTCGCGGGCGCGCGCCAGCGGCCAGATCGCAAAGGCAAGCGCTGTCAGTACGCCGTAGGCGGCGGCAAGGATCAGCGGTCCCCAATAGATGCCGAGATCGGCGGGAATGGGGATCGCG
>PHEO01000182.1 GCA_002841195.1 Alphaproteobacteria bacterium HGW-Alphaproteobacteria-11
GCTCCGCGAGGTCGAGATCGACCGACACCAGTGTCGACACGCCGCGCTCCTGCATGGTGACGCCGAACAGCCGGTTCATGCGCGCCATCGTCAGCGCGTGATGGGTGATGATCAGGAAGCGCGTATCGGTGGTGCGCGTCATCTCGTCCATCAGATCGCAGAAGCGTTCGACATTGGCGTCGTCCAGCGGCGCGTCCACCTCGTCCAGCACGCAGATCGGCGAGGGGTTGGTAAGGAACACGGCGAAGATCAGCGACATCGCGGTCAACGCCTGTTCGCCCCCCGACAGAAGCGACATCACCTGAAGCCGCTTGCCCGGCGGCCGCGCGAAAATTTCGAGGCCGGCTTCCAGCGGATCGTCGGACTCGGTGAGCTTCAGATGCGCTTCGCCGCCGCCGAAGAGATGCGTGAAGAGCCGCGAGAAATTGGCGTTGACCTTCTCGAACGCTTCGAGCATCCGCTCCCGGCCCTCGCGATTGAGACTGCCGATGCCCTGACGCAACTTGGCGATGGCGCTGACGAGGTCTTCGCGCTCGCCGGTCATGGTTTCGAGCTGCTCGGTCAACTCGCGCGCTTCTTCCTCGGCGCGAAGGTTGACGCCGCCAAGGCTTTCGCGTTCGCGCTTCAGCCGTTCGAGCTTGGCGTCGATCTGATCGAGGTCCGGCAGGTCGGCGCCTTCCGCGAGATTGGCCTGCGCCAGCGCGTCCGCCGGTTCGCATTCCAGCACTTCGCGCACGCGCTCCTCCGCCTCGCGCCGCCGCTCCCGCGCACCGTCGACCAGTCCGTCGATCCGCGCCCGTTCCTCGCGCGTCTCGGCGAGATGCGATTGCACGTCCTTTGCGTGTTTGGTGGTTTCGGAAAGCAGTTTCTCGGCGCTCGCCAGCGCATCGGCCGCTTCACCGCGCGCCGTTTCGGCCTCGCCGATATGGCTCATCAGCGCGTGCCGCTTTTCCTCGATCTGTGCGGGAACGCTTTCAAGCGCTTTCAATTCGGCTTCGGCTTCGACGCGCCGCGTTTCCAGCGTTTCGATCTGTTTGCCCGCGTTCGCGGCGCGCGACTGCCATGCCGCACTTTCCTCGGCGATGACATCGAGCCGCCGTGTCCGCGCCTCGGCTTCGCGGCGCAAGCCTTCGTGCTGCGCGCGCGCTTCGGAAAGTTCAAGGCGGAGCGAGGCCACGAGATCGCGCAATTCGCTGGCGCGCAGCCGCAATTCCTCGTCGGGCTTCAGGTTCTGAAGCGCAACTTCGGCTTCTTCAAGCGTCCGGCCGGCTTCGACCCGGTCGCCGGTCAGGCGCTCCTCGGATTCGGTGAGTGCCGCAAGACGCGAGAGTTGCGCGGATGCCGCGCGCTCTGCCGCTGTCAGTGTTTCGCGGATGCGGTTGTGCTCGGCTTGCGCCTCGCGCAGCGCCTGTCTCTGCTGCTGCTCACGGGCCGTCGCATCTTCTGCGGCGACATGGGCGGCATCGAATGCCGACCGCGCCGCTCTTGCGTTTTCGCGTGCCGCGCCGAGCTCGGCTTCGAGATCGGCCAGCCGGTTGCGTTGCTCGAGCCGCCGGGCCGATGCCGTCGGCGCATCGGCCGCCGCCGTGTAGCCGTCCCAGCGCCACAGCGCACCTTCGCGCGTGACAAGCCGTTGGCCGGGCTTGAGCAGCGCCTGCAGGCGCTTGCCGTCTTCGCCCGACACCACGATGCCGATTTGCGACAGGCGGCGGGAAAGCGCCGCCGGCCCTTGGACGAAATAGGAAAGCGGCGTCGCGTCATCCGGAAGTTCGGGCGCCGTCTCGAACGGCGGCAGCGCGTCCCAGTGGATCGGCGCCGCCTGGTCGCCCGGCACCGCCAGATCGTCGCCGAGCGCCGCGCCAAGCGCGGTTTCGTAGCCATGCTCGACCGACACGGCGTCGATCATCGGCGGCCAGAGGTCGCTCTCGCCGACCGACAACAGGTCGGTGAGCGTCTTCGCCTCGGCCGCGAGATCGCCCGCCACGCGTTCGGCGACCTGCAAGGGTTCGCGCGCGGACTTTTCAGCATCCTGCGCGGCGCGGCGCGCCTCTTCGGCTTCCAGCGTGACGCGCTCGGCATCGGCCATCCGCGCCGCCGCTGCATCGAGCTCCGCCGATTGCAGGGCGATCTGCGCTTTCTTTTCCTCGGCATCCGCCAGCGTCTCGCGCTCGCGGACGATTTCGGCAAGCTGGCGCTCCAGTTTTTCGATGCGCTGACGGCCGGCATCGATGGTGCGCACAAGGCTGTTGCGCTCTGCCGACAGGCGGGCAATTTCCTGGTTGAGATGGTCGAGCTCTTGCTCGCGCGCGTCGAGACGGCTGCGCGTTTCCTCGACGCGCGCCTCGGCCTCGCCCTGCGCTTGCGTCTGGCCTTCTTCAGCGGCGCGAAGCGCGCCGGCTTCCCCGTCAAGCCGGGCGATGGCGGCCTGCGTGTCTTCGATCAGGTCGCGTTCGCGCGCGAGATCTTGCGCGATCTGCTGCAGCCGCGCCGTCAGGCGCTCGGCTTGCTCGCGGGCGCGGGCCTCTTCGGCATCGAGATTGTCGCGCTCGACGGTGAGACGGTGCAACCGTGCGGCCGCCGCCGCTTCGGTTTCGCGCAAGGGCGGCAGCGCGTCGGCGGCCTGCGCTTCCATGGTCGATGCCGCCGCCGCCTCGCGGGTCAGTTCGGCGACGCGAATGTCGGTCGCGGCAAGCCGCTCTTCCTCATGCGCCAGCAATTCGACCGCATGGGTCCATTTGAGATGCAGCAGGATCGCTTCCGCCTCGCGGATATGGCCCGACAGATTGCGGTAGCGCACGGCTTGCCGCGCCTGCCGCTTGAGGCTTGCAAGCTGCGATTCAAGCTGCGCCACCACGTCGTCGAGACGGGTGAGGTTGGTCTCCGCCGCCTTCAACCGAAGCTCCGCCTCGTGACGGCGCGTATAGAGCCCGGTGATACCTGCGGCTTCTTCGAGAATGCGGCGGCGGTTGATCGGCTTCGACGAGATCAGCTGCGCGATCTGCCCCTGACGCACCAAGGCCGGCGAATGCGCGCCCGTCGACGCGTCGGCGAAAAGAAGCTGCACGTCGCGCGCCCGCACTTCGCGGCCGTTGATGCGATAGGTCGAGCCCTGGTCGCGCTCGATCCGCCGCGATACTTCGATGGTTTCGCTGTCGTTGTAGGCGGGCGGCGCCGAACGGTCGCCATTGTCGATATAGAGGACAACCTCGGCATGGTTGCGCGCCGGGCGGCCGCTGGTGCCGGAGAAGATCACATCCTCCATGCCCGAGCCGCGCATATTCTTGAACGAGTTTTCGCCCATCACCCAGCGCATCGCCTCGAGCAGGTTCGACTTGCCGCAACCGTTTGGACCGACAATGCCGGTCAGTCCCGGCTCGATGACGACATCGGTCGGATCGACGAAGGATTTGAAACCCGAAAGGCGGAGGCGATTGAACTTCACTGTGTTTCTCGATCTCTGGCGTTGTCTCTGTCTTCGAAAAGTGCCGGCGTGGCAACTATTCTTCGGCGGGTGTCGAAGCGCCCTCGGGCGTTCCGGATGATGTGATGTCCTGGCCCGCCAGCGCCTTCTGGATCAGCGGTTCGAACTGGCTCCAGGGCAATGCGCCTTCGACTTTCTCGCCATTGATGAAGAAGGTCGGTGTGGAGCGGACGCCGAACGTCTTCGCGCCGCGCAGCGCATTGTCCTTGATGTGGTCGAAGATTTCCTGGTCCTTCATGCAGGCGTCGAATTTCTCTTCGGAAAACCCGCCCTGCCGCGCCAGCGCCTTGAGGTCGTCCATCGGCGTTTGCGTGAACGCCCAAGCCTGCTGTTGACGAAACAGCACGCCGATAAATCCGAAATAGCGCTCCGGCCCCGCGCAATGCGCCAGCATGAATGCCGCGGTCGCGATCGGATCGAAGGGGAAGTCGCGCAGGATGTAGTAGACCTTTCCGGTATCGATGTAGTGCTCCTTGAGGAGCGGCATCGTGTTGACCTCGAAGCTGGCGCAATGTGCGCAGGTGAGCGAGGCATAGTCGATGACGGTAACGGGGGCATCGGGATCGCCCATCGTCATGTCGCCGCGCGGGCCGGGAACCATCAGTTCCTCTTCGAAGGCCGAACGGTCAACGCGGCCTTCGGCGCCGCCATTCGAAGACCCGAAGATAAAATAACCGCCGATGGCCAGCACGAGGATAACCGCGGCGGCGCCGGCCAAAATAGCTCTATTTTGATTCACGATGACCTGTTCCCACTAGATGTTGGGGCATTATGGCTGCGCGCGCTTCCGCCCTCAACCAATCCTTTTTGTTGCCTCGGCGCGAGAATCGCGACTCGGCCGCCTCAGCGGGCGCGGCGCGCCCCGACCACCCGCTCGCCGAGCTTCGCCAACGCTGCTTTCAACGCCGGTTCTTCAATCTTTTCAAGCTCTTGCGCCAGGGCTGCGCGCTCATCCGCCGAGAGCGGCCGGAGCCGCCGGAGGCGCGGTCCGTGCTTCACCGGCAGCGGCCCCTGAACGAGCTTCAGCTTCGCGACGGCGCTGTGCCCGTAATAGCTGTTGATGCGCTCGACGATCTGCGGTTCGAGATGACGGATCTCGACGGCGATGGGCCCGTCGACACGGACCACCAGCGTCGCCCCGTCGCGCCGGGCACCCTCTCCGGAAGCCCTTGGAAAGATTAGCTTTTCGGGCGAAGAATATTCGGCGAGCTGTGTGCCCGCAATTTCCGGCCAATGCGCCAGCACATGGGCTTGCGTGAATCCGCGCTTCGCAAAGGCCGCATGCGCGATGGCGCCGATCCGCGCGCCGACGGGCGCGGGACTGTAGCGCCGCGAGGCGACGCGATTTCCGAGGATGCCGTTCATGCGCACATTCTGCATCGAAATCGCGGTCCATGCGAATTGACCTGCGATGCCCTTTCGCGCGATGACTGGAGCATGCAAAAAAACGCCAGAAAAGCCCCGGAAACAAAGGAAAAAGCGGTCGCGCCGAAATTGCTCGCATGGTACGGCAAGCATGCGCGTGTGCTGCCCTGGCGCGCGCGCAAGGGCGAGACGGCCGACCCCTATGCGGTTTGGCTGTCCGAAATCATGCTGCAGCAAACGACCGTGGCAACCGTCGGGCCTTATTTTACGGGCTTTTTGAAGCGCTGGCCGACGGTGGAGGCGCTTGCGCGTGCGCCGCAGGACGAGGTGATGAAGGCCTGGGCGGGGCTCGGCTACTACGCCCGCGCGCGCAACATGCATGCCTGCGCGAAGGCCGTATCGTCCGACCACGGAGGGAAATTTCCCGAGGACCTGGAAGGACTTGGGGCGCTCCCCGGCATCGGCCCCTATACGGCCGCCGCGACCGCCGCCATCGCCTTCGGCAAACGCGCGACGGTGGTCGACGGCAATGTCGAGCGGGTGGTGGCGCGGCTCTTCGACATCGAAACGCCGCTGCCGAAAGCAAAGCCCGAGATCAGGAAGGCCGCCGATACGCTGACGCCGGACGCCCGCGCCGGCGACTTCGCGCAGGCGATGATGGACCTCGGCGCGACCGTCTGCACACCGAAAAGCCCCTCCTGTAATCGCTGTCCGATCAATGACTTATGCGACGCGCGGGCGAACGGGACGCAAGGCCTCCGGCCCGCCCGCGCGCCGAAAAAACCGAAGCCGGCAAGGCAGGGCGCCTGCTTCTGGCTGACCCGGAATGGCCATGTCTGGCTGCGCCGGCGGGCCGACAAGGGGCTCCTCGGCGGCATGATGGAAGTGCCCGGAACGCCCTGGGACAGGAGCGACTGTCATCGAACTGTCAAAAAACTGTCACAAACCGATTTTGCCTGGGCTTATCCCCATGCGCCAGCCACCGCCGAATGGCGACTTATCCCCGGTTCGGTGACCCACAGCTTCACCCATTTCGATCTCGAACTGAGCGTTTTCACCGCCGCGACGCGAAAAAAACTTGTCCCCGGGGTGGAAGGGCGCTGGGTGCCGCTCGAAGACCTCCACGGCGAGGCGCTGCCGACCGTGATGCGGAAGGTGGCGATGCACGCGATGCCGGAGGCCGGGGCGTTGTTTGTGAAGCGGTGAGAATTAATCCGCCCACGGATCGACCCGGCCCTTCGCATGGCTCAGGGCGTTCGAGGCTCGAAAAGGTCC
>PHEO01000183.1 GCA_002841195.1 Alphaproteobacteria bacterium HGW-Alphaproteobacteria-11
CTCGACGAGCATCCGATCCCCGACATTTTCGCGATGCTGCCCTACGAACTTCCGGCGGTCCTCTTCCATGATGTCGAAGCCGGCACCGCGCTGATGACGGCCGGCGTCGCGCTCGACGATCCGGAATGGCTGAAGGGCTTTCTGGTTCAGAACGCGCGGCAGATGGGCATGGCGGGCAAGATTCTGTTCCCGATCCCCGACCGCGGCCTTTCGCAGCGCCTCTACCGCATCAAGGCGAAGACGCTGCTGGTCTGGGGCGACAGCGACAAGCTGATCCCGCCGGCTTACGCCCATGCCTGGAAAAAGGCGATCAAGGGCGCGGAGCTCGTCTCGATCCCGGAAGCCGGCCACCTGATGACACTCGAAAAACCGGATCACGTCGCGGCGGCGCTGGCGAAGCTCGGCTGACACACGAAATCGGCGTCAAAAACAAAAACAGACGCGGATAGGAGCGAAGGGCCATTCCCGAAAGGGCGTGGCCCTTCTGCTTTGGCGCTACCCTTCGCCCATCTTCTGGTCCGGACGACGATCGGCCAGCATCTTTTTCACAATCGGCCCGAGCGTTGCGGGATCGAAGCGCGCCTCCTGCTCCACCGCCGGTCCGCGATGCCAGCCTTCATAAACGCAGAGGCGGCCACGCATCGACTCGAATACCTGGCCCGTCACATCGCGCGCTTCGGCCGAACCGAGCCAGACGACGATCGGCGCGACGTTGGAGGGATCGCGCGGGTTCCATTCGCCGGGCTTCAGTTCTTCCGGCGGCCCGAGGTCTTCGGTCAGCCGCGTCAGCGCGCCGGGCGAGATCGCGTTGACGGTCACGCCATAGCGGATCAGTTCCTTCGCCGCGATCAGCGACATCGAGGCGATGCCGGCCTTGGCCGCACCGTAATTGGTCTGACCCGGATTGCAGAAAAGGCCCGACACCGAGGTCGTGTTGATGATCCGCGCATCGTTCGTCTCGCCGGCCTTGGCCCGCTCGCGCCAATAGCCGACGGCGTGGCGCATCGGGCAGAAGGTGCCGCGCAGATGCACCTTGATGACCGCATCCCATTCGTCGATCGTCATGTTGAAAATCATGCGGTCGCGCAGGATGCCGGCATTGTTGACCAGCACGTCGAGCGTGCCATAGGTCGAGATCGCCTGGTCGATCATGCGTTTGGCGCCCTCCCAGTCGGAGACGTCGTCGCCGTTGGCCACCGCCTCGCCGCCCATCGCCCTGATTTCGTTGGCGACATCTTCGGCGGGGCCCGCCGAGCGGCCTTCGCCGTCGCGCGCGCCGCCGAGATCGTTGACCACCACCTTGGCGCCCTGGCGCACATATTCGAGGCAGTATTCGCGGCCCAGCCCGCGCGCGCCGCCGGTGACGATCACCACGCGGCCTTCGCAAATGCCCGCCATCTTCTCCTCCCCTTTTCAGTTCTCAGATTTTCTTGTCGCCCTGCCAATAGGCGTCGCGGATGGTGCGTCTCAGCACCTTGCCCGACGGCATGCGCGGCAGTTCCTGCATGAAGTCGACCGAGCGCGGGCGCTGATAGCCCGGCAGGTTCGCCGCCGCGAAATCGAGCAGTTCCTTCGCCATCGCCGCGTCGGGCTTGTAGCCCTCGTTCAACTCGACGACGAGTTTCACTTCCTCGCCCCATTCCTCATTGGGCACGCCGACCGCGGCCGCATCGGCGACCGCCGGATGCTTCAGGATTTCCTGATCGATCTCGGCCGGGTAGATGTTGACGCCGCCGGAGATGATGACTTCGGCGCTGCGGCCGGTGAGAAACAGGAAACCGTCCTCGTCGACGTAGCCCATGTCGCCCATGGTGTAGAAATCGCCGCGATAGGCGCCGTCGGTTTTTTCGGGCGCCTTGAAATACTCGAAGCGGCCGGTTTCCGGCGCCTTGAAATAGATCGTGCCGACATCGCGCGGCTTCACCGGCTTCCCGTCCTCGTCATGCACTTCGACGACGACGCCGGGCAAGGGTTTCCCCACCGTGCCCTTTTTCGCCGGCCACTCATGGCTGTCGACGAAGATGCCGCCGCCTTCGGTCGCCGCGTAATACTCGAACACCACCGGCCCGAACCAGGCGATCGAACCTTCCTTCACATGTGCGGGGCAAGGGGCGGCGCCATGCAGGATCCAGCGCAAACTCGATGTGTCGTATTTCGCCTTGGTCGTTTCCGGCAGTTGCAGCATCCGGTGCAGCATGGTCGGCACCACATGCGTATGCGTGATCCGGTATTCGGCGACGAGGCGCAGCGTTTCCTCGGCGTCCCATTTGTCCATCAACACGCAGCCGACGCCGGCATTTAGCGGGAAGCTCATGTTCAAGGCGAGCGGCGCCGCGTGATAGAGCGGGCCGGTGACCAGCGCCAGATCGCCCGCGCGGAAGGCGGCCGTTTCGGTCAGCTTCACGAGCAGCGGCGAGAGGGGCGCGGCCTGGCGGCGATAGACGCCTTTCGGGTGGCCGGTCGTGCCGGAAGTGTACATCATCTGTGTACCGAGCACCGGATCGGCGAGGTCGCTCCCGTCTTCGGCCCCCAGCGCCACATCGTAAGACGCAAAGCCCGGCAGCGGGCCGCCGACGGCGAGTTTCGCGACGAGGCCCTTCGCCGCAGCCGCCGCTTCGGCGGCCGAGGCCGGGAAGCGCGCATCGGCGATGAAAGCCTTCGCCTCGCAATTGTCGACGATGTAGCCGACTTCCGCGCCCTTGAGATGCCAGTTGACCGGCGTCAGGCGGAAGCCGCCGCGCGCGCAGGCCGCCACCGTCTCGACGAATTCCGGCCGGTTCGAACAAAGCAGCGCCACCGCGTCGCCGGCTTTGAGCCCCGCACGCCTGAGCGCGCGCACCAGCCGGTTCGCCCGTGCGTTCAGCTCGCCATAGGTGCGGTTCCCGGCTTCGGAAACGATCGCCGGCCGGTCCGGCGCCTGGCCTGCGTGCCACGCCACCACCATGCCCGCCGCCGCCGCATCCTCGCGGCTCCACGCGGGCGCTGCTTCCGCAACCGCCATGAAACTTCCTCCCTGCCGGCGTCTTTGCGCCTTGTTTTTTGTTTTCCGTGTTCGCGCATAGTATTGGACAGGTGCGGGCCGCCCGGCGTCAAGCCGCTTCACGCCCATTGCGTCCGCATTGCCGACAGGGGATTTCTCGATGACCGTCTTTTCCGCCGCCCGCGCCCTGCTTCTCGGCGCCGCCTTCAGTGCCGCCGCCTTGCCCGTGTTGGCTGGTTCCGCGCCGGCGGCCGACGAGACGGACAAAAAAGCCTTTGTGACAATGCAGGTCGAGAACGACCTTTTCGCAAACCTCTCCAACACCGACCGTCACTACACAAACGGCCTCAGGCTCTCCTGGCTGTCGGCGCCGCGCGACGACCTGCCGAAATGGCTGACCGATTTTTCGGCGCCGCCGCTCTATTCGCTGCTTTTTCCCACGCCCCTCTCCGGCAAGCCCGTGCATCGCATCGGCATCGCCTTCGGTCACGCGATCTTCACGCCCGACGACACGGCAAGTGCGGTCTATCTGCCGAACGAGCGGCCCTATGCGGCCTGGGCGCATCTGACCTTTTCGCTGCAGAGTTATCGGCGCAGCGACTCGGGCGAAGCCTGGCAGGACAACTGGAAGTTCGATCTCGGCGTGGTCGGCCCGGCGGCGCAGGGCGAATGGGTGCAGAACGACTGGCACGACCTCATTGGCGCGGAACAGGCCAATGGCTGGCACAACCAGATCCGCGACGAGATCGGCGTCAATCTCAGCTTCGAGCGCGCCTGGCGCAGCAAGACGCTCGCGCCCGGACCGCTGCTCGGCTGGCAGACCGATGTCATCCCCTACACCGTCGTCTCGCTCGGCACCGTGCAGACCTATGCCGGCATCGGCGGCACCTTCCGCGTCGGGCCGGCGCTCCCCGACGAATTCGGTCCGACGCGCATCTATCCCGGCACCGGCGGCTCGGAATGGTTCGAAACCGACGGCACATCCGGCTGCAACTGCTATCTCTTCGCCGGCGTCGAGGGACGCGCCGTCGCGCGCGACATCTTCCTCGACGGCAACACGTTTCGCGACAGCGTCAGCATCGACAAGGAAAATTTCGTCTACGACCTCAAGGCCGGCTTCACCATCGTCCAGGGCCCTGCTCGCCTCAGCTTCACCCATGTTTTCCGCAGCAAGGAATACAAGGGCCAGCCGAAACCCGACCAGTTCGGCTCGCTCGCGCTCACCATCGCCTATTGAGCCGCACTTGCGTATTGCCGTCCGCTCCGCATGATGGGCGCAATCGCATCGACGCCGGGGGACGCCACATGGAACTGCCGCTGATTTCCGCCGACAACATGTTCGGCCTGATGTTCGCGTTTCTCGGGCTTGCCGCATTCGGCTTCTGGTCGGAGCGCACGCGGCTGGGGCAATGGCTTTCGGGCGTGGTGCTGACGATCCTTGCCGGCACGCTGCTCGCCAATCTGCGCATCGTGCCCTTCGCCTCGCCGTTTCACGACATGGTCTGGACCTATGCGGTCAGCCTTGCCATTCCGCTGCTGCTCTTCCATGCCGATATCCGCAAGCTCATCAGCGAGGCCGGCATGATGATCGCCGCCTTCGGCGTCGCGGTCGCGGGCACGGTGGCGGGCGTCCTTGCCGGTTTTTATCTGATCGATCTTGGACCCGACGCCAACCGCATCGTGGCGACGCTCGGCGCAAGCTGGATCGGCGGTTCGATGAATTTCGCCGCCGTCGCCCAGGCGCTCGGCCTCAATGAAAACGGCGCGTTGATCGCCACCATGGCGGCGACCGACGCCGTCGTCATGGTCGTCTTCATGGCCGCCATTCTGACGATGGCGGGTTCGCGGGTGCTCCTGCGTTTCATCCCGTCGAAGATCATCGAAGCGGGCGACGACGGCGTCGCGCACAAGGATGAGGCGAAGCCGCCGCTCGACATGGGCGCGCTGGCAACGCTGCTTTTCCTCGCCGCGGCCTGCGCCTTCGGCGGCAGGCTCATCGGCGAGATGCTCGGGATGCCCGGCTATTCGGTTCTGTTCATCACGCTGATTGCGCTCGCGCTCGCCAATCTCTTCCCGGCCTTTCTCGCGAAACTTCGGGGCGGCTTCGATCTCGGCATGTTCTTCATGTATGTGTTTTTCGGCGTCATCGGCGCCGGCGCCGATGTCGTGCTGATGGTGCAGACGGCCATGCCGATCTTCTTCTTCGTTCTCGTCATGGCGACGGTGCATCTCGCGGTCGTGCTGGCGGGCGCGAAGATTTTCCGCATCGACCTTGCCGAGGCGCTGATCGCCTCCAACGCGGTGGCGGTCGGTCCGGCGACCGCGGCGGCGATGGCGGCAAGCCAGCGCTGGCGGCTGCTGGTGACGCCGGGCGTTCTGCTCGGTGTCTTCGGCTATGCGATCGCCAATTTCATCGGCGTGGGGCTCGCCGGATTTCTCGGGTAAGAAAGCGACTCCGACTTCTCCCACCCTCCCCCTGCGGGAGGGTGGAAAGATCGACGGACGTTGCGTGACCTCGCTCCCGTTTGCCCGCGCTTCCCGATCCCGATAGAACAGGCTCAAAGCCATTCCATCGAGGAGAAGCCCCATGTCCGAGCCCGTCATCCTGGTCGAGAAATCCTGCGGAATCGCCACGGTCACGCTGAACCGCCCCACCGCCATGAACGCGCTGTCGCGCGACCTGCGCCGGGCCATTGCCGAGACCTTCGAGGAACTTGAGGCCGACGAAAATATCCGCGTCGCGATCCTGACCGGCGCCGGCAAGGCCTTCTGCGCCGGGCTCGACCTCAAGGAACTGGGGGGCGACGCCAGCGCCGTCGGCGGAAATTCAGGCGGCGTCAATTCGACCATCGGCGACAAGGACCCGGTCACTTCGATCGGCCGATTCTCGGGCCCGGTCATCGGCGCGATCAACGGCGTCGCCATCACCGGCGGCTTCGAACTCGCCATTGCCTGCGACGTGCTGATCTGTTCGGAAAATGCGCGCTTTGCCGACACGCATGCGCGCGTCGGCATCCTGCCCGGCTGGGGCCTCAGCCAGAAGCTCTCCCGCGCCATCGGCATCTACCGCGCCAAGGAATTGTCGCTGACCGGCAATTTCCTCTCGGCTAGCCAAGCCAATGAATGGGGCCT
>PHEO01000384.1 GCA_002841195.1 Alphaproteobacteria bacterium HGW-Alphaproteobacteria-11
ACCCCGTCGAGCATGTTCATCGAAGGCGCGCCAATAAACTGCGCCACGAACACATTTGCGGGCTTGTGGAACACCTCTGCCGGGGTGCCGACCTGCTGGATATGGCCATCCTTCATGATCACGATGCGGTCGGCCATGGTCATCGCCTCGACCTGATCGTGGGTCACAAAGATGATCGTGGTGCCGACGCGCTGGTGCAACTTCTTGATTTCAAGGCGCATCTGGGTGCGCAATTGCGCATCGAGGTTGGAAAGCGGCTCGTCGAACAGGAACACCGCCGGGTCGCGCACCATGGCGCGGCCAATTGCCACCCGCTGCCGCTGCCCGCCCGAAAGCTGCGCCGGTTTGCGGTCGAGGTAATCGGTCATCGAAAGAATCGCCGCGACCTCGTCGATACGCTTTTGCTTGTCGGCTTTTGGCAGTTTCGAGGTGCGCAGACCAAAGCCGATGTTCTTGCGCACGGTCATGTGCGGATAGATCGCGTAGTTCTGGAACACCATGGCGATGTCGCGGTCTTTCGGCTCCAGATGGTTCACCACCCGCTCGCCGATCAGGATCTCGCCCGAGGTCACCTCTTCCAGCCCTGCGATCATCCGCAACGTGGTGGATTTGCCGCAGCCCGAGGGGCCGACGAACACCACGAACTCGCCATCGGCCACATCAAGGTTGATGCCGTGCAGCACCTCGGTCTTGCCATAGGCCTTGACCAGATTTTGGATTGAAACGGTGGCCATGGGTTACTCCGGTTGCAGGCGGGCAAAGGCGGCGTCGCGCGCGGCCTCGGCGGTGCGGATGCGGGTTTGGCGGGTGGCAAGCGTGGTGGCAAGCGCCGCCGCCTCGCCCGCGTAGGCGGCCAGGGCGGCCTCCATCGGCTCGGGCGACGGGCCGCCATACCGGGCGCGCAGCGCCACGAAACGGGCCGGGCTGACGGCTTCGGCGTAGGCAGAGGCACCCAGTGTCGGGGCACGGCCGACCTCGGCGCGAAACGCCTCGGCAAAGGCCGCGTGCCCGGCGCCAAGCGGTTTGCCTGCGGCGATCACCGCGCGGGCAGTGCGGGCGGCAACCTCATGCGCCTGCCGAAAGCTCAGGCCCTCGGTTCGCACCAAAGTATCGGCCAGTTCGGTCACGGTCACGCAGGCGGCATCCATATTGGCCGC
>PHEO01000385.1 GCA_002841195.1 Alphaproteobacteria bacterium HGW-Alphaproteobacteria-11
ACGCCGCCGGCATCCGCCGCATCAATGTCTCGCTCGACACGCTGAAGCCCGACCTCTTCGCCGAAATCACCCGCTGGGGCCGCCTGCCCCAGGTGCTCGACGGCATCGAGGTGGCAAAACGCGCCGGCCTCAAGATCAAGATCAACACCGTGGCGCTGAAAGGCGTCAACGAAACGGAAATTCCGTCGCTCGTCGAATGGGCGCATGGCGAAGGCCACGACATCACGCTGATCGAAACCATGCCGATGGGCGACATCGACGGCGACCGCACCGATCAATACCTGCCGCTTTCGCAGGTCCGCCGCACGCTGGCGACACGCTGGACGCTCGACGAAATGGATTTCCGCACCGGCGGCCCCGCGCGCTATGTCCGCGTCAAGGAAACCGGCGGCAAGCTCGGCCTCATCACGCCGCTGACGCACAACTTCTGCGAAAGCTGCAATCGCGTCCGCCTCACCTGCACCGGCACATTATATATGTGTCTGGGTCAGGACGACGCCGCCGACCTCCGCGCCGCCGTCCGCGCAAGCGAAAGCGACGACATCCTCAATGCCGCCATCGACGAAGCCATCGGCCGAAAGCCGAAAGGCCACGACTTCATCATCGACCGCGACCACAAACGCCCCGCCGTCGCCCGCCACATGTCGCTCACCGGCGGGTAGCGACGATTCCTCCAAATACAAACACGTCATGGCCCGCTTTATGCGGGCCATCCACGTCTTTGCCCAGGCAGGAAAGGGAAGACGTGGATGACCCGGACAAGCCGGGTCATGACGAATTGGAGTTTGGGCCAGTTATCCCCTTCACCTGCCCCCGCGCCCACGTCAGATAATCCGTGTTCCCCGCAAGAATCGGCAGCACCAGCATCGCCGGCACCCCGTAAGGATGCAGCTCGCTCAGCCGCGCCATCGCCTCATCCACAAGCGCCGCCCGCGTCTTGATGAAGCCCGCGACCTCCGCCTCGACCGTCACCTCTCCGTCCCATTCGTAAACGGAGCGGAGCCCCGGATAGATATTGACGCAGGCCGCTAGCTTCTCCGCCACCAGCGCCTGCCCCATCGCCTCCGCCGCCGCCATCGAGGGCAAGGTCGTGTAGATAAAGACGAATTCTCCTTCTTGCGTATCTCCGCTCATATGCTTACCTCCTTGCGGCCCC
>PHEO01000184.1 GCA_002841195.1 Alphaproteobacteria bacterium HGW-Alphaproteobacteria-11
CCTCGCTGTCGGGGTCGCGCCCCAAGGCGCCCGCCAGCCGTTGCCATTTGCGCGAGGCTTTCCAGACCAGTTCCATCTGCTTGCCCGGCGAAAGCGCAAGGTGCGAGGCCCAATCGCCCCAAGCCTGCGCCAGCCCGATCACCGAAACCCCGCCCACCGCGGCCCCAAGCCGCGCGTGCACACGCCGATCAAGTCGGCGGTAGGCCTCTTGCGCCGCTTCCTTTTCGCTCAGCCCGACGGGCAGCGGCACCAAGGCACCGCCCCCTGTGGCGACCCGAGGCGCCACCTTGCTCCGTTTCGCCGTCATACCTGCCTCCGTCTGTCGCTCAGGCCTTGCCCTTGCGCGGTGCGCCGCCGGTTGCGGCCTTCACCTCTTCGGTCACGCCTTCAATGACCTGCTCGGTGGTCACCGCCGCCAGCGCGCTCAGCCGCCCGGCCTCGTCGGCGTAATCCGAAGTGGCGCGTTGCATGAAATCGGCCCAGACCTTTGCCGAGGCCTGTGCATCGCCCGCGGCCGCAAGGGCGGCATAAAGCGCGCGGTCCTTCTCATAGCGGGCTTTGATGAAATCGAGCGCTTCAATGCTTTGCCGCAGCACGGCATCCATCATCTTGGCCTGCGCCCGCATCATGCCCTGCATCATGTCGCCGACATGCGCAGGGTCTGCGCCCGGCGCCATGCCGGGCATGAAAGGAAATTTTGCTTTGTCGCTTGCCATCTCGCGGCCCTCCTTGCAGGGTTGCCGCCGCCGGGCCTTGAAGGCAGGATGCGCCCCAATGCCGGTAGCGCGCAGGCTTACCCTAACAGCCGCAGCCGCCCGCGCCATGACCTGAATCAAGACCCGAGCAAAGCACCGGCGCGCCAGACTGCGCGCACCTGCAAACCCGCATCGAGATGCACAAGGTCGGCGCGCGCGCCAGGGGCCAGACGGCCACGGTCAGCCAACCCCAGAAACTGCGCCGGGTATGGCGCGGCCATGCGCAGCGCCTCGGCCTCGCCCATTTCAAGCTCGTCCGCCGCGAACCGCACCGCCGAGGCCATATCAAGGTCAGACCCGGCCAGCGTGCCATCGGCAAGCGTCAGGCGTGACGTGCCGCCCGATTTTTCCCGCCGGATCATGCGCCCATCGAGTAACAGGCTGTCGCCCGCGACACCCACCAGCGACATCGCATCGGTGACGAGGAACAACTTTCCCGGCCCCCGCTTGGCGCGCAGTGCCAGCCGCAGCGCGGTCGGGGCAACATGCACGCCGTCGGCAATGATCCCACCCCAGACGCGGCCATCATCCAGTGCGGCCCCCACCAGCCCGGGGGCGCGGTGGCCAAGCCCGCTCATCGCGTTGAAAAGGTGGGTAACGCCCCGTGCCCCGGCGTCGAAATAGCGCCGCGCCGTGGCCTCGTCGCAATCGGTATGGCCAAGGCACACCCGTGCCCCGGCCGCCGCCAACTGCGCCACTTGCGCGGTGGTGACCTGCTCGGGCGCCAGCGTCAGCACCAGCACGGCAAGCGCCTTGGCGGCAGCGGCGAGTTCGGCCACATCCGCCTCGGTCATCGGGCGCAGATGCGCTGGCAGATGGGTGCCTTTGCGGGCTGGCGCCAGATGCGGACCTTCCAGATGCAGCCCCGCCACCCCCTGCCCCACCGCCGCTTTCGCCGCAGCAATCGCCGCAGTCACCGCGGCCGGGTGATCCGAGATCAAGGTTGGTAGCAGGCTGGTGGTGCCAAATGCCGCGTGGGCATCGGCGATGCGCTGCATTGCAGCCGCGGTGGGCGCGTCATTCAGCAGCACACCACCGCCGCCGTTCACCTGCGCGTCGATAAAGCCCGGAGCGATCAGCCCCCCCGCAAGTCGCGTTATCGGCACGCCCTCGGGCAGCGCGGCCTCGGTGCAGATGCCGGCAACCCGGCCGCCGTCCAGCACCACCGCGCTGCCCGTGTGATAGCGATCACCATCAAAGATCCGCGCGCCAGTCAGCGCTTGCGCCGCCATCACAGTGTTTCCGTGACCTTGGCAAGGTTTGCGGGGCGGTCGGGGTTGTGCCCGCGCGCGCGCGCAACGGTTTCAATCAGCCGGTAATAATGCAAAAGCGCCACCAGCGGATCGATCAGGCCGCTGCCGGTGCCGGGTAAAGCCGCGGCACCGGGCATCGGACGCGAGGAAAGCGCAAATGTGCGCGCGCCCATGCCCGCAAGCCGCGCCAGTGTTTGCTGGTTGCCCGCAAAGCCCGCGTCATCGGGCACGAACGCCAGCACGGGAAAGCCGGGGCCTACAAGCCGCATCGGCCCGTGCTGCAACTCGGCCAGCGAGAATGCCTCGGCGTGCAAGGCTGCGGTCTCTTTCGCCTTCAGTGCCGCTTCCTGCGCGATGCCAAAACCGGGGCCACGACCCGCCACGAACAGCGAACCCGCCCCGGTCAACGCCTCGACCGCATCGCCAAACGGCAACCCTTCGGTCGCCGCCAGCGCCTCGGGCAACCGCATGAGCCCCTCTGCCAACGCGGGCCGCGCCCCCACCGCCGACACGATCCCTGCCAGCGCGGCAACCGATGCAATGAACGATTTCGTCGCCGCAACACTACGTTCAACCCCGGCGCCAAGACCGATCACGATATCGGCTTCGGCCGCCACCGGGCTATCGGTCACGTTCACCACCGCCACCGTCAGCGCGCCCCCCGCCTTGGCGGCTGCCTGCAACGCCACGATATCGGGGCTGGCACCGGACTGCGAGATTGTCACATGCACGGCGCCCTCAAGTCGCAGCGGGCGCTGATAGACCGACGCCACCGAAGGGCCGATCGACACCACCGGCAGCCCGGTTTCGATTTCCATCAGATATTTGAACACCGTCGCGGCATGGTCTGATGATCCGCGTGCGGCGGTGGAAAACAACCGCACGTCGCGCCCGGCAACCTCGCGCGCCAAGGCTGCGAAGGCCGGGGCTTCGCGCGCCAGCATTTCGGCCACCACCTGCGGCGACTGCCCGGCCTCGGTCAACATCAGGGATTTTGGATCAGGCATCGGCTCTCCGATCTCAGGGTTCAAGTGTCAGTTCTGCAATAAAATCATACCGGTCGCCACGATACGACGAGGTTGTAACCTCGATCGGACGACCATTTGCCAAAAACGCGCGCCGCTCGATGTGCAAAATCGGGCTGCCAACCGGCACCCCCAAAAGCTGTGCTTCCTGCGCATTGGCAATGGCGGCACGCAGGCGCTGCAAGGCGCGCACCGGCATGTGCCCCGACCTGCGCAGGGCTTCATAGAGCGATTCGCCCATCGTTTCGGGATTGATCGCATCGGCCGGCACGATCGCCGTTTCGATTGCCAGCGGTTCGCCATCCGACAACCGCACCCGTGCCAGCCGAAACACCAGATCATTGGGTGAAAGCCCGAGTTTGAGCATATCCGCGGGGTCGGGCGCGCAGACCAGCCTTTGCAGGATGCGCGACGAAACCGTGGCGCCGCGCCGCTGCATGTCTTCGGAAAACCCGACCAGCACCGACAGCGGTTGATCGATCTGTCGGGTCACGAAACTGCCCGCGCCGTGGCGCCGCGCAAGCAACCCTTCACGGCACAACTCTTCCGTCGCCTTGCGCACGGTCACACGCGAAAGCCCGGTTGCGCGCACCAGTTCGCGCTCGGATGGCATCGCCTCGCCGCCGCGCAACTCTCCTGCCTCGATCAACCCGCGCAGGCCAGCGGCCAGGCGCAGATACAGCGGCTGCGCCGCGTCGCCCCGCAGCCCCGCAACAAGGCGCGCCATGACAGCGTCGGAAGGCATCGGCGCGGCGGGGCCCAAGCGGTTCATTGCGCCCCCGTATCAAGATTGCGCAGCCGCGGGTCGAGGGTGTCGCGCAGCGCATCGCCCAGAAGGTTGAAGCCGAACGACAACAGCAAGATGGCGATTCCGGCAAAGATCGCAGGCCAGGGCGACAGCAACAAGAAGTTGCGCCCCTCAGACAGCATCAGCCCCAGCGACGGCGTCGGTGGCTGCGCGCCAAGCCCGAGAAACGAAAGCGACGCCTCAACCAGAATTGCCGCCGAGAGCAAGATCGATGTCTGCACCAGAATCACCGAAATCAGGTTCGGCAGGATGTGCGAAAGTATGATCCGCGCGTCCGACGCCCCCACCGCGCGCGCGCCCAGCACATATTCCGCCTCGCACAGCACCAGCGCAGGGCCGCGCAGCAGGCGCGCGAAGATCGGGGTATAGACAATCGCAATCGCAATCGCGGCGCTCCAGGCATTGGGGCCGAGCACCGAAATCACGCCGATCGCAAGTAGCAGGATCGGGAAGGCAAACAGCACGTCCATGCTGCGCATCACGATGCGGTCGAACCAGCCCCGGTAATAGGCGGCAAGCAGCCCGATGGACCCGCCCGCCACCAAGGCGATGCTGACGGCTGTCGATGTGGTGAACAGCGAAGTCCGCGCGCCCCAGACGATGCGTGCCAGCACATCGCGCCCCAACTGGTCGGTGCCGAGCCAGTTCAGTTCGTTCGGTGGCTTGATCCGCTGCACCATGATCTGCTTGAACGGGTCCTGAAACCCCAGCCATGGCGCCGTAAGCGCCAGCACCACCTGCACCACCACAAAGGCGAGCGCGAAGGTCAGAAGCTTGTTTTGGCGAAGCGCGTGCATCAATTGGTCACCCGCGGGTCGATGGCGGCGTAAAGCAGGTCAACCGCGAAGTTGACCAGCACGAAGGTTGCGGTAATCACCAGAATCGTCGCCTGTACCAGCGGGTAATTGCGCTCGGAAATCGCCCCCAGCACCAGCCGCCCGAGACCGGGAATGGCGAACACCTGTTCGACCACAATCGCCCCGCCCAGCAGGTAACCAACCGAGACCCCGACCGAAGTGACAAACGGGATCAACGCATTGCGCAGCGCATGGCGGTAGACCACGCGGCGGCGGCTGGCCCCCTTGGCGCGCGCGGTGCGCACATAATCCTGCCCAAGCGCATCAAGCATCGCCGAACGCACGAGCCGCGAGAGGTTGGCCAGCATCGGCAGTGAAAGCGCGATCACCGGCAGCACCATGCGCTGCAAATTGCCCAACGGGTTTTCGGTGAACGGCACATAGCCAAGCGCCGAAACCCCCGGCAGCAACTTTGCCACCAGAAAGATCGACACGATGCCAAGCCAGAAAGACGGAATTGTCAGCCCCGCAATGGCGCCGACGCGCACTGCGACCTCGGCGGCGCCGCCGCGCGCCTGCGCCATGAAGGCGCCGATCGGAATCGACAGCCCGGCGCCGACCAGCACCGATAGCGCGGTAAGCTCGACCGTCGGCCATATTGCCACCGAAATCTCGTTCAGCACCGGCCGCCCGGTCCAGATCGAGGTGCCAAGGTCGCCGTGCAAAGCGCGCCAGAGCCAGTGCCCGTATTGCACCACAAGCGGGTCGTCGAGGCCCAGCCGATCGCGCAATTCGGCAATCCGGTCGGGGGTGATTTCAGTATTGGCGCCCAGCATGATCGCCACCGCGTCGCCGGGGATCAATCGGATCATCAGAAACACCAGAATCGAGACCCCGAGCAGCACAAAGCTGAGGTCGATCAGGCGGCCGATAAGGAAACGCGTATTCAAGGGGCAATTCCTGCGCGAAAGACCCCGGCGGGCCTGGGCCCGCCGGGGCGATGGGTCACTTGGCCAGAGTAACGTCAACGAGGCTGGTCAAACGGCCCAGCGGGTTGATCTCGAACCCGCTCACATTCGGCCCGGTGGCGGTCGAAAGCGCGCCATAAGCGATGTGGGCGATCGGACCGGTGCAGGCCAACTGGCGCTGCGCCGCGTCATAGGCCGCCTTGCGCGCGGCGGGGTCGGTGACGTTACGCCCGGTGTCAAGCAGCGCGTTCAGGCCGGCGTCGTCATATTTGAAGACGTTGGTCGAGCCGCCCGAATAGAAGGTGCGGTAAAAGTACTGGTCCGGGTCCACCGAGCCGCCGTTGGCCGACACGAACATGTCGAAATCGGAGTTGCGCCAGTCCTGCACGAACTGCCCGATTTCCTGATTGACCAGTTCCACCTCAAATCCGCCGGCCGCAAGCTGCTGCTGCA
>PHEO01000185.1 GCA_002841195.1 Alphaproteobacteria bacterium HGW-Alphaproteobacteria-11
CAAGTGGATTGGACGGGCAGACGGTTTTCGTGAAGCCAAGATTGAAACTCGGCAAATCGTCGGCGCGCGGCATGCAGTAGTCCATGTAGGAGCCGGTGACGAGCTGGCCCGATTCCGGATCGTAGATGCCGTGTTCGAGCAGCGCCTGACCGACGCCCTGCGCGATGCCGCCATGCACCTGACCCTCGACGATCATCGGATTGATGATGGTGCCGAAATCGTCGACCGCGACGAAATTGACGATGCGGGTGACGCCTGTATCCGGATCGATCTCGACTTCGCAGATATGACAGCCCGCGGGAAAAGTGAAATTCGTCGGATCGTAGAAAGCGCCTTCCTTGAGGCCGGGTTCGATTTCGGCTGAGGGAAAGCCGTGTGCCGTGTAGGCGGAGAGGGCGAGTTGCGCCCAGGGCAGCGTCTTGTCGGTGCCCTGCACGGTGAAGGTGCCGTTCTCGAAAACGATGTCCTCGACGGCGGCTTCCATCAGATGGGCGGCGATCTTTTTCGCCTTGGTCTCGATCTTGTCGAGCGCCTTGACGATGGCGCTCATGCCGACGGCGCCGGAACGCGAGCCATAGGTGCCCATGCCGAACTGCACCTTGTCGGTGTCGCCATGCACAATTTCCACCTGTTCCATCGGAATGCCGAGGCGCGAGGCGACAAGTTGGGCGAAGGTCGTTTCGTGACCCTGGCCGTGGCTGTGGGAGCCGGTCAGCACTTCGACATTGCCGGTTGGGTTGACGCGCACCTCGGCGCTTTCCCACAATCCGACGCCGGCGCCGAGCGAACCGACGGCGGCGGACGGTGCGATACCGCAGGCCTCGATATAAGAAGAGAAGCCGAGGCCGCGCAGCTTGCCGCGCTTTTCGGCTTCGGCTTTACGCGCCGGGAAGGCCGCGTGGTCGATTGCCTTCATGGCGGCGTCGAGCGACGCTTCGTAGTCGCCGGCGTCGTAGGCCATGATGACCGGCGTCTGGTGCGGGAAAGTGCGGATGAAATTGCGGCGGCGGATCTCGGCGGGATCGACGCCGGTTTCGCGGGCCGCCGTTTCGACGATGCGTTCCACGAGATAGGTCGCCTCGGGGCGGCCGGCGCCGCGATAGGCGTCGACCGGGGCGGTGTGGGTGTAGACGCCATCGACTTCGACATAGATTGCCGGGATGTCGTATTGGCCCGACAGAAGCGTGCCGTAGAGATAGGTAGGCACGGAGGCCGAGAAGGTCGAGAGATAGGCGCCGAGATTGGCGACGGTCTTGACCCGCAGAGCGAGGAACTTTCCGTTCTTGTCGAGCGCCAGTTCGGCATGGCTCAGATGGTCGCGGCCATGTGCGTCAGAAAGGAAGGCTTCGGAGCGGTCAGCGGTCCATTTGATCGGGCGGCCGACTTTCGCGGCGGCCCAGACGCAGGCGGTTTCCTCGGCATAGATGAATATCTTGGAGCCGAAGCCGCCACCGACATCCGGCGCGATGACGCGCAGCTTGTGTTCGGGCGCGACGCCGACAAAGGCCGATAGCACGAGGCGCGCGACATGCGGGTTCTGGCTCGTCGTGTGCAGCGTGTAGACGCCACTTCCCTTGTCGTATTCGCCGATGGCGGCGCGGGGCTCCATCGCGTTCGGGATCAGGCGGTTGTTGGTCAGGTCGAGCTTGACGATCTTGTCGGCCTTCGCGAAGGCGGCTTCGGTTTCGGGCTTGTTGCCGAGTTCCCATTCGAAGCAGGTGTTCCGCGGTGCTTCGGGATGGACTTGCGGCGCCTCTTTCGACTGGCAGGTGGCGAGGGCGACGGCGGCGGGGAGGGTTTCGTAGTCGACGTCGATCATCTCGGCGGCGGAGCGCGCCTCGGCCAGCGTTTCGGCGACGACCATTGCGACGTGGTCGCCGACATAGCGCACCGTATCGAGGGCGAGGATCGGGTGCGGTCCGACCTTCATCGGGGTGCCGTCCTTCGAACTGACGGTCCAGCCGCAGATCAGGCCGCCAAGTTCATCTTCGGCGACGTGCTTGCCGGTGAAAATCGCGACGACGCCGGGCGCGGCTTCGGCCGCATTCGTATCGATCTTGCGAATTTTTGCATGTGCATGCGGCGAGCGCAGAAAGTACGCCCAAGTCTGGCGGGGCCGTGCGATGTCGTCAGTGTAGTGGCCGTTGCCGGTGATAAAGCGGAAGTCTTCCTTGCGGCGGACCGGCTGGCCGATGCCTTCGCCTGTGGCTGCGTTCGACATGGAACTCCTCCCTGAGATTCCGTGGTCGCGTCGTTCAGCGCATCTCCTGCGATGCGGCGAGAATGGCTTTCACGATGTTGTGATAGCCGGTGCAGCGGCAGATGTTGCCTTCGAGCTCCTCGCGCACCGTTTTTTCGTCGAGGTTCGGCTTGCGGCGGATCAGGTCGACGGCGGTCATGATCATGCCCGGCGTGCAGAAGCCGCATTGCAGGCCGTGATGTTCGCGGAAGGCCTGTTGCACGGGATGCAGTTCACCGTTCTTCGCCAGTCCCTCGACCGTCACGATGTCTGCGCCTTCGGCCTGAACGGCAAGGATCGCGCAGGATTTGACCGCGCGGCCGTCGACATGCACCACGCAGGCACCGCATTGGCTGGTATCGCAGCCGACATGGGTGCCGGTGAGGCCCAGTTGTTCGCGGATAAAATGGACAAGCAGCGTCCGCGCCTCGACATCGGCGCTTGCAGGCTTGCCGTTGACGGTCATGGCGACAACAGGCATGCGCAATCTCCCTGAATTATGTATGGCCTCGATTTCGGATTGCCGGGGGGTTTTCCGCCGCGTGAGGCCGTTTGACGGAGTCTCGGCTCTCGGTCGCGCGAGGTCAAGCGCGGGCGGGCCGGATCAGAGGCCGAAGACCCAGACCAGGACGACCAGAACCAGGATGACCGCCGGGCCCCAGACCCAGGGCGAGAGGCTTAAGCCTACCTCTTCGTCGGGGACGAGGGGTACGCCGGTCGGCGAGATCGCGTCGCGGTCGGGCGATTTCGTCGGGATGCCATGCGCCATTTCGTCGACAAGCTCGGGCGTTTCGTCGGAGGGGGCTGCGATTTTCGAGCCGCCCGCGAGTGCGGAAAAATTGCCGAAGAATTCCTCGGCCATTTTCGAGGCTGTCGAGTCGATAAAACGCTGGCCGATCTGGGCAAGCTTGCCGCCGACCTGGGCGCTGACCGAATAAGCGAGGATGGTGCCGCCGCCTTCGGCTTCGGTCAGGGTGACTTTCGCCGACCCTTTTGCGAAACCGGCCGCGCCGCCGTTGCCTTCGCCTGAAATTGTGTAGCCGTTTGGCGGGTCGATATCGGTCAGTTTGACCTTGCCCTTGAAGCGGGCGCTGACCGGGCCGACCTTGGCTTTAGCGACGGCCTCGAATTCATCGTCCGCCGTTTTCTGGACCGACTCCGCGCCTGGAATGGACTTCAGCAGTACATCGGCGTCGTTGAGCGCCGTCCAGACGTCGTCGCGCGAGGCGGGAATTTTGTATTCGCCGGACATTTCCATCGGGACGTCTCCTTGTTTACGCGGCCTCTATACGTAAGTCAGGACCAGCGTGGTGCCAAGCAGGATGGCGATCCAGAGCACCATAGAGCCTGTGGGCCATGTACGCGCCAGAACGCCCTGGGGTCCATGAGCGCGATAGACGCCGCTCAGGAAGTGATCGAGGCGGCGTTGGCCGATGACAACCGCCCAGCGCCATATTCCACCTCCAAAGACCGACACTATACCGAGGATGGATGCGAGCAGGCGGCGATAGAGCCAATCGGTATCGAGAAGGATGGTGCGGGACCGCGCGGACCAGAATCCGGCCTTCATCAGCAAGGCAAAGGCGAGTGCCGCAAACAAGACGAGCTGAAGCTGTGTGACCAGATGCGAAAGCGTGTAGGGCTCATAGGCGACATCGTTGGGCAGAAGCGCATAGAGCGGATCGGGGTAGACGCCGATGCCAATGGTGATCGCCGCGGCGAGTGCCATAGCGATCAGCATATGCGACGGCGCTTCCTTGGCGCGCAGTCCGCGGTCCGGCCCGAAAAAGGCGCTCAGGGGAAAGCGGATTGAGGTGTGCAGGACCGCGGCGGCGTTGGCGGCAATCAGCGCCAGCCAGACAAGGTAGAGGCCGCCATAGCCGGCGGCGCTCAAGACCAGCGATTTCGACACGAAGCCCGTGGTCGCCGGCAGAGCTGCGATCGACAGGCCACCGACAATGCAAAACAGCGCGGTCCATGGCATCTGCCGCGCGAGGCCGCCGAGATCGGACGCGCGCGACGAACCAATGCGGAAGAGGACGGCGCCGATGCTCATGAAGAGAAGCGCCTGATAGAAGATGCTGCTGAGTGCGTGGGCGATGGCACCGTTGATGGCGAGCGGCGTGCCGATGCCGATGCCGACGACCATGAAGCCGAGCTGGCTGTTGAGCGCATATGTCAATACGCGCCGCAGCTCGTTTTCGACGAGTGCGTATGCGATGGGGAACAGAGCCATCGCGACGCCGACATAAATCAGGATCTCGGTGCCGGGAAAGCCGCGCGCGAGGGCATAGACCGCCAGCTTTGTGGTGAAAGCCGAGAGGATCACCGTGCCGGTAACGGTCGCGGCCGGGTAGGCGTCGTGCAGCCAGTTGTGCAGCAACGGGAAGGCGCATTTGATGCCGAAGGCGAGCAGGATCGCCCATGTGGCGGCGTCGCCAAGTTCCATCGCGCGGAATGCGACGGAGCCGGTGTCGCGATAGAGAAGGATGATGCCGGCGAGCAGGATGACGCCGGACCCGACCTGGACGATCAGGTAGCGCATGCCCGCGGCATAGGCGCCCTCGGTGCGACGGGCCCAGATCAGGAAGACCGAGGCAATGGCCGTGCCTTCCCAGAAGATAAAAAGCGTGACGAGGTCGGCGGCGAATACCGCGCCGATGGCGGAGCCCGCATAGAGCAAGGTGGCAACCTGCTGGATCGTGTCGCGGATGTGCCACGCATAAATGACGACCATCAGGGCTGCGAGCGAGAACCCGAGGCCGAAGATGTAGGAGAGCGCATCGACCCGCATCAGGCCGATATGCATGCCCATCAGGTTGAAATTTCCGTAAGTTCCGTGCGGCAGGTCCCAGAACAACGCCGCGCCGGCAAACGGCGTCAGGATCATCAGAAATTGCCGCCACCGCCCGTTCGGAATGAAGGGCAGCGCGAATGCGGCGGCGACATAGACCAGCGCGGGTGTCATGAATTCAAACATCGGCCGTCTCCCGCTCAAGGTCGGTTGCGGGATGATCTTCGGCATCGGTTGACGCGGGCACATAGTAGCCTAAGTCGCGCGTCAGCAATGCGCGAAGGGCGAGCGCGACCAGCCCGAGCGCCACGCTGGCGGCAAGTGCGTAGAACCCGTGGAACCCCGGCAAATGCTCGAAGGCAAAGTAGCCGTGTTTGTCATAGGCAAGGTCGGCCAACACCGATGCGATGCAGAGCGTGGCCAGCAGCAGTATCCAGTTGCGGCCGGTCATGGCGTCGTCTCCGGCAGGATCGGAATGTGGAGCAGGAATTCGTAAAGACCGCCGATCGCAAAGAAGAGCACGATGCAACCGATCGCCGTGACGCAGATGGGCACGAGGCAAAGGAGCGGCGCCTCCTCGATCCGGTCGCCGGGAGCCGCGGCGGCGCCAAGCGAATGCGCGGGCATTGCCGACGGTGCGGCGAAGAAGGCGCGGGCGGGGATCGGCAAGAGATAGGCGACGTTCAACAGCGAGCTCAGCATCAATACGGCAATCATCGCGATCTGACCTGCATCGGCGCTTGCGAGCATCAAATACCACTTGCTCCATGCACCGCCCATCGGCGGCAGGCCGATGATACTCAGTGCGGCGATGGTGAAGGCGATGAAGGTGATGGGCATCTTGCGCCCGAGCCCGTCAAGTTCGCTGATTTTCGTTTTATGAGCGGCGACGTAGATTGCGCCTGCGCACATGAAGAGCGTGATCTTGCCGACGGCATGCGTGGCGATGTGCATCGAGCCGCCGATGACGCCCATCTGGTTCGCGA
>PHEO01000186.1 GCA_002841195.1 Alphaproteobacteria bacterium HGW-Alphaproteobacteria-11
GGGCTGGTGGAAAGCCAGTACATGCTCAACCCCAGCACATCGCAGGCACGCTCCATTTCGGCGGTGCGCAGGGTGCCAAGGTCGGCGCCTGCCTCGCGGACAAGGTCGTTCTGGCCGCCCTCGCCACGGGTCGAGCACGCATAGGCGATGGAAAGGCCGTCGCGCAACGCAAGCGCCGCCAGCATGCCCGAGGTTTCATCATCCGGGTGCGCGCCGGTGTTCATGAATCGCACAATTCCGCGCAACGGTTGCAAAGCGCGCCAGAGCATCAGCCCGGCAGGGGCGGTGCGTTGGGCTGAAATGCGGGCGGCATCGGTCATGGGCATCGGCGGGCCTTTCGGGGATGGGCTTCAGGGGGCGGTGTCAAGCCGCGGTGTGACGGTATCGTGGATCACCAGCGCGGCTGCGCCAAGGGCGGCGGTGGTGGGGCCAGAGGCACCGCGCAGCACCCGCGGCAACTGCCGCGCGCTGCGCCGCGCCACCGAACCGGGCGGCAGATCGAGACGGTTGACAAGATCATCAAGCAGTGCATCGGGCAGCGCGCCGCCAAGGATAACCGCCTGCGGATCAAACAGGTTCTCCAAAAGCCCCACCGCTTGCGACAATGCCGATGCTGCGTCATCGAGCCACTCCGCCAGCCCCGCATCCGCTGCTGCGAGCAGCGCAAGCGCCACTGCATCGGGGTCATCCTCGCCCGACAGCAGCCCGCGCGACGCCAGATGCCGCAGCAGCGCCATGCGGCTTGCGTATTGTTCAAGGCAGCCGCGGTTGTGGCAATCGCAGGGCAGGCCGCCGGGGCGCACCACGACATGCCCAACCTCGCCCGCATTGCCAAAGGCGCCGCGTTGCGGCAGCCCCTGGGCGATCACGCCAAGGCCAAGACCGGTGCCAAAGTAGAGGTAGCAAAAGTTGTCGAGCCCCTGCGCGGCCCCTGCCATGCGCTCGGCAATGGCGGCGGCGGTTGCGTCTTTTTCCAGCAACACCGGCAGGCCAAGCGCCTCGGCGGCGCCCGCGGCGGCGGCCTCGGCGCTCCAGCCCGGCAGCACGGTGGCACCGGCAGCGCTCAGCCCCTCAACGCCGAACGGGCCGGGGATTACCAGCCCGGCGCCGATCAGCCGATGGCCCGGGGCTGCGCGCTGCGCTTCGGCCGCAAGATGCGCCATCAGCTTGAACACCGCCTCGGGCGCGGCGCTCGCCAGTGGAACCTGGCGGCTGGCCAGAATGCGGCCGCCGAGATTGCTCAGCACCATCACCAGCGCGTCGGGCCGAACCTCGAACCCCAATGCCGCGGCGCCATCAGGGTTGAACGCATAGACCACCGGCGGTTGCCCGCGCGCCGCGCGTCGCCGCCCCGCGGCAAGCACCAGCCCCTCGGTCTCAAGCTCTCCGATCAGGTTGGAAACGGTCTGTGTGCTCAGCCCGCAAGCGCGCGCGATCTCGGCCCGCCCCGCGCCCGCGCCGCGCTGCACATAGCCCAGCACCACCCGGCGGTTATGCGCCTTGGTGCGCTCCGAGTTTGTGCCGGCAATATGCGCGTGGCGATGAATCACTCTGTTTCCTTAACTCAAACGGTTTGAATTAACTATTGATCTTTGAGCGGAAGCCGTCAACACTCGTTCGCATGAAAGAGCCCCGTCGGCCCCGGCTGACACAAGGGGACGGGGAGAAAATCGCGGCGCCGCAAACGCACCGCCCAACCGAGAGGACGACCATGAAAGCCATCAGAACGCTGACGCTTGCCGCCACCACCAGTCTTGCCGCCATGTTGTCGGCGGGTGCTGTGAGCGCGGTCGAGATCGAATACTGGCAGTATATCTTTGACGCCCGCATCACCGCGATGGACAAGCTTATCGCCAATTTCGAGGCCGCCAACCCCGGCATCACGGTGAAGCAATCGACCTTCCCCTACGCCGATTACCGCACCAAGGTGGCCGCCGCGATTCCGGCGGGCGAGGGGCCGGATGTGGTGCAACTGTTCTACGGCTGGCTCAATGACTATGTGCAGGCCGACCTGATTCAGCCGCTGCCCGAATCCACCTTCCCTGCCGCGCGTATCGAGGCCGAGTTCTTCCCGATGGTGCAGGCGATGAAGATCGACGGCAAGTACATGGCGTTGCCGACTGCGGTGCGGTCGCTTGCGCTGTTCTACAACACCAAGCTTTTCGCCGAGGCCGGTGTTACCGCGCCGCCTGCCACGCTGGCAGAGATGGTCGAGATCGCGCAGAAGATCACCAAGAAGGACGGCGCGGGCAACATCACCCTGGAAGGCATCACCTCGGGCATGACCGCGCAAGACCACCAGTGGTTCCGCGAAGTGCTGCTGCGCCAATTTGGTGCCGTGCCCTACACCGATGACTACCGCACCGTTACCTACAACACCCCCGAAGGTGTTGCGGCGCTTGAATTCTACACCAGCCTTGAACAGACGCTGGGTGTGACCTCGTCAACCTTCATGGACGAGCCGCAGGCGGCGTTCAAGGCGGGCCGCGCGGGCATGCACATCGACGGCTCGTTCCGGATCGGCGCGCTGAAGGACACGCGCGGGCTTGAATGGGGCGTTGCCGAACTTCCGGCCGGACCCGACGGCACGCAATCGAACTACGCGAGCTACTGGGTGAATGCGATCACCACCAAGGCGCAGGGCGAAAAGTATGACGCTGCGGTGAAGTTCATGGATTACATCACCTCGGATGAGGCGATGCAGATCTGGCTTGATACCGTGGGCGAGTTGCCCGCCAAGCCCTCGGCGGCACTGACCGACGCGAACATCGCCGACCCGGTCTTTGGCCCCTTCATCAAGGGTCTGGGCTACGGCCACGCGACGATCTTTGCCGATGAAAGCGGCCAACGTCAGGTGCTGGTCGATGCGGTCAGCCGGATCTTCCTGCAAGGCCAGAGCGCGGCCGACAGCCTTGCGCAAGCCGCCGCCGCCGAACAGGCGCTGCTCGACAGCTACTACGCGAAGTGATTCCCTGAACGGCGGGCCCCGGAAACGGGGCCCGCTTTCGCGCGGACGGAAAGCAGGCGCGCAGATTTTGCCAACGGGGGGCCCCATGAAGTTCTACCGCAACCTTTCGATCAGCCAGAAACAGGTGGTCTGGGCATGGGGCTTTCTGGCCCTGCCGGTGCTTTTTTATGTGGTGATCCGCTTTTACCCCACCGCCGACGCGATCGTGCTGAGCTTTCAGAAATGGAACATGCTGGGCATCCGGCAGTGGGCCGGGTTTGACAATTACATCAAACTTTACAACGACCCGGTGTTCTGGAAGGTGTTTCGCAACACCTTTGTCTATCTGATCCTCGGCACCCCGGCGTCACTGGTCATCAGCTTTGCCATTGCCTACCATCTCGACAAGGTGCGCTTTTTGCACAGCACGCTGCGCGCGCTTTACTTTTTGCCGTTTCTGACCTCGACGGTGGCGATGGCCTGGGTCTGGCGCTGGTTCTACCAGCCGGTGCCGATCGGGCTGTTCAACAATTTCATCGCCTCGCTGGGGTTTCAGCAGATCGCATTCCTCAACTCGACCACCAACGCGCTGCCCTCAATCCTGCTACCGGCGATCTGGGCGGGCCTCGGGTTTCAGATCATCATCTTCATGGCCGGCCTGCGCGCGATTCCCACCAGTTTTTACGAGGCGGCGCGGATTGACGGGGTGTCGAACTGGACCATCCTGCGCGAGATCACGCTGCCGCTGCTGAAGCCCACCATCGTGTTTCTGGTGGTGTTCTCGTCGATCAGCTTTCTGCGGATCTTCGATCAGGTCTTCAACATGACCACCAATAACCCCGGTGGCCCGCTCGACAGCACCAAGCCCCTGGTGCTGATGATCTATCAGACCGCGTTTTCAAGTTTTGACATGGGCTATGCGGCGGCGCAGACGGTGGTTCTGTTCTCGATCCTGTTGATCGTCAGCCTGTTGCAGCTTTACCTGATGAGGGACCGCTGATGGCCGACACACAAATCCGCGCTTCGGCCGATGCGCTGCTGCGCGCACCTGCGAGCGCCCGCGGCCCCCGCGACCCCGCCGCGATCATCCGCTGGACCCTGCTGGCGATGGGCGCGATCGTAATGGTGATGCCAATTGTCTACATGCTTTCGGCGTCGTTCAAATACCCCTACGAGATGTACAATCTGAACATCATCCCGAAGGAGCCGACGGCAGAAAACTACGCCTATGTACTTTCGGACGGGCGCTTTTACCGCTGGTTTGCCAATTCATTCTTCGTTGCCACCTGCACCACCGTTTCGGCGGTATTTTTCGATGCGCTGGTGGGGTATGCACTTTGCAAATTCCGCTTTCGCGGCCGCCTCATCGTGTTCATCGCGATCCTTTCAACGCTGATGATTCCCACCGAAATGCTGGTGATCCCGTGGTATCTGATGTCGCGCAGCTTCGGTTGGCTCGATACCTATTGGGGGATCATGTTCCCCGGCATGATGACCGCCTTTGGCACCTTTCTGATGAAGCAGTTCTTTGAAACCGTGCCGGATGATTTTCTTGAGGCCGCGCGGATCGACGGGCTGAACGAGTTTCAGATCTGGTGGTCGGTGGCGCTGCCGATGGTAACACCCGCGCTGTCGGCGCTGGCGATCTTCATCTTCCTTGGCAACTGGACCGCCTTCATCTGGCCGCTGATCGTCACCAACAGTCAGGAGCTTTACACGCTGCCGGTTGGGCTGACGACCTTTTCGGTGGAGCAGACCGTGGATTGGGAACTGATCATGACCGGGGCGGCGCTGGCCACCATTCCCACGCTGATCGTGTTCCTGATCTTTCAGCGCTACATCATCCGCGGCATTGCGATGGCGGGGTTGAAGGGATGACCGATACCAGCCAATTCCCCGACCCCGTCTACCGCGACACCGTGCTGGCGCCGCTGTTTGACGCGGCCAAGGCGCATTACGCAGGCCCGGTGCGCGCCATCAACCGCGCGCATCTGGTGATGTTGGCGCAAACCGGGATTCTGCCGGGCGCAACCGCTGCCGCGCTGGCCGGGGCGCTAAGCGCCATCGATGCCGAGCTTGACCTGCCCGCGATTACCTACACCGGCGAGCACGAGGACTATTTCTTTCTGGTCGAGGCGGAACTGAGGCGCCGCCTTGGCGCCGATGTCGCGGGGGCGTTGCACACCGCGCGGTCGCGCAACGACATGGACCATACCGTGTTCAAGATGGTGCTGCGCACCCGCGCCGACGGGCTGATGGCGCAGGCACTTGCACTGGCCGAGGCGCTTATTGCCACGGCGCGGCGTGAGCGCGACACGCTGATCGTGGCCTATACCCACGGCCAGCCGGCGCAGCCCACCACCTTTGGCCACTACCTTGGTGCCGCGATCGAGGTGCTGCTGCGCGATGTCACCCGGCTTTCGGCGGCGCGCGAGGCGCTCGACCATTGCCCGATGGGGGCCGCCGCGATCACCACCTCGGGGTTTGCCATCGACCGGCACAGCATGGCGGAACTTCTGGGCTTTACCCAGCCCTTGCGCAATTCCTACGGCTGCATCGCCTCGGTCGATTACGTCACCGGGCTTTATTCGGCGATCAAGCTGATGTTCCTGCATCTGGGCCGCGTCGTGCAGGATCTGCAATTCTGGACCGCGTTCGAGGTCGGGCAGCTTTATGTGCCAAACTCTTTCGTGCAGATTTCCTCGATCATGCCGCAAAAGCGCAATCCGGTGCCGATCGAGCATCTGCGCCACTTGGCCAGCATGACCGTCGGGCGCTGCGATGCGGTGGTGAACACGATGCACAACACCCCCTTCACCGACATGAACGACAGCGAAGGCGAGGTGCAGGTGGCCGGTTATGCGGCGTTCGACAGCGGCGCGCGGGTGCTTGCCTTGCTCGCGGCGCTGATACCCGCGTGCTCGGTGCGTGCTGACCGGGTTGCGGCCAATATGGATGCCGCCTGCGTGACCGTGACCGAACTGGCCGATACTTTGGTGCGAACCGAGGGCCTGAGCTTTCGGCAGGCGCATGAGGTTGCC
>PHEO01000386.1 GCA_002841195.1 Alphaproteobacteria bacterium HGW-Alphaproteobacteria-11
GGACAAGCCGGGCCAAGACGACTTTGGGTTGTGCCAACCGCTTCATTTTCAAACCCGAAACCGGTCGACGCATCCGGGTAGTGCAGAAAACCCGATTTCGTCGTTCCGAGTCTCGATCTCCGACGAGCAAGCGCTTTTGTCGCAAAGTCATAGCCTTGAACCAACCCGGAAAAACCAAACCGGACAGCAGTGGTGCCGGTATCGGTACCGGTCTGGGTCCCTTAACCGGCATCGTAAACGAAAGGCGTGTCGAAATCCGCCAGGCGCGGCAGGCGCGTGTCCTTTTCGGAGAGCGTCGCCTTGCCGGGCGTCACCGGCCAGTCGATCGCCAGCGCCGGATCGTTCCAGAGCAGCCCTGTGTCATGGGCTTCAGAGTAATACGCATCCACTTTGTAGAAAACACGGGTATCCGGCGCAAGGGTGCAAAAGCCATGGGCGAAACCCCTGGGGACCAGCAGCTGTTTACCATTTTCGGCGCTGAGCTCGACCGCCACATGGGCGCCGAAGGTGGGCGAACCGCGCCGGATGTCGACCGCGACGTCGAGGATCGCCCCCGTCAGCACACGCACCAGCTTGGTCTGGGCGAAATCCGGAGTCTGGAAATGCAGACCCCGGACGGTGCCGGGGGCCGCCGAAAGCGATTCATTGTCCTGGACGAAGTCGATATCGATGCCGGCTTCCGCCAGCGCCCGGCGGTTGAAGGTCTCGGCGAACCAGCCCCGCGCATCGCCGAAACGGCGCGGCTTGACGATCCTGACGCCGGGGATGGAAGTTTCCTCGATTTCTATCATTGAATTGTCCGGGCTGGCAACGGGCAAATGGGGCGGGCAGGGGGCGGATCGTATCGTCCGGCGGCGTATATAACAAATTTGCAGGGCCGGCCGCGCACCGGTAACCATTGCGCGGCGTTCCTGCTTGCGGGACCCGTCAAAAAAAGCTCAATTCCCGGGACACCGGAACCGGGATAGGGTTCCCGTTCATGGCATGGGGGCGACAGTGACCGCAGCAAAACCGAAAACGGCCCTGATCACGGGGATTACCGGCCAGGACGGGGCGTGGCTGGCGCGTCTGCTGCTCGACAAGGGCTATGCCGTTCACGGCGTCAAACGCCGCTCCTCCTCATTCAACACGCAACGCA
>PHEO01000387.1 GCA_002841195.1 Alphaproteobacteria bacterium HGW-Alphaproteobacteria-11
ACATCGACATTGCCGCCGACGCCCACCAGGAATTCAGCGAATGGGCTTGGGTGCCGCTCGACGAATTGCTGGGACTGGTCGTGCCCTTCAAACGTTCCGTCTACGAACAACTGGTGACGGAATTCCGGCCGCTCGCGGTGCCCGGAACCTGAGGTTCCTTCCCGTAACAGGGCCTTCTGTCATCCTACTGTCAAAAATCTGTCACAAATGCCGGCGGACCCGGGGATAAGTGACCCGCGAAGGCGACTTATCCCCGCCCTGAAAATAATTTATCCCCGGTTCGACCGGACACCGCGATCAGTTCTCGCCCTCCCATGAAGCGGCGATCGCCTGGAGCTCGCCCGCCAGCGGCACGATGCGCGTCTTGAAGGCGTAGTCCGCATAGTCCCAGCGCTGACCGGCGCGCAACGCGAAAACGCGTTCGAGGTTTTCCCGTGCGGTCCGGATCAGGAAAACCAGCCTGTCGATTTTCGGCTGCACCGAGGCCGGCGCGGCCTTGCGGGCATCGTCGATCGCCGTCAGCATTGTGGAAAGTCCGGCGCGGCTCGCGGCAGCCGGCGGACCGGCCTCGCTGCTGCCCGTCGTGAACTTGACGAGCGACAAGCGCAGATCGTCGAGGTCGCCGCGCAGCTTCGCGAAGGGGTCGATGGCGCCGGCATCCTCGGGCGAGGAATTCGCCAGCATGACATCAAGCACCTCGGCGCAAATCCGCTGCGCCTTGTCGAGGCCGGGACGAACGTCTTCGTTGAAGAGCTGCAGTCCCGGATAGCGGTTGACCGTGCCGATCATTCCCGCGATCGCGCGCTGCTCGGCGAGCAGCCGCTCGACGAGACGCTTCATCTCGGCAAGTTGCACGAGGCGCAGCCCGTCGGTCCAGGATGCGGAATGCCGCTCGATGGCATCGGCATCGGATTTGAGTTTCGCCGCCGCTTCGCGCCACTCGGTGCGGAAACCCTCGCCCTCGGTCAGAATGTAGCCGCGGAGGCCGACCAAGCTCGCCTCGCGCGAGGCGGAAAAACTTGCAAGCAGCGTTCCGAAATCCGCCGGCGCGGCCGCCGCGCCGCGCAGCGCGTCATCGGCCGGCGCCGCGGCATTGCGCGGCGGCGCGCCGTCGCCGGACCTCTGCTCGTCATA
>PHEO01000187.1 GCA_002841195.1 Alphaproteobacteria bacterium HGW-Alphaproteobacteria-11
GCGGCAGCGTCCGCGCGATGGAGCGTCAGTCCGGCAAGACGGTCTGGACGGTGTCGCTGGTGCCCGAAAACGAAAGCGCCGCCGAGGCGCGCGGTGGCGGCATCGCCTACGACGACGGCAAGATTTTCGTGACGACCGGATTCGGGAAGGTGCATGCGCTCGCGCCGGCCGACGGCGCCGAACTATGGGTGCAGGCGATTGGAGATCCCTTCCGCGCCGCGCCTACCGCGACTGACGGCCGCATCTTCGCCGTCACCGCCGACAACCAGATGATCTGCATTTCGCAGGAAAGCGGCGAAGTCCTGTGGCGTCATCGTGGTATCGTCGAAAGTGCCGGCATTCTCACTTCCACCAGCCCGGCCGTTTCGGGTGCCGTCGTCATCGCGCCTTATTCCTCGGGCGAGCTCGTCGCGTTGCGCGTCGAGAACGGCACACCTGTCTGGTCGGACTCGCTCACCCGCACCGGCAACGTCACCTCGCTCAGCGAACTCAACGACATCGCCGGGCGCCCGGTGATCGACCGCGACCGTGTCATCGCCATCAGCCATTCGGGCCGCATGGTGTCGATCGACCTGCGCACAGGCGAGCGCGTCTGGACGCGCGACATCGGCGGCGTGCAGACGCCCTGGGTCGCCGGCGAATATATCTTCCTCGTCACCACGTCGCAGGAACTGCTTGCGATTTCGCGCCGCGATGGCCGCATCCGCTGGCTGTCGGCGCTGCCGCGCTACAAGAATCCCGAGAAGCGCACGGGCAACATCGAATGGAGCGGACCCATTCTGGCCGGCGAGCGGCTGTTACTCGTTTCGTCCGACGGGAATGCCGTCACCGTGTCGCCTTATACCGGCGAAATCGGAGAAACCATTTCGCTTTCCGGCGGCGCGTTGATCCCGCCGGTCGTGGCGGGCGGAACGGTCTATGTTCTGACCAACAACGCAACGCTGGTTGCCCTGCGATAGGGCCGCCGCGCGCGGCAAGTGCCTCGTGCATGAGAGAGGCTGACTAACGTGTCATTCACGGTCGCCATTGTCGGTCGGCCCAATGTAGGCAAGTCCACGCTGTTCAATCGGCTGGTGGGCAAGAAGCTCGCATTGGTGGACGACACGCCTGGCGTCACGCGCGACCGGCGCGAGGGCGAGGCGCATCTCGGCGACCTCACCTTCAAGATCGTCGACACGGCCGGCCTCGAGGAAGCGACCGGCGACAGCCTTGAGGCGCGCATGCGCCGCGGCACCGATCAGGCGATTGCCGACGCCGATGTTTGCCTCCTGCTGATCGACGCGCGCGCCGGCGTCACGCCGCTCGACAAGCGTTTTGCACAAATCCTGCGCAAGTCGCCGACACCCGTCATCCTCGCCGCCAACAAATGCGAGGGCGGGGCGGGGCAGTCCGGCCGCATGGAGGCCTATGAGCTCGGCCTCGGCGCGCCGCTGCCGCTTTCGGCCGAACATGGCGAGGGCCTCGGCGATCTCTACGACGCGCTGGCCGCCTTCGCCGACGGTTTTGCCGAAAACGACGAGGAACAGGCGCTGGAAGACGCGCTGGCCGACGACGAGGCCGAAGGTTTCGATCCCGACGCGCCCTACGAGCCCGATCTCGAAGCGCCCTTGCGCATTGCGATAGTCGGCCGCCCCAATGTCGGCAAGTCGACGCTGGTGAACCAGCTTCTCGGCGAGGACCGCATGCTGACCGGCCCCGAGGCCGGCATCACCCGCGACTCGATCGGCATCGAGTGGCTCTGGCGCGGCCGCCGCGTCAAGCTCTGGGACACCGCCGGCATGCGCCGCCGCGCCCGCGTCGTCGCCAAGCTCGAAAAGCTCTCCGTCGCCGACACGCTGCGCGCCATCCGCTTCGCCGAAGTCGTCGTCATCGTCCTCGACGCCAGCCAGCCCTTTGAACGCCAGGACCTGCATATCGCCGATCTCGTCGAACAGGAAGGCCGCGGCCTGCTGATCGCCGTCAACAAATGGGACACGGTGACGGACACGCAAGCGACGCTCCGTATGCTGAAGGAAGAGCTTGAACGCCTGCTGCCGCAAATCCGCGGCGTCCCCATCGTCACGCTTTCGGCGCTCACGGGCCGCGGCACCGACAAGTTGATGCCGGCCATCGAGCGCGTCCACACCTTCTGGAATGCCCGCGTCTCGACCGCGAAGCTCAACCGCTGGCTGGAAGGGACCGTCTCCCGCCACCAGCCGCCGGCCGCCAAGGGCCGCCCGGTCAATCTCAAATACATGTCGCAGGTGAAATCGCGCCCGCCGACCTTCGCGGTATTTTCCAGCCGCGCCGACGAGGTGCCCACCTCCTATCGCCGCTACCTGGTCAACGCGCTTCGCGAAACCTTCGATCTCCCCGGCATCCCCATCCGCCTCTTCATGCGCAAGGGCAAGAACCCCTACGCGAAGAAGAAGTAGCGTCATGACAGATGAATTTGGCCATCCCCCAGAAGGCGGCTGGGCGAAACTTGTACCGGAACTTCTGGTCGAAAATCTCGACAGGAGCCTGTCGTTCTGGCGCGGCTTACTCGGCTTCACGATTGCCTATCGGCGCCCGGCGGAAAAATTCGTCTATCTGGAACGTCCCGAGGGCATCCAGGTCATGCTGTGCCAGCGCAGCGGCAAATGGGAAACAGCGCCCCTCGAACCGCCGCTCGGCCGTGGCGCAATGTTCCAGCTCTATGTCGACAACCTTGAGCCACTGCTCGCTGCGCTCTCGGCGGCAAGCTGGCCCCTGCACGCACCCTTGCGGGAAGTCTGGCGGCGGCACGGCGACCGCGAGGGTGGCCAGCGCGAATTTTTCGTGCAGGACCCAGACGGCTATCTGCTGATGATCGCCCAGAGCGTCGGCCACCGCCCGCTTTCGTAGCCGTTTTTCGCTCTTGCCCCGCGCATGCCGTGCGCGCTACCTTGCGCGCCATGAACGCACATCTCTCCATCTCCATGTCGGGCCTCCATTCTGCCCGCTTGCGCGAGACAGGCGACGCGGCGTCCCGCCGCTAAGGCCTCACGCGCTCCCTTTCCTGAAAACGTCACGGAGCCCGTGCGCGCCTTGAGCTGCGCCTGAGCCTTCATCGTGCTCGCAAGGCAAGCGCCTGCGGGACATGCCGCGTCATCCCTCCATTCGCGAGCCGGAGATCATGGATGAGGCATGTCCGATGGGACGAAAAACAAATCAACGCCGCGCGCCGAGCAAAAGCTGGGACGCCGTGGCAGGCTGGTATCTCGGCTGGGCGGGCGCGGAAGGAAGCCGCCACCACCGCGAACTGGCAATCCCCGCACTGATGGCACTGCTCGCCCCGGAAAGAGGCGAAAGCATTCTCGACATCGGCTGTGGCGCCGGCGCGTTGGCGCCCACGGTCCTCGCAGCCGGTGCGCACTACACCGGCATCGACAAGAGCCCGCGTCTCGTCGCGCATGGCCGCAAGCATCACGGGCGCGATGCCCGTCTCCTTGTCGGCGACGCGACGCGGCTTTCGGCAATCGCCGCGCTAGCGCCCGGCGGTTTCGCCGCCGCCGCCTTCCTGCTCAGCGTTCAGGACATCGATCCGCTCGACGCGGCGCTCCGCTCCGCCGCCTGGGCGCTCCGGCCCGGCGGTCGTCTGGTGATGCTGATGACGCATCCCTGCTTTCACATTCCGCGCCAGAGCGGCTGGGGCTGGGACGAGGGCAGGGCGCTGCAGTACCGCCGCATCGACAGCTATCTGACGCCGCTCGATGTGCCGATGCAGGAGTATGACCAAGGAAATGGCAAGGGAAAGCCGGGCGTCACCCGCAGCTATCACCGCCCGCTCGGCGCCTATGTTTCCACGCTCGCCACGAGTGGTTTCGTCATTGATGCGGTGGTGGAAGTTCCCGCCGGAAGCTCGGCGGAGGAGGGTAAGGCGCTTCGTCGCGCTCGTCGTGAGATACCGCTCTTCCTCGCCCTACGCGCGAGAAGAGGATAGGTGGCAAGAAAAAGGGTGAGCGCCGTTCAGGCGTTCACCCGTCTGCCCTCAGATATGTCGCAAGCTCCCGCTCGAACTCGGGAAAATAGCGCGCGATGATCGTTACGTCGAAACGGCCGAGAATGCTCTCCTTCGGCTCGCGGTCGAGCAGGAAGCGGAACGCGGCTTCGATGCATTCCTCGGGCGCATGAGTGCCGCCTGTCAGATTCTCGAAAACCGCCTGCGCCATCGTCACCCGATGACGGCTCTCGCTCTTGCCGTCGCGGATTGTGACGTCGAAGGCGAGGGGGTCGTCGCCCGCCACTCGCACAACAACGATATTGCGCGCCGCCGTCACGGTTCAGGCCTTGATCTTCTCATAGCGCACGATCTCGCCGTTCTTCGTGTAGTCCGGCATCGACATTTCGATGAACAGCGGCACGAGATCGGCGGGGCGCGTCAGCGTCGTCGGGTCTTCGCCGGGCATCGCCTTTTTGCGCATCGCGGTGCGCGTTGGGCCGGGCGAGAGCAGGTTGACGCGCACGGATGTTTTTTCGAGTTCGCCCGCCCATGTCTTCACCATCGCGTCGAGCGCCGCCTTGGTCGTCGAATAGACGCCCCAATGCGGTTGGCATTTCTGTGCCGCGCCGGATGTCACGAAAACCGCGCGGCCCGAATCCGAACGCTTCAGAAGCGGCTCGAAGGAGCGGATCATGCGAAAATTTGCCGTCACGTTGATGGCGAGCGTCTTGTCCCAGTCCTTGGGGTCGAGATGGCTGAGCGGCGACAGCGTGCCGAGCGATCCGGCATTGGCGATCAGAATGTCGAGCTTGCCCCAGCGTTCGAAAATCGTCGCGCCCAGCCGGTCGATGCCGGCGAGGTCGGTCAGGTCGAGCGGTACCAGCGTCGCCTTGCCGCCCACTTTACGGATTTCGTCGTCCACTTCCTCAAGTCCGCCGACGGTGCGGGCGACGAGGATCACATGCGCGCCTTCCGCCGCCATGCCGAGGGCGACGGCGCGCCCGATGCCGCGCGATGCGCCGGTAATGACCGCGATGCGGTCCTGCAAACGTCCACTCATGTTCGGGTTACTCAGGCTATTTCGGCGAGCAACGACAATTGTGTCGTCCTCTGCTCGCCATCGCGGTCGAGCAGCGGCGTCGGATAGTCGCCGGTGAAACAATGATCCGTCAGTTGCGGATGCTCCTGGTCGCGATGGGAAAAGCCCATCGCGCGGTAGAGTCCGTCGACGGAGATGAAAGCGAGGCTGTCGACCCCGATATAGTTGCGCATCTCTTCGAGGTCGTAATTGGCCGCCAGAAGCTGTTCGCGTTCCGGCGTGTCGATACCGTAGAAGTCGGGATGCGTGATCGGCGGGCTGGCGATGCCGCTGTCGGCGCAGATTCAGGCGAGGCGGATTGCGGAGACGAAGAAAATCCTGGAAGAAGCACGGGAGGCGATCATTGGGTATGCGATGAGCAACACCACAAGTACAGGCTCATGCGCATGCCAATACACGGCGGTAGAGGCCACGGAGGAAGGTACGACCTGTGAGGTTGTACTGAACTATGTAAGTTCAGAAGGACCAGACTGTTCGACACATTGCTCTGCTGTGGAAAACGTGAAGTTGGAGACCTCATGCCCTGTCCCAAATACAGACATCAACCTGACACTAACGACCGAACCACGCCATCATTTGCCCTGCCCGGACCTGATGCAGAACGACCCCGAGGAGTCCGTGGACAACGACGGCGACGGATCACTTAGGGATCTGAACAATGGCCGGGAAGATCGCTACACAACAGGCATCAATGAGGGTGAATGTGCAACGCTCTCGGGAAATTTTCCGTGGGTCACCCTGGGCACGGCCTCACAGGACGCTTGGGGTAATCGCCTGCGGTACGCGGTAACGGCCGAGTTCGCAAATCAAAAGACCGGATTCTCCAGTACAGATACTGGAACACTCCAGATATGCAGCACCAGCGGCTGTGCGACGGTTGATGTGGCGGG
>PHEO01000388.1 GCA_002841195.1 Alphaproteobacteria bacterium HGW-Alphaproteobacteria-11
GTGTCGAGCACGATCAGCACAAGCCCATCGCGAATCGCCCAATAGGCCGCCAGTTCCAGCGCCAGCGCAAGCGCCACCGAGGCCCGGACCGGCAGCCAGCGCGCCAGCCAGAACCCGGCGATCATCGCCAGAATGTCGCCTTGAGCATTCAGCACGGTATCGCCCACCGCGCCCAGCGCCGCCTCATCCGCCCGGAAATGCGCGATCACGAAGTTCGAGTTCTCGACCACCTCCCAGACCGCCTCAACCGCCACCGCAGCCAGCATGCGCCCCGGCACCGCCAACCGGGGCAACAGCCACCACGCAGCGCCATAAAGCAACAGCCCGTGCACCAGATGCGAAAGCGTGTACCAATCGGTGAACTGTTGCGAGACCTGCGCCGTTTCCGCCGCCGCACTGGCAAATCGTATGCTGCCGCAAGGGCAAACCAAGGCGCGCCCCGACAGCAGCATGGCAACAGCAGTGCCCGCCATCAGCACCGCTGCCCCGACCCAAGGCATCACGTGCATACGCATGGGCCGATGCAACCACGCGCGCACTGCATTGGCAAGGCCGCGCGGCCGTGCCCTGCGCAGGTCAGGGGGTCAAACGCACCCGCCCGGCCGGCGTCAGCAGCCAGGCGTCGCGGCCCTCGATCACCACCGCAGAAACCGGGCCGCCGTAGGCTGCCGAACTGTCGATATTCAGCCGGTTGCCGTGGTGGCGCGGGGTTTCAATCGCCGTGTGGCCATGCACGATCAGCGCGCCGTGGTCGCGGGTATCTTCGAGAAACTCGGCGCGAATCCACAAGAGGTCATCTTCGCGCTGCGCCGCGAGGTCAACACCGGGGCGGATGCCCGCGTGCACGAACAGCGCCTGCCCGCGCAAAAGATGCAGCGGCAGCCCGGCCAGCCAGTCGCGGTGCGCCTGCGGCACCGCGGCCAGCGCCTCGGCGTGCACCTGATCGACCGGCCGGTTCGCCGGTTCGCGCAGCCCGTAGGATTCGAGTGTGCCCGGCCCGCCAAGGCGCGGATGAAACCAGCTCAGCTCGGCCCGCAATCCGGGGTCGCGCGCCCAAGGGTCGTCGAGGAACCCCGCAAACATGCGGTCATGGTTGCCCTTGAGCACCACCCAGGGCTGCCCC
>PHEO01000389.1 GCA_002841195.1 Alphaproteobacteria bacterium HGW-Alphaproteobacteria-11
GCCACCTCTCTTGGGCTTGCGGCGATGGATGCGGCTCTTGAGCATGTTGGCCTTCAGCCAGGCCTCGTTCTTGCTGCTGCGAAGGCGCTGTCCGCCCAGACATCGCCAGCGGTGTTGGCGGTGTCGATTACCCGCCGCAACTGCCGACCATCGCTGTCTGCGGCTGAGGTCACCGCTATCTTGCGGATAAAGCCGAAGCGCCGATCAATGCTGATATGCGACTTGTAGCCGAACACGGGCGTGGCGATCTGCGGCAGCGGCGTCCCGTCGGGGCGATAGCGGATCTTGCCCCCGGTCTTCACCGTCCAGCGCGCATCGACATCTTTCTGTCGGGCCTTGTTCGGCTTGCCGCGCCAGATCTGCCTGGCCGACTTGCCCGCCTTGATGGCGGCCTTCTCGTCCTCAGTGTTGCGCTGCTTGGGCGCGGGCACCAGCGTAGCATCGACGATCTGGCCACCCATAGCCAAGTATCCTGCCTCACGCAGTTGCTGTTCGAATGCCTGCATCAGCGCCTCGAGCGTGCCGCTTGTCGTCAGCCGGTTGCGATAGTGACGGATGGTGTTCTCATCGGGCATCGCGCCGCCAAGGTCGAAACCGAAGAAACGCATCCAGCTCAAGCGATCTCGGATTATGAACTCCATGCGCGCATCAGAAAGGTTATGCTGCGCCTGAACCACCAGCACTTTGAACATCGCCACGGGATCGAACGGCGGCCTGCCGCCCTTGGCTCCGTCGCTATAACCAAGGCCCCGGGTCAGAATGGGGCGAAAGCGCTCGAACTCTACCGTCGCGGCCAGGACCTCAAGTGGATCACCGCCCTTGCTCAGCCGCTCCAGGTGCTCCGCCAGCGAAAACAGGCTGCGTGGGTGCATCAAACCTCTCCGTCCAATGCGCCGAGTGAATCACAGGAACAGCTTCAAAGCGAGAGGTTTTTGCGGGTGTCCATCTAAGCGTACCATGCCTGCCCAGTCCAGTTAAACCCTTTTATGACGTGAACCGGAGCGAAAACGCCGCTCGCCAGCATCTGCACGCCGCAGCACTACTCCGCACCGATCACTCTTGCAGCAATCCTCTCCGGTTCCGATGCAGGTCCAACGGGTGCCGCCGCATCCGAACCGGAGT
>PHEO01000390.1 GCA_002841195.1 Alphaproteobacteria bacterium HGW-Alphaproteobacteria-11
GATCAAGAACGCGACCTCGATCCTCGACTATGTGTTCCGCGAACTCGCCGTCTCCTATCTCGGCCGTTCCGATCTCGGCCATGTCGATCCGAAGGAAATGGCCTTCGACGCGATGGGCGACGGCGCCGACGAAGGCAAGGCGCCGGTTCCGGCCTCGGCCGTGGTCAGCCCCGGTTACACGCGCAACGCGCAGATGGGGAACCTCTATCTGGTGCGCGGCGGCGCGGCCGCGGTGGCGCGCGCCGATGTGGCGGAAGCCGTCGCCGCGCCGGCGATGCGCGAACAGACGGTGAAGGCCGAAGTGATGGCCGCCGGCGCGCTGATGCGCGCAGGGAACGGCGAGACTTACGCCGCCGTCGCCGCAGGTTCGCTCAGCGTTTCGTCAGGCGGCGGCGGAAGCGGCGGCATCTCCCGCGCCGCCGAAGCGCGCATGAAAGGCTATGAAGGCGAAGCCTGCGGCGAATGCGGCAACTTCACGATGGTGCGGAACGGAACGTGTTTGAAGTGCGATACCTGCGGCGGGACGAGCGGGTGTAGTTGAAGGAGCATTTCGGTAGGTTTTGAGTCCCGCGCCAATGAATTGAGAACAAGATGCCCAAAACCAAAATCCCACCAATGAAAATGTTCGCAGTCTCCGTTGTCGCCGAAGGATTTGAACCGATCGTTTATCTTCTCCAAGGTTACGTACGAGGGGATACCGAACTTGAGGCTTCCTCCCGATCGGCTCGCGAGAATCGGTGGGGCGTTTTTTCCGGTCCGACCCGCAACATTTCTGTCGTGGAAGTTTGACGTCCTAGAGCCTCAAGAATAGAGGTGCAGCACTCCCCGAAAATAAACTTATCCCCACCCTCGGAACCGCCCCCATATTAGGTTCATCTCGCTCCACCGAAGGGCGCGTCCGGACTGGCCAGATGCGTGGAGAGGAAAAGCTGCAGTCCTGCGGATCGTGGGCACCAGACCACTTCCCCGGGAGGTCGACATTGCGGGAGCCGGGCACTACGGCCCGGGGCAGCCGCCGCCGAACAAAAGGCGTAGCGGTTGCTTTGAAAGAGACTCCTATGGTCCAGAAATCGCAGCGCGCGGGGCGGAGAACGAGACCGC
>PHEO01000188.1 GCA_002841195.1 Alphaproteobacteria bacterium HGW-Alphaproteobacteria-11
GCCCGCCTTGCCTCGGTCGCCGCCGAAGTCAGCAGTACCTCGCGCCGTGCATTGGCATCGGCGCTCGCCAGCGCATCCTCCACCTCGCCGAACGATGTCAGCACGGCCTTCCGGTAATTTGCCGCCAGTTCCGCCTGCCGTCCCTTGGCCGATTGCAGATTGCCTTCCAGCGACCCGCCCGAGAAAATCGGCGCCAGCAGCGAGGCGGCAAGTGAAGTCGCGGTCTCGGCCGGCGCGGCGGTCGCAAAGCTGCGCGTCGCCGATGCCGAAATATCGAGGCTCGGAAAAAACGCCGCCCGCGCCGCGCCGATATTGGCGTTGGCGGCGACAAGCTGCGCCTCCGCGCGGCGTATGTCGGGCCGCCGTTCCAGCAGCGCCGCCGGTTGCCCGGTGGCGATGTCGGGCAAGGCCAGATGCGCGGTGCTGCTTCCTGCCACCGCGAAGCCTTGCGGCGCCCGGCCGAGCAATATAGCCAATGCATGCTGGTTGGCCGCGACGTCGCGCTCAAGCGGCGGAATCCCTGCTTCGATATTGGCGATGTTGTTGCGCTGCTGCGCGATGTCGAGCGCCGAGGTGCTGCCCGCATTGTAGCGTGCTTCGGCGATCCAGTAGGTCTCGCGCGCGGCCACCAACGATTCCTCGGCGATCGCCAGCCGGTCCTTGGCGTTCAGGATGTTGAAATAGCTGACGGCCACCTGCGACTGCACCATCAGCCGCGTCGCATCGCGGTCGAAGACGGTCGCATCGAGCGACGAACGCGCGGCGTCGGCTTGCGCCCGGTAGCGGCCCCAGAGGTCGAGCGCATAACTTGCCGTGACGCCGATGCTGGCGCTCTCCCGCGCCGAGCCGCCATCGATGGCCCGGCTGGCGCCGCTGCCGCTGCCCGACACATTCGGCAGAAGCGACGCACCGCTCGCGCGCAACGCGCCCTGCGACTGTTCGATCCGCGCCAGCGCCGACGCGATGTCGAGATTTGCCGCCAGCGCCGCCGTCATCAATGCGTCGAGTTCCGCATCGTTGAAATTCCGCCACCACGCGGCGTCCGCCGCCCGCGCGCCCTCCGCCTCCGCCACACTCCACGCCGCCGGCATCTCGACCGCCGGGTGCTCATAGTCCGGCACCATCGAACAACCCGCCAGCATTGCGACGGCAATCGCAGCCATGATGATTTTCTGCATCCCGTTCACTCCGAAGCCAGCGCGACGACAGGATCGAGATTGGCCGCCTTGCGCGCCGGCAGATAGCCGAACAGCAATCCCGTCAGAAAGGCGCAGGTGAAGGCCATGATCGCCGGTGTCGCCGAATAGGCCACGCTCATGCCGGACCATTGCGCAAGCCCCGCCGCGCCGAGCCCGATCAGCACCCCGGCCAGCCCGCCGATACCGCACACGACAAGCGCCTCGGTGTTGAACTGCAGCATGATGTCGAGCTTGCGCGCACCGGTTGCCATGCGGATGCCGATTTCGCGCGTCCGCTCCGTCACGCTGACCAGCATGATGTTCATCACGCCGATCCCGCCCACCAGCAGCGAAATCGCCGCCACCGAGCCGAGCAATATCGTCAGTGTGTTCTGTGTCGCCTCGGCCATTTCTAGGATCGAGGCGGTGTTGCGCACCTGGAAGTCTTCGGTGCCGTGCCGCACGCGCAGCAGCGCTTCGATGTCGGCCTGCGTCTCGTTGATGAGCGCCGCATCGGAAACCTTGACGCTGATCGACGAAAGATATTGCCGCCCGAACAGCCGCATGAACCCGGTCGAGATCGGCACCAGCGCCACATCGTCCTGGTCGCGGCCGAACATCGCTGCGCCCTTGGCTTTCATCACGCCCGCCACTTCGAACGGCACGTTCTGCACCAGCACATACTGGCCGACCGGATTCTCGCCATTCGGAAACATGATGTCGGCCACTGTCTTGCCGAGCACGATGACGGGCCGGTAGCCGGTCACGTCGGCGCGATGAAAAAACGCGCCCTCGGCGAGTTCCCAGTCGTTGACGATGGGGAACTCGGGCCACGTCCCTTGTATCTGCGTCCGGTAATCGACATTGCCGAAGCGCATCGTTGCGCTGGTCGAGCGTTCGGGAATGGCCGCCACGACATTCGGCAGTTCGAGGATTGCCTCCAGGTCTTCGACGGTCAGCGTCGCGACTTCGGCCGCGCGCACGCCCGGTCCCCCGGCCCGAATTGAAAGCAGGTTGGTTCCCATCGACTGGATGCGCTCCATCACATTGGCCTTGCTGCCGTCGCCGATGGCGAGCATCGCGACCACCGCGCCGACGCCGATCACGACGCCGAGCAGTGTCAGCGCCGTACGGAAGAGGTTCATTCGGAGCGACCGGAACGCCATTTTCACCGCCTCGCCGACATCGGCGCCGAAAATCTGCGGCGTGCCGGCAGGGCGCGGCGCGACATGCGGCGCCCGCGTTTCGGTTGTCGTCGCGGTGTCGTCGAGCACGCGCCCGTCGGCAAGCCGCACCAGCCGGTCGGCATGTGATGCCACTTGCGGGTCGTGCGTGATCAGCAGCACGGTTCGCCCTTCGGCGTTGAGTTCCTTCAGCAGCGCCAGCACCTCCGCGCCGCTCTGGCTGTCCAGCGCGCCCGTCGGTTCGTCGGCAAGGATCACCTGCGCGTCGTTCATCAGCGCCCGCGCGATCGATACGCGTTGCTGCTGCCCGCCCGACAATTCGTTGGGCCGGTGCTCGCTCCGGTCGCCAAGCCCCAGCCGCGCGACAAGCGCCCGTGCGCGTGCGTTGCGCACATCCTTGTTTTGCCCGGCGTAAACCGCCGGCAGTTCGACATTCTCCGTTGCCGTCATCGTCGCCAGCAGGTTATAGCGTTGGAACACGAAGCCGAACGTGTCGCGCCGCAGCGCCGCCAGCGCGTCGCCGGAAAGCATCGCCACATCGGTACCACCGACGAGATATTTCCCGCTTGTCGGCCGGTCGAGGCAGCCGAGAATATTCATCAGCGTCGATTTGCCGGAACCCGATTGCCCCATGATGGCGACGAACTCGCCGGCGCGGATAGTCAGCGACACGCCGTCAAGCGCCCTGACTTCGGTATCGCCGGTCCGGTAGACGCGCGCGACGTTGCGAATTTCGATCAGCGGGCGGGTCAAAAGAGCAATCCCCGTCGCGTGCCGCGTCCGCCCGCCGCCGGCCCTGCGGCCGTCGACGCGCTTCCAATTACCACTTCGTCGCCTTCGGCAAGTCCCGACACGATTTCGGCCGACACGCGGTTCATCAGCCCGGCCTCGATCGTCCGCGCTTGCGGCCCGTTCGCCGTCATCACCGTCACATCGAACGCTTGTGCGCCGCCGCCGCGCGCCGGCCGCAGCGCCGCCATCGGCACCACGGGCACATCCTTCACTTCGCCGAGCAGGAAAAACACCTGCGCCGTCATCGACGTCATCAGCAGCCGGTCGGAGTTGTCGATGTCGATCAGAACATTGTAGAGAACCACGTCGTTGAGAATTTCCGGTGTCGGCAGCACCTGTCTGATTGTGGATTCCCAGCGCTGGCCGGCGAGGCCGAGCGTCGTGAAATAAACCGGCATACCCGCCTTGAGCTTGCCGATATCGGCTTCCGCCACCTGCGCCTTGACGGTCATCGTGTCGAGATCGGCGATCTGCAACACCACCGGCGCAACCTGGTTGGCATTCAGCGTCTGGCCTTTCAGGGCCGTTTGCGAAACCACCGTGCCGTCCATCGGCGCATGGATTTTCGTGTAGCCGAGATTGGCCTCGCCGCCTTCCACCGTCGAACGCTGCTGCGCGATCTGCGCCGTGATCGAACCGATCGACGCCTTCAGCGTCTTCACTTGCGTTTCGCTGGTGTCGAGTTCGTTGCGGCTCACCGCGTCGATCCTGGCGAGATCGAGATTGCGCGCATATTGCCGCTGCGCCAGCACAAGCTCGGCCTCGCGTCCGGCAAGCTGCGATTCGAGATCGCTGAGCCGCGCGCGGGCCGCCTGCACCTCCGTCTCGTAGACCTTGGCGTCGATCTCGGCCAGCAGGTCGCCTGCCCGCACCTCGTCGCCGATCTCGAAATAGACATCCCTGAGTTGCCCCGAAACCTGTGCGCCGACATCGACATAGTCTTTCGGCTGCAAGGAGCCGAGCGCCGTCACGGTGTTTTCGATGCTGCCAAGCGCCACGCGCTGCGTACGGTATGTCTCGGCCTCGGCGCCGCTCAGCGCGCCATAGCCGAGCCACAGCGTCAGCGCCGCCGCCAGCGCCGTGGCCACACGCCAGCGAGGCGTCATCCGCCGCCAGCGGGCGGTCAGCGCGGCCGGAGCCGCGAGCACCCGTCCCCATGCTGTCGATTGCGTTGCGCCGCCGCTGTCATAGCCCATGCTTCCGCCGGTCCGTTTGATTGCCTCAACGAAACATTCAACGCGGCCCGGCGGCGGTTCCGTCGCGGAAATCCGCCGGATCTACGACACCTTGACCATGCGTTTGCCGACATTGTCGCCGGCCAGCAGTCCGACCAGCGCCTGCGGCGTGTTTTCGAGCCCCTGCATGATGTCTTCCTTGACCTTCAGCTTGCCCGAGGCGACCCAGCCCTGCAGCTCTTCAAGCGCTTTCTCGTGCCGGTCCTGATAGTCCATCACGATGAAGCCGCGCATCGTCAGCCGCTTGACGACGATGAGGCCCGGAATGCCGCGCGGCCCATGCGCCGGGGCCGCCCCGTCATATTGCGACACCGCCCCGCAACAGGCGATGCGGCCGAAATTGTTCATGCCGAACAAGCACGCTTCCAGAATGTCGCCGCCGACATTGTCGAAATAGACGTCGATGCCCTTCGGCGCCGCCGCCCTGAGCGCCTTGCCCACCGGCGCGGCCTTGTAGTCGATCGCATGGTCGAAGCCGAGTTCGTCGGTCAGCAGCTTGCACTTCGAAGCGCCGCCCGCGATGCCGATGACATTGCAACCCTTGATCTTGGCGATCTGCCCGACGATCGACCCGACCGAGCCCGCCGCCGCCGACACCACCACCGTCTCGCCCGCCTTCGGGTCGCCGATATCGAGCAATCCGAAATAGGCCGTCAACCCGGCGATGCCGTAAACGCTGAGGAGATGCGACAGCGGTTCGAGCTTCGGCAGCTTGTTGACGGTCTTCGCCTTCAGCGCCGCATATTCCTGCCAGCCCGTATCGCCGAACACGAGGTCGCCCTTGGCAAATCCCGGCGCCTTCGATTCGACGACTTCCGACACCGAACCCCCGGCCATCACCGTCCCGGCCTCCACCGCCGCCCGGTAGGTCGCGCCCTGCATCCAGGCCCGGTTGGCCGCGTCCAGCGATATGAGCCGCGTCTTCACCAGCACTTCGCCGTCCTGCGGCTTGGGCACCTCGCCTTCATGCAGCCGGAAATGGCTCGTCGCGAGCTTGCCGCTGGGGTTTTCGACCAGCAGAATCTGGCGGTTGACGGTCATGGATGGTCCTCCCTCTGAAATTGATCGTTGGCGGGAGCCTAACCCTGCGTCGGCCTTGGTGCACCCCGAAAGCCCGTTCATCTGCGTACTATTGTGAGTGCGTCCCTCAACCGCTAGAAACACCCATCCCGGCCCCATATATCGGCCTCAAGCCCCGGATTTCCGCGCCCCCATGACCGACAAGCTCCGCATTGCGCTCGCCCAGCTAAACCCCGTCGTCGGCGACATCGCGGGCAATGTCGAGAAGGCCGTGGCCGCCCGCCGCGAGGCCGCGCTGGCGGGCGCCGATCTCATCATCTTTTCCGAGCTTTTCCTGAGCGGCTACCCGCCCGAGGATCTGGTGCTGAAGCCGGCCTTCCAGCGCGCCGCCATGGCC
>PHEO01000391.1 GCA_002841195.1 Alphaproteobacteria bacterium HGW-Alphaproteobacteria-11
GGGGCGGGGGTTGGCGCCCGCCGAGTCCGGACCCACCTGAAAGCGCCCGTCTTCATAATGCAGGATCGAGCCGCCGCCGGCCGCCACCGTGTGAATGCGCATCATCGGCACGCGCATGCGCACGCCCGCAACCTCGGTCTCGAAGCTCCGTTCGTATTCGCCGCCGAAATGCGACACGTCGGTCGAGGTGCCGCCCATGTCGAAGCCGATCACGCGGGTAAAGCCCGCTTCCGCCGCCGTCGCCGCCGCGCCGACCACGCCGCCCGCAGGGCCCGACAGGATCGCGTCCTTGCCCTCGAACAGGGAAGCGTCGGTCAGCGCGCCCGACGACTGCATGAAGAAGAGCCGCGTTTCCTCATCGTCGGCGCCGATCTCGCGCGCCACGCCATCGACATAGCGGCGCAGCAAGGGCGAGAGATAGGCGTCGACGACCGTCGTGTCGCCGCGCGCGACGAATTTGATCAGCGGGCTTGCCTTGTGGCCCACTGAAACCTGCGTGAAGCCGGTTTCGCGCGCGATGGCCGCGGCCTCGTTTTCATGCGCCGGGTAGCGGTAGCCATGCATGAAGCAGATCGCCACGGCGCGAATGCCCGCCTCATATGCCGCGCGCAATTCGGCGCGTGTTTCGTCGCGGTCGAGCGGCGTCAGCACCTCGCCCTCGGCGGTGACACGCTCACCGACCTCCGCCACGCGCGCGTAGAGAAGTTCGGGCTTTTCGATCTTCAGCCGGAAGAGATGCGGCCGGGCCTGATAGCCGATGGCGAGCGCATCGGCAAAGCCCCGCGTGGTCAGGAAGAGCGTGCGCTCGCCCTTGCGTTCGAGCAGCGCATTGGTCGCGACCGTCGTTCCCATCTTGACCGCGCCGATGCGGCCGGCCGGCAAGTCCGCGCCCGCCGGCACGCCCAGCAGGTCGCGAATGCCTTGCAGCGCCGCATCCGCATAGTGTTCCGGGTTCTCGGAGAGCAGCTTCCGCGCCGTCATGCCGCCGTCCGGCGCCCGCCCGATCACATCGGTGAAAGTGCCGCCCCGGTCGATCCAGAAATCCCATCGGGGACTCGTGTTTTTGGACGAAAGATCCTGCGTCATGGCGGG
>PHEO01000392.1 GCA_002841195.1 Alphaproteobacteria bacterium HGW-Alphaproteobacteria-11
CAAAAAGGCGAGGCGCGCCGGCTCTGGCGCCGCGTTGGAGGCGCCGCGCGTCTGCCACCAGTTCATCAACACGCGGCCCGGTTCCGAATTGCGCCCGGCGAGGCTGTTGGCGACGGCATCCAGCGTGAAGAGCGCGGCGGCGTCGAGATCGGCGGCCGTGACCGGCTTGCCGCGGATCAGGCCGACCAGACCGGCGGTCAGGGAGGGGGGAGCGGGGTGTCCGGAAAGGTCGTTCACTTGTCTTTTCCATTGGGGGAGACGGCTCGACCATACAGGATGTAACCGCATGGCGCCGGTCGCAATTTCGGGCCGGATATCCGGTCCTGCTTGCCGCAGAAAGCCCGGCTCACTATAAGAAAAAAGATTGCATTCGAGGAGTGATTCGCCACCAACGGTGCGCGGCAGCGGCCTCGGAGAGGGGTCTCCAATGCCTGTTCGAACTTCCCAAAGGGTCCGCGGCGCGGTGTTCGCCCTGCTGGCGCCGTTGGCGTTCGCATTGCTGCTGGCGGGCTGTGGAACGGCCAGCAAACCCTCGTCGCCGGGATCTCTCAAGACAGGCGGCGGATACTACAAGGTCGGCAACCCCTACCAGATTGCCGGTATCTGGTACTACCCGCGCGAAGACGACAAATACGACTCGACGGGCATCGCCTCCTGGTACGGGCCGCAATTTCACGGCAAGCAGACCGCAAATGGCGAAATCTTCGACCAGAACGCTATGACCGCCGCGCATCCGACATTGCCGATGCCGACGATTGCGCGCGTCACAAATCTTGAGAATGGCCGTTCGGTGATTGTCCGCGTCAACGATCGCGGGCCGTTTGCGGCCGGGCGCGAGATCGACATGTCGAAGCGGGCTGCCGAAGAGCTCGGCTTCATGACGAAGGGCACGGCGAAAGTTCGCGTCCAGTATATCGGGCGGGCGCCGCTCGATGGCGGTATCGGCGACGGACGCGCCGTTGCGGAAACCTTCATTGCGCCGAAAGTCGAAACGCCGCCCGACGAACGCCGCGCGACCGCCGCGCCGGTCGCGTCAGTCGCCGCCGTTTCTGCGTCGCAACTCGCGCCGCCGGCGGGCGCCGTGAGCGCAC
>PHEO01000189.1 GCA_002841195.1 Alphaproteobacteria bacterium HGW-Alphaproteobacteria-11
GCCCGCCAGCGAATTGAGGAACGGGTGGCCTGGCTCGAGATCCTCGGCCAGCAATTTTGCGCGGAAGGCCGGGTCGCGCATGATCGCGACGCGTTCGTCGAGCGGCTTGTCGGCAATCGCGCGGTAGCTCGGCCGCGTCAGGAAGGGATGGACCGAGCCCTGAAGCCCCAGCATCAGGCCGACCGGGCGGCCCTGCACCTGCGCCTTGATCGGCAGGCCGCGGCCCGCCGCGCCGTCGAGCCGCTTCAGCAGCTCGCGCCACTGGTCGGGCACCACATCGGCCTGCACCAGTGAAAAGCTCAAGGGACGGCCCGACACTTCGACCAGTTTCTCGACCAGCGAGAATTCGTGATCGACGTCACGGAAGTCCGACACCCATTGCAGCACGCCGGCGCCGGCTTCCTTCAGGCCCTCGGCAATCGCGATCATTTCCTTGTCGGCGGCGCCGATGGTCGGCGTCAGGTCGCCGTCACTGGTGCGATGCGCAACCGTGCGCGATGTCGAGAAGCCGATGGCGCCGGCCTTGATCGCGTCGCGGACGATCTCGCGCATCTCGGCGATCTCGGCATCGGTTGCCGGTTCGCGCTTCGCGCCGCGCTCGCCCATCACATAGACGCGCACCGCGCCATGCGGCACCTGCATCACGAGGTCTATGTCGTGCGGCAGCGTTTCGACGGCGGCCATGTAGTCGGCGAAGCTCTCCCATTTCCACGACAGGCCTTCATGGAGCGCGGCGCCCGGAATGTCCTCGACGCCTTCCATCAGGCGGATCAGGCGGTCGTGATCGGTTTTCTTCACCGGCGCGAAGCCGACGCCGCAATTGCCCATCACCACCGTCGTCGCACCGTGGATCGAGGACGGCGTCATGCGGCTGTCCCATGTTACCTGTCCGTCGTAATGGGTATGGATGTCGACCCAACCCGGCGTGACCAGCAGGCCCTTCGCGTCTATTTCCTCGCGGCCCTTCGTGGCGACCTTGCCGATCTCGACGATGACGCCCTTGTCGATCGCGACATCGGCCTCATAAGCCGCGCCGCCCGAGCCGTCGACGACCGTGCCGCCGCGGATAACGAGATCCACCTCACCCATAATTTCCTCCGAATGCCTTTTAATTCTGTTGGCGGCATTCTAGCGCGGCGGGACGGCATTTCGAAATCGAAAGGGAAACCGCCCGGAAACGCGAAGGAAACGGACCGCTCAATCGGCCGAGCGGTTGATCGCGGCCTCCTGTGCCAGCCGCGTGTTGCGCCGCTCGATCAGCCCGCGCAGACGCGCCTGCCGCGCCGCCGTCAGCGGATAGGTCCAGGTGAGCCAGAGCGCGGCAAGGAAGAAGAGCGAGGGGATCACGGCATAGGAGAAGGTGAGCCACCACATCTCATCCGGCCCATTGACCACGCCGGGCGCGGGGTTGAAGCCGAAAAAGGCCACCACGTTGAGCGAGATGCCGGTGCCGAAGGCGGTCGCGAGCTTGGTGGTCATGCCGGATATGGCAAAGAACGTGCCGGCACGCTTGCCCTTGGAGCGCGCGGTGTCGACATCGACGACGTCGGCGAGCATCGCAAGCGGCAGGAACTGCAGGCCGCCGAAGCAGAGCCCCTTGGCGACGAACATCACCGTGAAAATCTGCGTCTGGCCGGGCACGAGGAAGAAGGCGATGGTCGAAAGCGCGGCCGCCGCCGTCATGCAGACCGCGAAGGCCTTGTGCTTGCCCATCCGGCGGCCGAGCCAGAGCCAGCCCGGAATGGCGAGCAGGCCCGCGCCGAAATAATAGAGGTAGAGCATGCCGACGCCGGTGACGCCGATATAGTCGCGCATGAAGAAGAGTGAGAGCGCGTTGCGGAAAGCCTCGCCGCCGGTGACGATCAGCACGATGGCGAGCACGCGCACCATCGGCCCGTTGCGGCCGACATGGCGCAGCCCCTCGATCAGCGGCACGCGGCGCGCGACCTTCACATGCGCCGGCTCCTGGACGCGCCAGCAAACGAGCAGCACCAGCAGCGGCGTCAGCAGCACGATCGACCAGCCCATCGCCTCCAGCACCGGCTTCGGCCGCGCCGGGCCTTCGATGAAAAGCGGCAGCAATGCCGGGATCAGCGCCGCCAGCATCAACCCCACCAGCACATAGAATTCACGCGAGGCGGTGATGCGCGAGCGTTCGTGATAGTCGGGCGACATTTCGGCGCCCCAGGCGAAATAGGGGATGTAGACCAGCGTCGAGCCGATGAACATGATGCCGAGCCAGGCCAGCAGATAGACGCTGCCGACCGCTGTGAAACCGAAAAGATGCGGCATGAAGAGAAACAGCACGCCGGCGACGAGGATCGGCAGGCCGAGCAGCATGAAGGGCTTGCGGCGGCCGATGCGCGTATGCGTGTGGTCGGAGAGATAGCCGATCATTGGATCGGTGACGACGTCGGTGAGGCGCGCCAGCATGATCATCGTGCCGACGGCGGCCAGCGACACGCCAAGTTCGCCGGCATAGAAGGGCGGCAGCCAGATCGCCACCGGATAGCCGAACATCGCGATCGGCAGGCCGATCGAACCATGAATATAGATCGAGGATCGCGACAGCGGCGCGGTCATGGCCCAATTTCCCCCCGCGGCTTACCTTCGCGAAGGCGCCGCCCTGTTTGTCTGTGTCAATTCCGATGCGGTGAGTATAGGGACGGCGGCCGCTCCCCCAAGCAAAATCGGCCGCGGCGGCCGGGTCTAGAAACGGAACGTCATCTTGTTGATCTCGTCGAGTTCTTCTGCCGTCATTTCCCATGCGCCGGCCTGAACATTCTGCTCAACCTGTTCGGGCTTCGTCGCGCCGGCGATGACGCTGGCGACATGGGGCTGCGAGGCGAGCCAGCCGATGGCGGCGTCGAGCGTCGACTTGCCGCGCGCCTCGGCAAACGCCGTCACCTTTTCGACAATGTCGAAATTGGTGTCGGTCAGGAGGTTCTTGCCCATGGCGGCGGCGACCGTCAGACGGCCGTCTTCCGGGCCGTTGCCGCCGCGGCGGTATTTGCCGGTCAGCATGCCGCTTGCCAGCGGAAAATAGGGAAGGATGGCGGCGCCGTATTTCTTCGCGGCCGGCACCAGTTCGAGTTCGATCTTGCGGTCGAGCAAATTGTAGTGATTCTGGGCGCTGACGAACGGCGCGCGGCCGGCTTCCTTCGCGATGTAATGCGCCTCGACAAGCTGCCAGCCGGCGAAGTTCGAGCAGCCGATGTAACGCACCTTTCCGGAGCGCACCAGATCGTCCAGCGCCGAAATCGTTTCCTCGATCGGCGTTGCGGGATCGGGGAAATGCATCTGGTAGAGGTCGATATAATCCGTGTTCAGACGTTTGAGGCTCGCCTCGACGGCCTGCAAGATGTAGCGGCGCGAGCCGCCCTTCATGTATTCGCCGTCGTCCATCGGGAGGCTGAACTTCGTCGCCAGCACGATCTCCTTGCGCCGCGCACCCAGCGCATGGGCGAGCATCCGCTCCGAGCCGCCCTTGTTGCCATAAACATCGGCCGTGTCGAAGAGCGTGATGCCGAGATCGAGCGCCTTGCCGACAACGTTGTCGGTAGCCGCCTGATCGATCTTCATGCCGAAATTGTTGCAACCGAGACCGACGACCGAAACCTTCAGACCGGAATTTCCGAGTGTCTTGAAGCGCATGACATTTGCCTTCCCGCGATCATCGACTATTTTCTGGCTTTCACGTCGACGCTACCTTGAGCCTCTCTATAACCCGGATAAGGTCATCACCAAACTTGTCAGAAAATTGAAGATTGTTCGCGTCAAATTTCGAGAATTCGATCCACCAGAATCCATCCTCGCCGGCACCTCTCTTTAGCTCGTATTCGCGATCAACGTCTTCATCCAATTGAACTGAATTGGGCAAGCTTAGCCGAGGATGACGATTTCCCCTTGGAACTTGGAACTCGATTTCGACGCCAGAAATTTTTATATATCCGGCGTAGCTTTGCCCAGGCGACCGATACAGAGGGTGGTCGCGTGGTTGGAGATACCCAATGAGCGATTGCATGAATTCAATGCGCCTTGGGTCTCTGGCATACTTACGAGTCTTCGCTGCTTCTCGCTCAGCTTCCACCTGAGCCCGAATGCTCGGTGGCGGCAGAATTTGCTCCACAATAAATATTTTCTCATCTTCAGCGCCCGCGACAGACATCGGGTGTATGCCGAACTGCCACAATTCAATTGAGAAAGTTGCTTCGCCTGCAGAACGACTTAAATAGTCGCAAATTGATAGTGTTCGATCCTCAAATGCTTCGGCGAAAATTAACAAAATTTGACTTTCATTTACCTCCTGCCCTTCTACCACATGTGCGCTAATCCGAGCTTCGGCATCCTCCAGAGACAGAGCGGGATCAATGAGTGTTGTGCGGCCGATTTTCTGGCTGTGTTCGTGGTAGAGCCGCGCAAGATCGCGTGGCGCAAGCGACTGATACTCCGCAGCATAGCCGACAACCTGCGTGACTGCGGCTTCCGCTGCTTTGCCACGTTTCAGTTCCACTACGACAAGATCGCCGCGATCGCTAATGCCGACAATGTCACTTCGCTGCGCGTCAGACGACCAGTCCTGCCGCGCAATCCAAAGAATTGATCGGCCAAATAACCGATCTTTACAACTTGCAAGCCACGTTTCCAAGTCGCTCACTTCGTACAGATTCAGGTCACTCATAGGGCGCTTGCCAAGCAATGAAAGTGATCTCTTGTCTGTGTTGAGCCTATAAACTTGTGTACCCATAATTTGGCAGCCTTCCGAAACCCCAGGATTTTGCGCCTGCATATTGACCGATGCGAGAGGCCCACACCACTCATCACGCCGTTGCAGAAATTCGGTGAAGTAGCTAGACTCCCGGCCTAGGGTGAACACCCTAACAACGACGAGGGCCGGACGCCACGCCAGTGCGCGCCAAAAAGAGCCCCTTCCGGGAGGACCGACATGAAATTCACCTGGTTCAATCTGATGCCCTGGCCCTATCTGCCGGACGATTTCCGGGAGAAACACCGTTCGGTCTGGGTCGACATCGACTCGCGCCTGTTCGATCCGACAAAGAGCCACGAGGTCTACAATTCCTACATGGACATGCTCGAATATGCGGGCACGCTGGGCTTCGACGGCATCGGCGTCAACGAGCATCACCAGAACGGCTACGGCATCATGCCGTCGCCCAATATCATCGCGGCGGGGCTGGCGCGGCGCACGTCGGATGTAGGGCTTGTGGTGCTCGGCAATTCGATCGCGCTCTACAATCCGCCGGTGCGCGTCGCCGAAGAATTCGCGATGCTCGACTGCATTTCGGGCGGGCGGCTCGTCGCCGGTTTCCCGGTCGGCACGTCGATGGACACGAACTACTGCTACGGGCAGATACCGGCGCTGACGCGCGAGAAGTATCAGGAAGCGCACGACCTCATTCGCCGCGCCTGGTCGGACCCCGATCCCTTCGCGTGGAACGGGCGTTACAACAAGTTGCGCCACGTCAACATCTGGCCGAGGCCGATCCAGGACCCGCCGCCGATCCATATTCCGGGCGGCGGTTCGGTCGAGACCTACGATTTCTGCATCGACAACACCTATTCCTATTCCTACCTCTCCTTCTCCGGTTACATCCGCGCCAAGGCGTTGATGCAGGGCTATTGGGACCGCGTCGCGGAGCGCAACGCGCCCGACGAGAGCCCCTACCGTGCCGGCTTCGCGCAGACGATCTGCGTCGCCGACACGGACGAGGAAGCCGAGCGGCTCTATTCGGAGCATGTCAGCTATTTCTACAACCGCTGCCTGCATGT
>PHEO01000393.1 GCA_002841195.1 Alphaproteobacteria bacterium HGW-Alphaproteobacteria-11
GCGGCAATAATCCTCGAAATATTCCGCCTGCCGGTCGAGGTGATATTCGCGCAGGATCACATGGCCCATCGCCATCGCGAGCGCGGCGTCGGTGCCCTGTTTGGGGTTGAGCCACAGGTCGGCGAATTTGGTCGCCTCGGCATAATCGGGGCTGACCACCGCGACCTTGGCCCCGCGATAGCGCGCCTCGGTCATGAAGTGGGCATCGGGCGTGCGCGTTTGCGGCACGTTCGATCCCCACAGCATCAGGAACCCGGCATTATACCAGTCCGCGCTTTCGGGAACGTCGGTCTGTTCGCCCCAGGTTTGCGGGCTGGCGGGCGGCAGATCGCAATACCAGTCGTAAAAGCTCATGATTGAACCGCCGAGCAGCGACAGATAACGTGATCCCGCTGCGTAGCTGACCATCGACATCGCCGGGATGGGGCTGAACCCGATCACCCGATCCGGGCCATAGGTCTTCGCCGTATAGGCATTGGCCGCCGCGATGATTTCGTTCACCTCGTCCCAGGTTGACCGCACGAACCCACCGTGACCGCGGATCGCGGTGTAGCTTTTGCGCTTGGCCGGATCCTCGACAATCGATGCCCACGCGGCCACCGGAGTGCGCATCACGCGCGCTTCGCGCCACAGCTTAAGCAGTCGCGAACGCACCATCGGATATTTCAGCCGCTGGGCGGAATAGATATACCAGCTGTAACTCGCCCCGCGCGGGCAGCCGCGCGGTTCGTGGTTTGGCAGATCGGGCCGCGTGCGCGGATAATCGGTCTGCTGCGTTTCCCAGGTGATGATCCCGCCCTTGACGTAGATCTTCCAGCTGCACGATCCGGTGCAGTTCACCCCGTGGGTGCTGCGCACGATCTTGTCGTGCTGCCAGCGCGCGCGATAGCCATCCTCCCAATCGCGGTTCTGATTGGTGGTGACGCCGTGACCGTCGGCAAAGCCTTGTTTCGTCTGGCGGAAGAACGTCAGACGGTCGAGCAGCTGGCTCATGCTTGGGCTCCTTTCAGGGGTGCATTATGGGGCGCTGGCACTGGCGTGCGGCCACGCTCGATATCGTGGAGCAGTCCGCCCCGGCGGGTGTAGG
>PHEO01000190.1 GCA_002841195.1 Alphaproteobacteria bacterium HGW-Alphaproteobacteria-11
CGCGCCAGTTCGCCAAGCTCGTCATTGACGAAAATCCTGAGCGCCTGGAAAGTCCGCGTCGCCGGATGGATGCGGTCCTGCGGCCGGCGGCCGATGACGCGAGCAACCGTCTCCGCAAGCTCCAGGGTCCGCTTGAATTCGGCCTGCGCGCGCGCCGCGACGATTGCCTTGGCCACCGCCCGCGCGCGCTTCTCCTCGCCATAGACGGCGATGATGCGGGCAAGGTCGCCCTCGTCGAAAGTGTTGACCACATCCGCGGCCGACAGCCCGTCGCCGCCCATCCGCATGTCGAGCGGTCCGTCCTGCTGGAACGAGAAGCCGCGTTCGGCCTCATCGAGCTGCATCGACGAAACGCCGAGATCGAGCACCACCCCGTCGACCGTTGCGTGGCCGAGCGCGCGGACGAGCCGCACCATGTCGCCGAAGCAACCCTCGATCAGCGTCAGCCGTCCGGCAAATTCGGTCGCGAGTTCGCGGCCGCGCAGGATCGCGCTCGGATCGCGGTCGATCGCCAGCACCGCGCAATCGGCCGATCCGAGGATCGCCCGCGTGTAACCGCCCGCGCCGAAAGTTCCATCGACATAAATCCCGCCGTCGCGCGGCCGAAGGACATCGAGGACATCGGCGAGCATCACCGGAATATGAGGGGCGCTGCTCCGGCCGCTGTCGCTCATCGGCCGCCTCCATCCACAGGGGGCGGCGCTTTCAGCATGGCGCGGAAGCTCGGTACCTGCTTGCGCGCTTCGACGGTGAAAGCCGCATGGGCCTTCGGTTCCCAGATCTGGAACCGCTCGCCCGCGCCCACAAACACCGCCTCGTCGGTGATGCCGGCGAACTCGCGCAGGCTTTCCGGCAGAATGACGCGCCCGTCGGCGTCGAACATCAGCTCGGCGCTCTCGCCGTGCAGCACGGAGGCCAGCATGTCGCGCTCAGTCGAAAACGGATCGAGCCGCGCCAGCATCTGGTCGATCGTCGCGGCAAAGGCAGGCCCGCAGCCTTCGATGAAGCGGCCCTCGCTCAGCGGCGGAAAACAGATGATCCCGTTGAAGCCCTGCGCAACCGTCACGGCGCGAAACTTCGCGGGCACGGACACGCGACCCTTCGCATCGATCTTGTTCGTGAAACGCCCCCGGAACGACTCCATCGGCCGACCTCTCCCCTCTCTCGGGCCGCCCCCTCCTGCCTGAGGGGACTTGTGCCCGTGGGACCGGCAGGCGCTTTACGGGCGCGCTCTGGCCTTATACGGGACATCATGGGATACCATGGGATTTCATGGTCGTCAACGGGAAAGCCTAGTATTTTCGCGGTTTTCCGCCCCATTTTGACCCGTCTCAACTGTCTTAACGGACCGTTAAAACTGTCGATAATTTGAGAACATAAAAAGAACATATGTATTGGCCGCAAGTCGGCATCCGGCAGCCGTGGCGGCGGGGGTTTGCGACAATTGGAAGATAGATTTTTGAAAGAGAGTGTCAGATGGCCTGTAAGCCGGGTTCTGTACCCTTGCGGGCGATGACCATTCATCTGGGACGTCCGTTACCGGACGCCTCTAGCAACCAACCCGGGCGGCGGCCCGGAAACGGGTTTTCCAGGCTAAACACCTGAAATGCCGCCCCTATTTGGTCTTGCTCCCGGTGGGGTTTGCCGTGCCGCGCCCGTTACCGGCCGCGCGGTGCGCTCTTACCGCACCCTTTCACCCTTACCCGTGCCCGAAGGTCCGGGCGGTTTACTTTCTGTGGCACTTTCCCTGGGGTCGCCCCCGCCGGCCGTTAGCCGGCACCGTGTCTCCGTGGAGCCCGGACTTTCCTCTGCATTTTCATGCAGCGGCCATCCGGCCATCTGACGGGAATGAGATGAGCCTGAAAATCGTCCGCGTCAAGACGCTTGCGGATTGCCCGCGCGATGCCGACATTGCCCCTAACGACAATCCACACATGGGAGAACGCGATGAAGGCCGCTGTCTATTACGAAAACGGTCCGCCCTCGGTATTGAAATACGAAGACGTCCCCGATCCGCAATGCCTGGCGCAAGGCATCGTCATCAAGGTCGAAGCAGTCTCGATCGAAGGCGGCGACACGCTGAACCGCGCCGGCGGCGAACTGGCGACCGTGCCGCATATCGTCGGCTATCAGGCGGCGGGCACGATTATCGAGGTCGGCGCGGAGGTCACGCACCTGAAGCCCGGCCAGCGCGTGACGACGGTCAACATGCACGGCTCGCATGCGGAACTTCGTTCGGTCTTCGCGCGCACGGCATGGCTCATTCCCGAAAACATGGACATCAAGGCGGCGTCCGCCATTCCCGTTCCTTTCGGCACCGCGCATGATTGCCTGTTCGAGTTCGGCCGCCTGAAGGCCGGCGAAACGGTGCTCGTGCAGGCAGGCGCCGGCGCCGTCGGCCTCGCCGCGATCCAGCTTGCGAAAAAAGCCGGCGCCACGGTCATCGCAACGGCGTCGAGCGACGACCGGCTCGAAGGCCTGAAGCAATACGGCATGGACCACGGCATCAACTACCGCACGCAGGACCTCGTCGCCGAAGCGAAGCGGCTCACCGACAACAAGGGTGTCGATCTCGTCGTCGATCCGGTCGGCGGCTCGACGCTGCAGAAGTCGATCCTGTCGCTCGGCTATAGCGGCCGCATTTCGATGGTCGGCCGCGCCGGTCGCGAGGACATGCGCGTCGACGTGACGACGATGATGGGCGGCAACCAGTCGCTGTCGGGCGTCTTCCTCGGCGCCGAAATCTTCACCGACCGCGTCCACGACAACATCCAGAAACTGATCGGCGACATTGCGAAGGGCGAGTTGAAGGTCGTGCTCGACAAATCCTTCCCGCTGAAGGATGCGGCGGCGGCACACGAATACATCGAGAGCCGCAAGGCCTTCGGCCGCGTGACGCTGATCCCCTAAGCGGCGGCGCGCGCTGCTTCCACAAGACGGCGAAGGGTGGCGACGGTCGAAAGATCCGCCACCCCGTCGACCTTCGCGGGCCGGAAATGCCGCTGGAAAGCGGTGACGACATCCTGCGTCGCCGCGTCGTAATGGCCGAGCACTTCGAGCCCGTACCCGTAATCGGCAAGCAAAAACTGGAACTCGGCGACCGTATCCCCGCGATCGCCGGGCGCGAGCGACGGTCCCTCGACGATGGGCTCCGGCGCGACCCAGAGCCCGACCCCGGCACGCGCCAGACGCGCCCAGTCGAACCACTCGCCGGGATCGGCCTTGCGCCCCGGCGCAATGTCCGAATGGCCGAGCACGCGCGCCGGCGGGATCGGATGGCGCGAAAGAATGTCGAGACATAGCGCCTCGACCGCCGCCATCTGCACATCCGGATAGGGCGGCGAGCCGAAATCGTGCCCGCCATTCGCAATCTCGATGCCGATGGAGCGGCCGTTGATGTCGCTCGCGCCCGCCCAGCGGCCGACGCCCGCATGCCAGGCGCGCAAATGCTCCGGCACCATCCGCGTGACGCGCCCGCCCTCGTCGACAAAATAATGCGCCGAAACTTTCGCGTTGCTATCGCACAGCCGGTCGAGCGCGGCTTCGGCGCTCGCCATGCCGGTGTAGTGCAGCAGCAGAATATCGGCCGCGCATCCTTCCGGGCGTTCGTTGAAATTCGGCGAAGACCGTTCGTCGCAGGAAAATGTCATTAGGGGCCGGTATCCACAATCCGCTTCTGGCGTATCGACACGATCAGAACGCCGGTCAAGGCGATGAGCGCGCCGACAAGCATACGCTCCGTCAGGACTTCGCCAAGCAGGGTGACGGCGAAAAATACCGTAAAGATCGGCGCCAGCAGCGTCAGCGGCGCGGTTTGCGTCACCTCGTAGCGCTGCAGCAGGTAGTAGATGCCTGCGTGACCGACCAGGCTGGAGGCAAAGGCGACATAGAAGACGCCGGCCCACTCCATCAGATTCGCATCGAGCAACGCCGCGATCTGCCCCTGCTCAACCGCAAGCGACCCGGCGATCATCAGCGGCGCGGCGGCCAGCGCCACCCAGGCCTGCATTTCGAAGACGCCGACATTCCGTATCTGGCGTTGATAGATCGTGCCGATGGAGCCGACCAGCGCCGAGGCGACGACGAACAGCAACCCGTCGATATAGGTGAAGACCTCCGGATCGAAACTGATGACCATGACGCCGGCAAAGGAAAGGATGATGCCGAGCCAGCGCCGCCAATGCACCTGCTCTTTCAGAAATACGATCGACATGATGGTCGCGAACGGCACGCCGAGCTGGCTGGTGACCGCAACGACGGAAGCGGTCGACAACGAAAGGCCGACAAAGAACAACCCGAAGCCGACAGGCCCGGCGCAAAGCGCGATGATGATGACCTCTTTCATCCGTCCACGGTGGATTTTCAGAAACGGAAACAGCACCATCACGATCAGCGTGAAGCGCAGCGCCGCGAAAAGCAGCGGCGGAAAATGGTCGAGCGACACCTTGGCCGCGATCAGCGCGAAGCCCCAGATGAAGTTGATGAGGACCATGAAGCCCAGATGGAGGGGTGTCATCGCAAATCCATGCCTTCGGCGCACCGTCCGGCCGGCGCCCTGCGGGCGTTGTTAGCGCAGCGAGAAGGCCGCGCATAGGGCCCGCAAAGGCCCAACTGTCATCGAACTGTCACTGAACTGTCAAAAAACTGTCACATACGGCACAGCGGCAAATTTTTGGAGCGTTTTCCCGACCCGTTTTCCCGGGGAAATTTTCCCGAAAAAAAGATATCCCCGCTTTGCAGGCGGTCCGGCCCGGATTCCGGCGGTTGATCTTTACTTCAACTATACTTTGCGGCTCAGGCTGCGATGCCCCGCGCCTTCACGATCCGGTCATAGGCGACGTTGATGGCAGAGAGCTTCTCATTGGCGATGGTGACGAGCTCCTTCGGCACGCCGCGCGCGATCAGCATGTCCGGGTGATTCTCGCGCACCAGACGCCGATAGGCCTTTTTGAGGTCGTCGTTCGAAATGTCGGGCGTGATGCCGAGCACCAGATAGGGGTCGCCCTTCTCGTGGCCGAGATGGCTCGCCCGGATGCGCGCGAACTCGATTTCCGAAAAGCCGAAAACATCGGCGACGGTGCGCAGATATTCGAGCTCCTGCGGATGGACATAGCCGTCGGCCTTGGCGATGTGGAAAAGCGCGTCGAGCACGTCTTCAAGCACGGCCGGCTTGTCGGTATAGATACGCGCCACCTGGGCGGCATAGGCCTCGAAGCCGGCGACATCCTTCTGGGCGATGCGGTAGACGCGCTCGACATTGCGCGCCTCGCCGGGCGGCACCTGAAAGATTTCCTCGAAGGCGCGCACTTCCGCGTCGCTCACCTCGCCGTCCGCCTTGGCCATTTTGGCCGACAGCGCGATGAGCGCGATCGTGAACACGACTTCGCCGTCCTGGAGTGCGCGGTCGATGACGATATGTCCGGCGACCGCGCCCAGAAGCGCGCCAAGAGGCCCACCGACGGCCAATCCGACGCCGGCGCCCGCGATTTTTCCCCAAATCGACATGGACGCCAGCTTAGGACGTTTCGCTGGCCTTCGCATCTGCGAAATGCGAGGGACACCTTGCGGAAATTGGGCCTCTGCCCGCATCAAAACTCCATGTCACCCCGGCGAAAGCCGGGGTCCATGGACCTCACCTCGATTCCTGCATTTGCCGACCCGCACATGGATCCCGGCTTTCGCCGGGATGACACTGAATAATTATCGCAAGCACGGACTTGAAGATGACAGCGGCGGCCTTCCTTCGCGGGGGGCGGGACAGATTGGCGGG
>PHEO01000394.1 GCA_002841195.1 Alphaproteobacteria bacterium HGW-Alphaproteobacteria-11
CAGGTTGGTCTGCCGGGCGATCTCCTCGATGAGCTCGATCTTTTCGGCTATATGCTGCATGGCGTCAACGGTTTCCACCACCGCCTTGCCGCCGGCCACGGCATCGGCTGCAGCTTTGTTGGCGATCGCCGCGGTCTGCCGGGCATGGTCGGCGGTTTGGGCCACGGTGCTGGCCAGCTCCTCCATGGAGGCGGAGATTTGCTCGGTCGAAGCCGCCTGTTCGCTGGCCCCCTGGGAGACTTGCTGGGAACTGCTGCTCAATTCTTCGCTCCCGGCCGCTACCTGATCGGCGGCGGCGCGCACGTCGGTTATCACCTGGCGCAATTTGCTGATCATGGCGGCAAGGGATTTCCCCAGACTATCCTTGTCGGAAAGCAGGGTCATATCCACCCGCAGGTCGCCTTCGGCGATCTGTTCGGCCTTGGCCGCCGTCTGCCGGAGATTTTCAACCATATTGACCAAACATTTGCCCAGCAGGTCTTTTTCGGAAAGAACCTTTGCCTGCACATCCAAATCGCCCAGGGAGATCTGCCTGGCCAATTCTGCTGTTTCCTGAAGCTTATTCACCATGGCAGCCAATGATTTCCCCAGCACGTCCTGGTCGGAAAGAATGGTGACCTGCACATCCAGATTGCCGAGGGCGATCTGTTCGGCCAGTCTGGCCGTCTCCTTGAGATTTCCAACCATCACGTTCATGGAGTTGAGCATCAACCCCACTTCATCCTGACGACCGGTTTCGATGGCAACATTGACATCCCCGAGCGCCAATCGGTTATTCACCTCCACCACCGAGGAAATAGGCTTTGCAATGGATCGCGCGGTGAGCAGGGAAACCCCCACCCCAACAACAATGGCGAGAAGGCCAATCACCACGATGGCGAGCCTGGTTGTTCTGGCGTTGTGGATCATCTGCGCCTCGGAAAGAATATTTTCCTTGGCCAGAGCGGTCATCTTGTTTAGAACCCCCTGCACCTTCACCAAATTGACCTGGGTGTCCGTGCTGAAGATGCGTTCCGCCTGTTGCCGTCCTTCCGGACCCTCCTTCTGCTGAAAAGCCTCCTTTATTTTCAAGGCCGATTCATGGA
>PHEO01000191.1 GCA_002841195.1 Alphaproteobacteria bacterium HGW-Alphaproteobacteria-11
AGCCAGTTGACGACGCTCGAACCCTTCGCCGCCGCCTTCGAACGCGTGGCCGGCATGGTGGAGGCGCTGAGGGCCGAGGGCCACGATATTCGTCATATCCTCTTTCCTTCCGTCCGTCTTATTTGCCGAGTTCGCCGCGCCACCACTTGGCGGCGGCGCGCACATTGGCGGGCGCCGTGCCGCCGAAGCTCACACGGCTCGCCACCGAATTGTCGACGCCGAGTACCGAATATACCTCATCGGTGATACCAGGCTCCACTTCGTGCATTTCCGCCAGCGTCAACTTGTCGAGGTCGACGCCTTTCTTTTCGGCCTTCGCCACCAGCGCGCCGGTTGCATGATGCGCTTCCCGGAAGGGTAAGCCAAGCGCCCGCACCAGCCAGTCGGCAAGGTCGGTGGCGGTCGAAAAACCACGCGACGCGGCGGCGCGCATTGCCTTGTCGTTGACGGCGAGTGTCTCGACCATGCCGGTCATGGCGGCCAGCGACAGCGACAGCGCGTCGAGCGCGTCGAAGGCCGCCTCCTTGTCCTCCTGCATGTCCTTCGAATAGGCGAGCGGCAGACCTTTCATCACGATGAGCAGCGCCGTCAGCGCGCCGACGACGCGGCCGGTCTTGGCACGCACCAGTTCGGCGGCATCGGGATTGCGCTTCTGCGGCATGATCGACGAGCCGGTCGTGAAGCTGTCGGGCAGGCGCACGAAGTCGAAGCCCGGCGTCGACCAGATGACGATTTCCTCGGCCAGCCGCGAAAGATGTGTGGCGCAGATTGCCGCCGCCGACAATGTTTCGAGCACGAAGTCGCGATCCGACACGCTGTCGAGCGAATTGCGCGTCGGCGCATCGAAGCCCAGTGCGGCGGCAGTCATTTCACGGTCGATCGGAAACGACGTGCCGGCGAGTGCGGCGGCGCCCAGTGGCGATTCATTGAGACGCCGCCGCGCATCGGCGAGCCGCCCCCGGTCGCGCGCCGCCATTTCGACATAGGCAAGGCAGTGGTGACCGAAGGTCACGGGCTGCGCGGTCTGCAAATGCGTGAAGCCCGGCATGATGGTTGCCGCATGCGCCTCGGCCTTTGCCACCAGCGCGAGTTGCAGGTCCCGGAGCTGTCCGTCGAGGTGGTCGATCGTGTCGCGGATATAGAGCTTGAAGTCGGTCGCCACCTGGTCGTTGCGCGAGCGCGCGGTATGGAGCCGCCCGGCCACAGCGCCGATCAGCTCGGCCAGCCGCGCCTCGACATTCATGTGGATGTCTTCAAGCTCGCGCTTGAACGCGAAGTTCCCTGCCTCGATCTCGGCCAGCACCGCGTCGAGACCTGCGACGATTTTATCGGCATCTTCGCTTGAGATAATTCCGGTTTCGGCCAACATGGCCGCATGCGCCTTCGAGCCCCGGATGTCCTGGGCGAAGAAGCGCTTGTCGAAGCCGATGGAGGCGTTGATTTCCTCCATGATCCGGTCGGGGCCGGTGCCGAAGCGGCCGCCCCACATCTTGTTGCTCATTGTCTTTCTCCGGGCGGCCGCGGGCCCGAACCGGGGTGGAAGCGGATTATCCCATGATTCAGGTAAGACCGAAGTCTATCGTCATTCTGGCCGGCGCCGCCCTTTTGATCGTCGGGGCGGTATACTTGATCGTGCAGGGGGGCGGCAACCCGGACGATCCGGGAGCGCCGGCCGCGCCGCCGGCCCTTCAGGCGTTGGCGGTCGGCGACATGGCGAATTTCAGGGCCGCGGCCGAGCCGGCGCCGGTGCCGGCGGTCATATTCGAGGGGGGTGAGGGCGAGGCGCTCACTTTCGACGATTTCAAGGGCCGGCTCGTCCTGCTCAACCTCTGGGCGACCTGGTGTGCGCCCTGCCGGGAGGAAATGCCGGCCCTCGACCGGCTGCAGGCGGCGCTAGGGAGCGAGCACTTCGAGGTCGTGGCGCTCAGCGTCGACAGCAAGGGCCATGCGCTTGCGCGGGCGTTTTTCGCCGACCATGGTCTCGACAATCTGGCCTTCTATATCGATCCGACGGCGCGGGCGAACGTCACCCTAAGGGCGTTCGGTTTGCCGACGACCCTGCTGATCGCGCCCGACGGTCGCGAGGTCGGCCGCCTGGTCGGCCCGGCCGAGTGGGACGGCGTCGACGCGAAGCGGCTGATCGAAGCGGCGCTCATGGCCCCCGCGCCCTGATCGAACAGCCGAGTGCGGTCGGCGGCGTGCCTTCAGGTCAACCCGGCTGGGTGTTGGCGCGGCTCACGAACATCGCGCCAACGGTCTGGGCGGGCTCGGTGCCGCCGGCGGTGATCGGCACCGAGATCGCGTGGCCGACCAGATAGAGCCGGTTCGATGCGGCGAAGGGAACGCGCAGGAAGATCGGTTTGCGGCCGAAGAAAGCCTTGCGGGTGATATGGAGCCAGCGCGTCTGCACTTCCTTCGCGTCGGTCGGAATGGCGTTTTCCTCGGCGAATTCCGACAGCAGCTTGCCGGTCCGCTCCTCGCCGAGCAATTCGACAAGTGCGGTGCCGAAGAGCCGTGTGCGGAAATCCTCGCCGCCGTTCACCGCCTCGGCGATGATCATGTTGGGCAGGAAGCGCGTCAGTTCGGCCGGTGAAATGTCGGCGCGGTCCGGCATTTCGCGGTCGCCGCGCTTCCTCTCGATATAGTCGAAGAACTCAATGACGAGCGGATGCTCCGGCGCGTCGATAAATTGAGGCTCATGCGTGATCTTGCGTGCGTGTTCGCCCGTTCCGAAACTTCCCGCCGCTTGTCCAGCCATGCTTCCGGCTCCTTGCCCTTATGCGGCAAGTTTCGCATGAGACGGTTAACGAATTGTCGGTGCGGGTCTAGCGCGTCGGAACCGGCTTTTCGCCGCGATAATCGTAGAAGCCGCGCTGGGTCTTGCGGCCGAGCCAGCCGGCCTCGACATATTTGACCAGAAGCGGGCAGGGCCGGTATTTCGAATCCGCCAGCCCGTCGAAAAGCACCTGCATGATCGAGAGGCAGGTGTCGAGGCCGATGAAATCGGCAAGCTGCAGGGGTCCCATCGGGTGATTGGCGCCGAGCCGCATTGCCTTGTCGATGCTTTCCACCGAGCCGACGCCTTCATAAAGCGTGTAGACCGCCTCGTTGATCATCGGCAGCAGGATGCGGTTGACGATGAAGGCCGGGTAGTCCTCGGCATTGGCGATCTTCTTGCCGAGCGTTTCGGCGAAGCCGCGAACGATTTCGAATGTGGGGTCGTCGGTCGCGATGCCGCGCACCAGCTCGACGAGTTCCATCACCGGCACGGGGTTCATGAAATGCATGCCCATGAAGCGTTCCGGGCGGTCGGTCGAGGCGGCAAGCCGGGTAATCGAGATCGAGGATGTGTTGGTCGCGATCAGCGCGTCCTCGCGCAGATGCGGGCAAAGCTCGGCGAAGATCTTGCGCTTCACTTCCTCGACTTCGGTCGCCGATTCGATCACGATGTCGGTGTCGTCGAAACTTTCCATCGACGCCGCCGCGACGATGCGCGCGATCGCGGTGTCGCGCTGCGCTTCCGTGATGCGGCCGCTGGCGACCTGCCGGGTCATGTTGCCGTCGATGGTGGCGAGGCCCGCTTCGACCCGCTCCCTCGCAATGTCGAACAGCGCCACGTCGTAGCCCGCCAGCGCACAGACATGCGCGATCCCGTTGCCCATCTGGCCGGCGCCGATCACGCCCACTTTGCGAATTTTCATCACGTTTCATCCCGGCTGGCGGGCCCGGTTACGCACGGCCCGCGAAACAAACGTAGCAAAGATTTGAACGCATTGCGTCAGATAACGAAACGGCGCCAGCCCGTTTTTGGGGCGGCGCCGTTTCTCGTTGTCGCAAGGCCCTTGGCCCGCAGGCGGTTCAGAGACCGGCCTTGGTCAATTCCGCTTCGAGTTCCGGCACCGCCTTGAAGAGGTCGGCCACGAGGCCGTAATCGGCGACCTGGAAGATCGGGGCCTCTTCGTCCTTGTTGATGGCGACGATGACCTTGGAATCCTTCATGCCGGCCAGATGCTGGATCGCGCCCGAAATGCCGACGGCGATATAGAGGTCGGGTGCGACCACCTTGCCGGTCTGGCCGACCTGGTAGTCGTTGGGCACGAAGCCCGCATCGACGGCGGCGCGCGAGGCGCCGACGGCGGCCCCGAGCTTGTCGGCGATGGTTTCGAGCATGGCGAAGTTCTCGCCGTTCTGCATGCCGCGACCGCCCGAAATGATGATCTTGGCGGAGGTCAGTTCCGGCCGGTCGGATTTCGTCAGCTTCTCCTCGACGAATTCCGAAAGCCCCGGATTGTCGCCGGCGCCGATCTTCTCGACTGCGGCCGAGCCGCCCTGTCCGGCGGCCGGGAAGGCGGTGGTGCGCACCGTGATCACTTTCTTCGCGTCGGTCGCCTTCACAGTCTGGATCGCGTTGCCGGCATAGATCGGACGCTCGAACGTGTCGGCGCCGTTGACGGCGGTGATTTCCGAAATCTGCGCCACGTCGAGCAGGGCTGCCACGCGGGGCATGAAGTTCTTGCCGACGGTGGTGGCGGCGGTCACGATCGCGTCGTAGTCGGCGGCGAGCTTCACCACCAGCGCTGCGATCGGTTCGGCGATCGGATGCGCGTAGAGCGCGTCGTCGGCGACCAGCACCTTTTTCACGCCGTCGAGCTTGGCGGCCGCGTCGCCGGCGGCGCCGCAATCCTGGCCGATCACCAGCACATGCACGTCGCCACCGAGCTTGGCGGCGGCCGTCACGGTTTTCGCGGTGGCGTCGTTCAGCGCCTTGTTGTTGTGGTCTGCAATAACAAGCGTGGTCATCCGATCACTCCCGCTTCCTTGAGTTTCGATACGAGCTGTTCAACCGATTCGACCTTGATGCCGGCCTGGCGCTGCGGCGGCTCGGTCACTTTCAGCACTTCGAGGCGCGCCTTCACATCGACGCCGTAGTCGGCCGGCGACTTTTCGTCGATCGGCTTTTTCTTGGCTTTCATGATGTTGGGGAGCGAGGCGTAGCGCGGCTCGTTGAGGCGCAGGTCGGTCGTCACGACGGCTGGCATGTTCAGCATCAGCGTTTGCAATCCGCCGTCGATTTCGCGGGTCAGCTTCAGCTTGCCGCCTTCGAGTTCGACTTTCGAGGCGAAGGTGCCCTGCGGCCAGCCCAGAAGGGCGGCCAGCATCTGGCCGGTCTGGTTGCAGTCGTCGTCGATCGCCTGCTTGCCGAGAACGATCAGGTCGGGCTTTTCTTCCTCGGCGATGGCTTTCAGGATTTTCGCCACGTTGAGCGGTTCGACCGTTTCGTCGGTCTTCACCAGAATGCCCCGGTCGGCGCCCATGGCGAGCGCGGTGCGGATGGTTTCGGTCGTCTGCTGGACGCCGATTGAAACGGCGACGACTTCAGTTGCCGTGCCGGCTTCCTTCAGGCGAACCGCTTCTTCGACGGCGATTTCGTCGAACGGGTTCATCGACATCTTCACATTGGCGAGATCGACACCGGTCTGATCCGACTTGACGCGAATCTTGACGTTGTAATCGACCACTCGCTTGATCGGGACGAGGACTTTCATTGAGGCGAACTCCCTGCGCGTTGCCGGGGACGTTGGAAATCCGGGGGTGTGACCCCGGCCCGTTGAAACCCTGGCGCCGGTCTTGGTGTGGGTCTTTCGATGCGGCGGGCGGTCCGCGAAATGGCTGTTTCCTTGAGGAAATTCCGCCTGCCAGCAAAAGCGACGTAAAGCTGCTGCTGCGGTGCGGCAACCTAGTGGCC
>PHEO01000395.1 GCA_002841195.1 Alphaproteobacteria bacterium HGW-Alphaproteobacteria-11
TTGGCCGCCACATAGGTCGAGTTGCCGGGCGTCGCGCCGAAACCTTCCGTGGACGCCACATTGACGATGCGGCCTTCGCCGGATTTTTTCAGCAACGGCAGCGCCGCGCGCACGAAACGCATATGCGCGGTCAGCATCACATCGAGGGCGCGCGCCCAGCTTTCCTCATAACCTTCCTCGGCGATGCCGCAAAAGGTCGAGAGCCCGGCATTGTTGACGAGAATGTCGAGCCCGCCGAACCGCGTCTCGATTTCCTTGACGACACGGATGATGCCCGCCGCGTCCGCGACATCGAGCGCCCAGCCATGCGCCTCGCCGCCCTCGGCCTTGATTTCGGCGACCACCGCATCGACGCGCTCCTGCCGGAGATCGAGCACCGCGACCTTCGCGCCCTCGGCGGCAAAGACATGCGCGGTCGCCCGCCCCATGCCGCTCGCCGCGCCCGTGACGAGCGCCACCTTGCCCTTGATCGAGCGGCTGAGTTTCCTGATCGGTTCCATGAATTGCGTCTCCCCGTTTCGATTTCGTTGGCGGAGAGACTAGCAAAGGAGGCCGCCGGGAAGCGAGCGCCCCCTCACTCCAGCGTGAAGGCGATCTTGAGCTTGACCTGGTAGTGACCGACCTTGCCGTTTTCGATATGGCCGCGCGTTTCGACGACTTCGAACCAGCGCAGCTCGCGCAGGCTCTGCGAGGCCTTGGCCACAGCGCTCGAAATCGCATCTTCGATGCTTTTCGGCGAGGAGCCGACGATTTCGACGACCTTGTAGACATGCTCGGACATCGGATGTTCCTCCGTTGGCGTGTCAGTTTGCTCCGCAAGGAAGGTGGAGCGATTGCGCCATGCGGCAAGGACCGCGGCGCGACATAAAAGCCGCCGCAAAAACTGGCTTTGGTCGCCCCGGTTTGGCAGACTGTCTAGAACGAGAAGAAAGACGACGATCCCGCGAAGAAGGAGGACGCCCCCGTGACCCTTCGCCGCCAAGCGACCCTTCGACTGCGTCAAACGATCTACGCCATATTGGCGGTTTCGGGCGCCGCGCTGTTCGGCGCGGCCGGCACGGCCCAGGAGACGGCGGCGC
>PHEO01000192.1 GCA_002841195.1 Alphaproteobacteria bacterium HGW-Alphaproteobacteria-11
CGTGCCCGTCGCGCCGGTCTCGCCGTCCTACAGCACCATGAGTTCCGATTTCGAGAAGCTGCGCTACGTCGTCGATCTCATCGAACCGAAACTGATCTTCATGCAGGAAAGCGCGCCCTTCGCGCGCGGTCTCGCGGCGCTCGATCTCGATGGCGTCGAACTCGTCACCGTCGATGCCTCGCGCGGCACCTCCTTCACCGACCTCACCGACACCGCGCCGGGTGATGCGGTCGAGGAAAGCTATGCGCGGCTCGCGCCCGGCATGGTCGCCAAATATCTCTTCACCTCCGGCTCCACCGGCATGCCCAAGGCCGTCATCACGACGCAGGAGATGATGTGCGTCAATTCCGTGATGCCGAAAAGCGTAACGCTCGAAGAGGAAAACGAGGAGCCGCCGGTGCTGCTCAACTGGCTGCCCTGGAACCACTGCTTCGGCGGCAATGCGATCCTCAACAACCTGCTGGTCGCCGGCGGCACGCTTTACATCGATGGCGGCCGTCCCGTTCCCGGCGGCTTTGCCGAAACGGTGGCGAACCTGCGCGAGATCGCGCCCACCGCCTATTCCAACGTGCCCGCCGCCTACACCATGCTGGCCGACGAACTGGAACGCGACGACGAACTGGCGAAAAACTTCTTCTCGCGCCTCCGCACGCTCGCTTATGGCGGCGCGGCGCTGAGCCAGGATCTTTACGAGCGCATCCAGCGCGTTGCCATCCGCGCGGTCGGCGAACGCATCGCCTTTTCGTCGGGCTACGGCGCCACCGAGACCGCGCCCACCATCACCAACGTCCATTGGCCGACCGAGCGCATGGGCCTGCTCGGCCTGCCGCTGCCCGGCATCGAACTGAAGCTGGCGCCCGTCGGTCTGAAAATGGAAGTGCGCGTGCGCGGCGCCTGCATCACCAAGGGCTACTACAAGAACCCGGAAAAAACCCGCGACGCCTATGACGAGGAAGGCTTCTACCGCCTCGGCGACGGCGCGCGCTTCGTCAACCCGGACAATCCGCTCGAAGGCCTCGTCTTCGACGGCCGCGTGGCGGAAGATTTCAAGCTTTCGACCGGCACCTGGGTCAGCGCCGGCAAGCTCCGCGTCGATGCGGTCGCCGCCTCGAACGGCGTGCTGGCCGATGCGCTCATTGCCGGTCTCGACCGCGAATATATCGGCCTGCTCGGTTTCCCCAACATTCCGGCCTGCCGCAACATCGCCGGCGACCAGAGCCTGGCGGCGGAAGATATCGTCCATCATCCGGCGGTGCTCGAACGTCTGGCCGAAGGCATGCGCGCCCACAACAAGGGCAATCCGGGTTCGAGCACGCGCGTTGCCCGGGCGCTGCTGATGGTCGAGCCCGCCAGCGTCGATGCCGGCGAACTCACCGACAAGGGCTACATCAACCAGTCGGTGGCGCTCGGCCGCCGCGCCGCGCTTGTCGAGAAGCTCTATGCCGATCCGCCCGGCAACGATGTCGTCGTTGTCTGAGCGAGGAAAACGGAACACGGAATGATCGATCTCGGTTTGGCGGTAAATGGCGTGGCAATCGGCATGGCCGTCGCGGCGCCCATCGGCCCCGTCAATCTGATCGTCATTCGCCGCACGCTGCGCTATGGCGCGCTCAACGGATTTCTGTCGGGCGGCGGCGCCGCGGCGGGCGACGCGCTCTTTGCCGTCGTCGCCGCTTTCGGCATCACCCAGGCGATCGACTTTGTCATTCGCATCGAAACCCTGCTGCAGGTTGTCGGCGGCCTCTTTCTGCTCGGTCTCGGTCTGCGCACCTGGTTCTCGAAGCCGCACACCCATGAAGAGCCCGCCGAAAACATCTCGGCCGCCATGGCCGCCGCCACGGCGCGCGTTTTCGCCATCACTTTCGTGCTCACGATCACCAATCCGGCCACCATGCTGGGCTTCATCGCCATTTTCGGCGGCGTCGCGGGCCTCGCTTCCGCCGGCGACGACTACGCCCATGCGGCCACCGTCGTCGTTGCGGTCGCCGCCGGTTCGCTCATCTGGTGGGCCAGCGTCTCGAGCTTTGTCAGCCTCTTCCGCGCCCGCATGGACGACCGCCTGCTCGGCCTCGTCAATCGCGTCTCGGGCGGGTTGATCGTCGCCTTCGGCATCGTCGTTCTTGGCCGTGTCGTGGCGATGCAATTGTTCTAGAATGAATAACAACGAATAAAAGAGAGAGGGAGAGCGGCAAATGAACGGTGCGGAAAGCCTGGTGCGGACGCTGGTGGATTCCGGCGTCGAGGTCTGTTTCTCCAACCCCGGCACCTCGGAGATGCATTTCGTCGCCGCGCTCGACAAGGTCGAGGGCATGCGCGCGATCCTCGGTCTCTTCGAGGGCGCCGTCACCGGCATGGCCGACGGCTATGGCCGCATGGCCGAAAAGCCGGCCGCGACGCTCCTGCATCTCGGGCCGGGCCTCGCCAACGGTCTGGCGAATTTGCACAATGCGCGCCGCGCCTCCACGCCCATCGTCAACATCGTCGGCGACCACGCGACCTATCACGCGCAATACGACGCGCCGCTCGCCTCCGATATTTTCGGTTTTGCGCGCCCCGTGTCGGGTTGGGTTCATTCCTCGACCAGCCCCAAGACCGTTGCCGCCGACGGCGCCCGCGCCGTCCATGCCGCGATGCAGCCGCCCGGCCAGATCGCGACCCTGATCCTCCCCGCCGACACCGCCTGGCTCGACGCCGAACACCCGGCGCCGAAACTGCCGCTGACGCAACCCGCTGCCGTCTCCGCCTCCGCCGTCGATGCGGCGGCGAAAGCGCTGAAGAACGGCAAGAAGACGGCGATCCTCATTCGTGGGTCCGCATTGAAGGAACGCGGCCTCAATGCCGCCGGCCGCATCGCCGCGAAGTCCGGTGCGCGCCTGATGTGCGACACCTTCGCGCCGCGTCTGCAGCGCGGTGCCGGCCGCGTCGCCGTCGAGCGCATTCCCTATTTCGCCGAGCAGATGGTCGAAACGCTGGCAAACGTCGAACAATTGATTCTCGTCGGTTCGAAGCCGCCCGTCTCCTTCTTCGCCTATCCCGGAAAGCCGAGCTGGTGCACGCCCGACAGCGCCGACATTCTTTATCTCGCGCATCCGCATGAAGACGGTGTCGCCGCGCTCGAAGCGGTGGCGGATGCCGTCGCCGCGCCGAAGGAGCCCGCGCATGTCGCGGCGCTTGCAAAGCCCGACCTGCCGAAAGGCAATCTCGATCAGTTCACGGCTGGCGCCATCGTCGCGCATTACCTGCCCGACAACGCGGTCATCTCCGACGAGGCCGCGACATCCGGCATCGGTTCGGCGATCGCCACCGCCACCGCCGCCCCGCACGATCATCTGTCGCTGACCGGCGGCGCCATCGGTCAGGGTCTGCCGCTCGCCACCGGCGCGGCGGTGGCCTGTCCGGACCGTAAGGTTGTGTGTCTGCATGGCGATGGCGGCGCGATGTACACGCTGCAGGCGCTGTGGACCCAGGCGCGCGAGAAGCTCGATGTGACGAATGTGATTTTCGCCAACCGCTCCTACGCGATCCTCAACATCGAGCTGATGCGTGTCGGCGCCGAAAACCCCGGCCCCAAGGCGCTGTCGATGCTCGACCTGCACAACCCGGAGCTGAACTGGGTGCAGTTGGGGCAGGGCATGGGCGTCGAATCCGTCCGCGTCGAAACGGCGGAAGAATTCGCCGAGGCTTTCTCGTCCGCGATGAAGCAAAAGGGCCCGCGTCTGATCGAAGTGATGCTCTAGGGCGGCATCGCATCGGCAATAAAAAAGGCGGGCCGTCGGGCCCGCCTTTTCGTTTCGCTATCGCGAAAATTCAGTTCATCGTCCGGTTGAGCGTGAACTCGCCTTGGCGCACGCGGTCGGCGAGCCCCTTCGCCATGTCGGCCACGGGCTCCTCGCCATAGGCTTCCACCATGTCGGAAAGCGCGGCGAAAATTGCCGTCGTCGCCAGAATGTCGGCGTCGACGCCTTCGCCCAGCGCCTCGTCCCACGCATCCAGAATGTTCTGGAGCGCAACCCGGCGCTGCTCGGATTCGGAAAGCGGCGAGGCGTCGTGTCCATCCTCGTCGAGGGCGCGGAAAGTCGCGTCGCCCGGAAAATCTTCGGCCATTTGTTCCTCGATCCGGTGGTCTGCCCGGCACGGTTTCGTCGTCCGCAACCGGCAACACGCGGTTGGAATATACGGGTCTTTGTAACACACCCGTGCCGAATGTCTCCCCATTCGTGAAGTGGAGGTTAATGTCGGCCGGAATGGAGGAAACTTTGTCTCGTTACGAGGCAGTGCCGCCACGCATCTACATCGCCGGGTGTATCGTCTTTCGGGTGGTGTTGCTTAACGGCCGAAGCCCTTGACGGCAAGTTCGGCGGCGATGCGCTGTCCTTCCTCGAACAGCTTGTCGCATTGCGCCGCCGCGCTGCGCGAACAACTCGAATAGCGATTGCGTGTGCCGTGAAAGGCGTCGTTGAAGCGCGCGATCAGTTCCTGCCGGTCCTTGTCCGTCGGCCCGACGGCGCCCAGCATTTCGATCATCTTGTTGCGCCAGAGCTGCCCCTCGCGCGTGCCGCAAACGGTGCGCAGATGGTGAACGGCGCCCAGCACTTCGGCGAGGCGGAACATTTCGGCTGGCATCGTCTGCGCGGCGGCGGGCGCGGGCGGCAGGGCGAGCAACAGCATCGTCAGCGCCGCAAGGGCGCCGCGCCTCCATTTACCCCGTCCATTTGTCCCGAATCCGGACATGCAACGTCCCGTTCCGCGCCGGAATTGGCGCTTGCCCCGCCTTTCGGGCGGGTCCGCCGGGTGCGCTGCAGGAATTGCGCCCGAGAAATCAGCCGTTCACTCAGCCGAATTTCTTCAACCGCTCCAGCACCGCCTCGGCTTCCGCCATCGTCTTCTCGACGATTTCGGCAGCGCTCAGCACCTCGTGAATGCCGCCGGCGCCCTGGCCCATCGCGAAGCAGGAGCGGTCGCGCTCCAGCCCTTCGATCTGCCCGCCGATGCCGCCCATCACATTGTTCTGATGCGAGAGAATGGCCTGCTGCGGGAAGGGCTGGATGTCGGCGGGCCGGCTTTCCCAGTCCTGCACATAGGGATTGTTGAACACGCGCATCGTCTTGCCGGAATAGCAGCGCGTGACGATGGTGTCGGTGTCCTTTGCGTCCACGATCACCTGCCGGTACATGTCGCCCGCATGGCTTTCCTTGGCCGCGATGAAGCGCGTGCCCATCCACACGCCCTGCGCGCCGAAGGCAAGCGCCGCCGCAAGTCCGCGCCCGTCGACAATGGAGCCGGCCGCGATCACCGGAATGCTTTTCACCGCATCGACGATCTGCGGGATCAGCGCCATGCCGGCAACCTTGCCCGTGTGTCCGCCACCTTCGGTCCCTTGCGCGATCACGCCGTCGAGCCCGGCCTTCTCGCCGGCCACTGCATGCTTCACCGTGCCGCAGACATTCATCACCTTCATGCCCGCGCCATGCAGCTTTTCGAGAATGTTGGTCGGCACGCCGAGACCGGAAATAAAGGCGGTCGCGCCTTCCTCGATCATGATGTCGGCGGTGCGCTCCAGCGATTCCGGCACCGCGGCCAGCAGGTCGACGCCGAACGGCTTGTCGGTCAGGTCCTTGACCTTCTTCATCTCGGCGCGGATTTCCTCCGGCTGCCGCCCCGCCATCCCGAGCGTGCC
>PHEO01000193.1 GCA_002841195.1 Alphaproteobacteria bacterium HGW-Alphaproteobacteria-11
AAGCGAGAGAGTGGAAACCGTGGCCAAAAAGACATCATCCACGGACGATGACGTCATCGTTATCAAGAAATACGCAAACCGGCGCCTCTACAACACGGCAACATCGAGCTATGTGACGCTCGAGCATCTCTGCGAAATGGTGAAGCAGAGCAAGGAGTTCGTGGTTCGCGACGCCAAGACCGGCGAAGACATCACCCGCTCGGTGCTGACCCAGATCATTTTCGAGGAAGAAGGCAAGGGCCAGAACCTGCTGCCGATCAATTTTTTGCGTCAGTTGATCCGCTTCTACGGCGACAGCCTGCAGAGCTTTATTCCCTCCTACCTTGAAATGAGCATGAACAGCTTCTCCAAGGAACAGGAGAAGCTGCGCAACCGTGTCGTCGGCGTTCTGGGCGGCCGCGAACGGCTCGGCCAGTTCGAGGACCAGATTCGCCAGAACCTCGAAGTCTTCGACAATGCGATGCGCATGTTCTCGCCCTTCGGACGCGGCGGCTCAAACGCCGAACGCGAGACGAAGGAGCCGTCCAAATCGGAAAAGCCGGCGGAAAAAGGTGGCGCACGCGAAGACGAACTCGACGAACTGAAACGTCAGATCGCGCTTATGCAGGCGCAGCTCGAAGCCTTGTCGAAGAAATAGCGTCCGAGCCCCGCGCGGCCGGCAGAGCCATCACCGGCTCGCCCAGATAGAAGCCCTGCAGATATTCGACGCCGAGATTACGCAGCATCTCGACCTCCTCCGCATTGCTGACCCATTCGGCGACCGTCGGCAGGTTGAAGTTGTGCGCCAGGTCGACCAGCGTGCGCACGAAGAACTGGTTGTCGCGATTGTTCACCAGATCGATCACATAGGAGCCGTCGATCTTGACCAGATCGACGTCCAGCGTCTTGAGATTGCGGAACGACGTATAACCGGCGCCGAAATCGTCGATGGCGATCTGACAGCCAAGTTCGCGGAAGCCGGCAACGAAATCGGTCAGCTCCTCGATCTCGTGGATTGCCACCGTCTCGGTGATTTCGATAACGAGGCGCTCGGCAAATCCGGGGGCCGCATGAAGATGCGCGGCAAGCGTGTCGCGCCACAGCCTGTCGCCAATGGTCCGGCCTGAAATGTTCAGCGATAGCTTGACGTCATCCCGCTCGCGCAGCGTATCGACCGCAAGCTCCATTACCCGGTAGTCGAGCAACCCGATCAAGCCGAGCTTCTCCGCCACCGGAACGAAATGCCCCGCCGGAACGATGGTCCTGTCGGGCCGCTCCATCCGCACGAGGCATTCATGTAGCGCAGGCTCGCCGGTGCGTGCATCGACGATCGGTTGATAGGCAATGCGGATGCGCCGGTCGTTGAGCGCGGTGATGAGTTCGTCGGCAACATTGATGTTGCGCAGCCGGGTCTTCTCGCGCTCGCGCGACGGCGCGTAAATGACGTGCGAATTGCGCAGCTTCTGCTTGGCAGATACAAGTGCCTCTTCGGCGCGCGCCAGCGCCTGGTCGACACTCGACGCGTGCCCCGGAAGCGCGATCGAACCCGCGGACACGGTGACGGCAACCGGCCCGCGCGCCGTGACGACCACACGGTCGCGCACTTCGGCGAGAAGCCTTTCGCAAACGTCGCTGAGGCGTTCTTCACTGCAATTGTTGAGGACGAGGCCGAACTTGTTGCCGGCATAGCGCCCGAGCGAGTCGCCGCGCCGGGCAAGGCCGGTCAGCCGCTCGCCGATGCAGACGATCACCTCGTCGGCGACGTCGAAGCCGAAAGCGTCGTTGATGAGCGCCAGATTGTCGACCGCGAGCAGAAGGAAGGCAGAATTCTGGCGGCCGCGCTGCGCCGCGATCAGCGCCTCGCCAAGCGCCTCTTTCAACCGCACGCGATTGAGCAGACCTGTCAGCTCATCATAGGTCGAAAGACGCACCAGCAACGCCTCGCGGTTGTGGCGTTCGTCGATCGCCCGCATGACGCCAATGGCATGCGCCGGCGTCCCGTCTTCGCCGGCAAACCAGCGGCCGCGATCTTCGATCCAGCGCATCCCGCCGAAATCGTCGCGAATCTGATATTCGAGTTCGTAGGGAACACCCTGGCCGGCATCGCCTTCGCGCAAAAGGCAGATGCGTTCGTAGCGGCTCGGGCCTTCAAGCTCGATCCGCGACGTGAAGTCGGGATGCGTTGCAATCGCCGATATATCGGAAATGCCGAAAAGCACACCGACGCCCGGACCCCATTCGATCCGGTCATCATCGATCGACCAGCGATAGGCGGCATCGCCTACTGCCGTCACAGCACCTCTCAGCAGATCGTCCGTTTGCGCTTCATAGCCGTTGAAGCCCGACGTCCCACCGACTCTGCGCGCATCCTGCGTCTTCGAGTCCACAACACCACTCCCGCCGCACCCAATTGCCCGGACATCCCGGACATCGTCGCCGTTTCCCGAAAGCGCCCTTCTGGACGTCCGGAACAGCCGATAGTCGCGCAGCGGCAGTTAAGATTTCGAGAAGCGTTTTAACAACTAAAGCTTTAATTATATTGGTTAATTCGACGATTCTGTATCGTTTCGGCGCGCCCGCGCCTCCCGCCGGCGCGAATCTCGTGGCAGACTTCTTGCTGCGTCGTTGATGAGCGGCAAACCGCAAAGATGTAGCCAGCAACGAGACAGCCTGTGGGAAAGCAAGACGCCGGATGACGAAGATCGAGAGCATGGCGAATTCGCAGACGACGCTTCCTGCGCCGCGAAGGCAAGTGGATGCGGCCGCGCATTCTCGAACCGTCGAGCCGGTGCGTTCGCCGGATGCTCGCGCGCCGCGCCAGTCTCACGCCGCGCTCGGCCGGCTGCCGCTCGGCGCGACACGGCCCGTTGCGGGTTTTCTCGCGCAATATGTCGACCAGCACTGGCACTGGCCTTACTCGCCGTCCCGCAAACAGGAAAAGCGCCAACGCGCCGCGACGGCCTATATCGACGCCGACACGCTGCCCGACCTCCTGGTCGAAGCCCTGCGCCTGCCGAGGATTGAACGCAAACTCTGAGCTTCAATTTCCCCGCGTTGCCAGAACGAGCGATTGCAGATCGGCAATCGCGCGCTCGATGCGCGTCAGCCGCGCATCGATGTCGGCCAGCCGGTTGGCGAGCGCCGCGTCGCCGGCCGGCGGTTGAGGGGGCGACGGCGTTGCGACGCCGGCCCTGTTGACGATTTCGGCGGCCGGCGCGTCGAGCAAGCGCGCCAGCATCGCCACCTGATTGGGCGTGACCTCGCGCTGATCCTTCCAGATTTCATCGACTTCCGATCGCGCAAGCCCGAGTGCTGCGGCCACGTCGTCGCGCGTCAGACCCGTTGCCTGCAATCGGTCGTCGAACCATTGCTGATCGAAGAAAAGCGCCATCGCCGGTGTTCCGCCTCAGCGTCCCTTGAATTCGGGCGCGCGTTTCTCGAGAAAACTGCGCACCCCCTCGCGATGATCTTCCGTTTCGAACAATCGCCCAAGCGTGGCGCTGACCCAGCTGCCGATCTCGCGCAGATCCCCATAGGCGGTGCGGCGCAGACCGTCCTTCATGTAGCGCAGCGCAAGCGGCGCGTTGACCGCGATGCGGGCGGCAAGCGCCAGCGCACTCTCCATCAGCTTCTCATGCGGCACCACCTCGCTGACAAGCCCGATGCGCAACGCCTCGCCTGCATCGATGACATCGCCGGTGAAGAGGAGTTCCGCCGCCTTGGCCGGACCGACAATCGCCGGCAGCCGCCACAAGCCGCCGACATCGGAAATCAACCCGCGCTTGATGAATATTTCGCCGAACTTTGCCTGTTCCGATGCGATGCGGATGTCGGCAAACAGCGTCAGCTCCATGCCCCAGCCGACGGCCGCGCCATTGACGGCGGCAATCACCGGACGGTCGCATTCAATCGCCGCAACGGCGGCCGGCGTCGGCTCGGGCCGAACGGCCGTCAGACGCGCGACGCTCTTGTCGCGCTGCTCGCCCGTCATCATCTCCTTGACGTCTTCGCCGGAACAGAAGGCCGGATCGGCGCCCGTGACGACGACGCAGCGCACATCCGGATCGGCCGAGGCCGTCAGAAATGCCGCCTCCACCTCGTCATAGGCGCGCCGATTGAGCGCATTGCGCCGTTCCGGGCGGTTGATCGTGACGATCGCCACGTGATCGCGAACTTCGTAGAGAACGCAGGTGAAATCCGCCGGTGAAATCCGTTCCGCCTTCGCCATCCTGTCCTCCCGTGCCTCGTTATATGCGCGGCAACTACTTGAAATCGCCCAGCGCATCTGCGCCCGCATCGCCGAGCTTGGAGCCGCCGTCGCAGTCGACAATGGTACCGGTGATATATTTCGCGTTGTCGGTCGAAAGGAAAAGCGCCGTGTCGGCAATGTCGGTCTTGGTTCCGTAGTCGCGCAACGCAATGCGCGACTTGATCGCCTTTTCGGCCTCCGCCGACGGCGCCAGCCGCGCCATGCCTTCCGTATCGGCGATCGGCCCCGGCGAAATCGCATTGACGCGCACGCCGGCCGGACCCCACTCCATCGCAAGGCACTTGGTCAGCATGTTGATGCCGGCCTTGGCCGCGCAGACATGCGCCTGGAAGAGCGACGGATTGACCGCCTGCGGCGCCGTGATCGAAATCAGCGAGGCGCCCGGACGATTGAGATACTGGAAGGATGCGCGCAGCACGTTGAAGGTGCCGATGAGGTCGATATCGACGACGGTCTTGAAGCCGTTGGAGGACATGCCCAGCGCCGGCGCGACGAAATTTCCGGCGGCGCCCGAAATCACGATGTCGAAATTGCCGAGCCGCTTCTGAGCCTGCATCATCGCGGTTTCGACCGAGTTGAAGTCGCGGACGTCGGCCGCCATGCCGATTGCCTCGAAACCTTCATCCGTGATCGTCTTTGCAGCGGCCGTGATTTTCTCGTGATTGCGGCTGATGAGCGCGATTTTGGCGCCCGCCCGTGCAAAGTGCTGCGCAATGCCGAGATTGATGCCGCTGGACGCACCGGCAACGAATGTGGTTTTGCCCGCCAGCACTTTTTCCTTGAACGCGTCCTGCATGGGAATCTCCGTAATTCAACGCTTGGCCTGCTCGCGATTGTTGATCGCGCGCCCGCATCAAGCCCTTATTTGGCCAGCCCCGCAAGCCCGCGCGGCATTTGTGGCCGCCTCGCCAACGCACTAGACTGACGCACCGGCAAGGCCTTCCGCAACGGAAGACTGGGACCGGCGGCATATCGGAAAGATCGCGGCATCATGGCTTTCGTGAAGGGCTTCGGAATACTGGCAGCCGCCGTGTTGCTCATCATGTCGATGAGTTATTGGGCGGCAGGCAAGGCCCGGCCCGCGCTGGACGCGGCGGCGCGCGCCGCGCTGACGGCTGAAGGCGCGGCCTACGATTTCATCGAACTGCCCGGCGGCACCGTTCACTACCGCCTCGAAGGCCGTGAGGATGCGCCGCTTGTCGTTCTGGTTCACGGCTTTTCGACGCCGTCATTCGTCTGGAATGATTATGTCGCGCCTTTGACCGACGCCGGCTACCGCGTCCTCGCCTATGACAATTTCGGGCGCGGCCTGTCCGACCGTCCTGCCGCGGTGTACGACGCCGACTTCTTCGACCGGCAACTCGACGAACTGCTGGACGCACTTGGCGTCAACCGGCGGATTGACCTCGTCGGCTATT
>PHEO01000194.1 GCA_002841195.1 Alphaproteobacteria bacterium HGW-Alphaproteobacteria-11
TCCGCTTGCCCGCCATAGTTGGGGCCGGCCGCGCGCGAAGTCGATTACGCGGGAGGTAATTGTCCCGCGGCGCGGGCGCGCATAGGCTCTGCACCATGAACATGCACACCCCGCCCGTCGGCGAGCGCCTGCGCGAATGGCGCCAGCGCCGCCGCCTCAGCCAGCTCGCCTTTGCCTGCGACGCCGAGATTTCGGCGCGGCATCTGAGCTTTCTCGAAACCGGTCGCGCGCGGCCGAGCCGCGACATGCTGCTGCATCTCGCCGAACTGCTCGACGTGCCCTTTCGCGAGCGCAACGCGCTCTTGCTCGCCGCCGGCTTCGCGCCGGTCTATTCGGAAGCCGGGCTCGACAGCCCGGATGCGGCGGCGGCGCGGCGCGCGGTCGATCTGGTGCTGAAGGGGAGCGAGCCTTATCCGGCGCTCGCCGTCGACCGGCACTGGAACCTCGTCGCCGCCAACGACGCGGCCGGGCTCTTTCTGCAGGACGTCGATCCCGCCCTGCTCGAAGCGCCGGTCAATGTGCTGCGCCTGAGCCTCGATCCGCGCGGGCTTGCGCCCCGCATCGAAAATCTCGCCGGCTGGCGCAGCCACATCTTCATGCGGCTCGAGCGGCAGGTGGCGCAGACGGCCGATGAAGGGATCGCGGCGATGCTCGAAGAGCTGAAGGCGATGCCCGGCGGCACGGCGGAAGACATCGCCGCCGAATATGGCGGGCTGATCGCGCCGGTTAAAATCCGCACCGACGCCGGCACGCTGACCTTCTTCACCGCCACCACCGTTTTCGGCACGGCGGTCGATATTTCCTTTTCGGAACTGGTGATCGAATCCTTCTTCCCCGGCGATGCCTTCACGGCAGCCGCGATGCGCGCGGCCGCGGGCGACGCCTGACGCCGCGCCGTTTCGCCCGCCCCTATTCGGCAGCCGCGACCGGCGTTCCGATACCGTCGGCGGCGCCTTGCGCACTTGTCGTCCGTGTACGGATGTTGAACTCGGCGAAGTTCGGCCGCCGCACGCGCCACCAGTATTTGAAGGTGTAGTTGGCCCAGTTGTTGGTTACCTTGCCGGACGCCGTCTTGTACCAACTCGTGCAGCCGCTCGCGAAAACCGAGTTCGCATTGTCGGCCTGCACGCCCTCGTTGGAGGCGCGCTGCACTTCCGGCTTCACGTCGAGATAGAGCAGGTCGTCGTTGCGGAGCTTCTTCACGCATTGGGTGATGTAGTTCGCCTGGCACTCGATCATGAAGATGATCGAGTTGTGACCGAGATTGGTGTTCGGCCCGTAGAGCATGAAAAAATTCGGGAAACCCGCCACCGTCATGCCGTGATGGGCTTCGGCGCCGGTTTTCCATGCATCTTTCAGGTCGCGCCCGGCAAGGCCCTTCATCGACATCGGCCCGAGGAAATGCGTCGTGTCGAAGCCGGTGCTGTAGATCACGATGTCGAAGTCGCGCGTGCGGCCATCCTTCGTGCGGATGCCCGACGGCAGGATTTCGTCGATGCCTTCGGTGACGACATCGACATGATCCATGCCCATTGTCGGCCACCAGTCATTGGCAAACAACACGCGCTTGCAGCCGGGTTCGTAATCCGGCGTCAGTTTCCGCTTCTTTTCGGGATCGGAGAGATAGAGGTTCATCTCGTCGATGCCCATCTGCTTCAGCTTGTCGCCGGACGTATGGAACGAGCGGAACAGCAACTCGCCGAACCAGTAGATCTTCCAGCGCTGAATTTTCATCGTCCAGGGCAGCGCGCGATAGAGCGCCTTTTCCCAACCGTGGAATTCGCGCTGCGGGCGCGGCAGGACCCAGCTTGCCGAGCGCTGGAAAATCGTGACGCTGCCCGCTTCCTTCGCGATCTCGGGCACGAACTGGATGGCCGACGCGCCATTGCCGATCACGGCGATGCGTTTTCCCTTCAGGTCGACACCGTGGTTCCACTGCGCCGAATGCCAGGCGTCGCCGGCGAAACTGTCGCGGCCCTTGATGTCGGGCCAGACCGGGCGGTGCAACTGGCCGGTGCCGGCCGCCACGACATTTGCGGTGAAACTGCGGTCGCCGGATTTCAGCGTCCACATGCCCGTCTGTTCGTCGAAACGCGCATCGTCGATTTCGGTATTGAAGCGGATGTGGCCGCGCAGCCCGTATTTGTCGACGACGGATTCGAGGTAGTCCTTGATGTCGGCGGCGAAGACATATTTCTTCGTCCAGGTTGGCCGCATTTCGAAGGAGTATTGATACATGTGCAGCGGCACGTCGCAGGAACAACCCGGATAGGTGTTGTCGCGCCAGGTGCCGCCGATTTCCGACGCTTTCTCGTAGATCGTGAAATCGGTGAAGCCCGCCTGCTTCAGTTTGATCGCCGTGCAGATGCCCGCGACGCCCGCGCCGAGAATGGCGACGCTGGGGCCGGCGGATGTTTTCGCCTGAGCCAAGGCCATGTTTCCCTCCCTGCCGGTTCGGCGGCGGCTCTCCCAAACCTCCGCTATCCGGCGCCTCGATGTCCTTATGGGGCAAGCCTAGCGGGTTTTGACGGCGCACGGAACCGCCCGAAGGAAGGGCGACAAAGCATTGGCGCGCGGCGGCCCGCCCCCGCTATAAGATTTGCCGACATTGCCGCAAGGGAACCACCGTCCATGACAACAGAAGCTTCACCCGCCACCACCGACCTTTCCGACGCGCATGGTGCGCTTGTGCAGCATGCGGCGCCGGTCTTTCGCGATTATGGCGGACGCATTGCCTTTTCCGGGCCGGTCACGACGCTCCGTGTGCGCGACGACAATGCGCTGGTGCGGACGGCCGTCGAGGGCAAGGGCGAGGGCCGCGTGCTTGTCGTCGACAATGGCGGGCGGATGGAGTGCGCGTTGTTCGGCGGCAATCTCGGCAAGCTCGCGGAGGAAAACGGCTGGGCCGGCGTCGTCGTTCACGGCTGCGTGCGCGACACAATGGAGCTGAGGGCCTGCGCCATCGGTGTCAAGGCGCTGGCCGCGCACCCGAAACGCAGCGCGCGCGAGGGAAAGGGCGAGAAGGACGTGGAGGTCGGTTTCGCGGGCCTGACGATCCGGCCCGGCCATTGGCTTTACGCCGATGCCGACGGTATCATCCTCGCCGAAACAAAATTGAGCTGAGGCCGGTCCGCGGACGGAACATCTCCATCCGCCGCCGCGCCGGGCGACATTCCCTGGGGGGCACCACATGTCGGACGCGACAACCGCCGTCGAAATTCACGGCACCTGCACCAAAGGCTTCGAGCCGGTGCGCGATACGTTCGCCGCGCATTTTGCCGGCGCCGGCGAAGTCGGTGCGTCGGTCGCCATTGTGCGCGACGGCGAGGTGGTGGTCGATCTGTGGGGCGGCTCGGCCGACCGGGCGCGCACACGGCCCTGGACGCGCGACACGCTTGCCAATGTCTGGTCGACAACCAAAGGCATGGGGTCGCTTGTCTGCGGCATGCTGGTCGAGCGCGGCCTCATCGCCTATTCGGACAAGGTGTCGAAGCACTGGCCGGAATTTGCGGCGGAGGGCAAAGGCGACATCACCATCGGCCAGATGCTGTCGCACCAGGCCGGGCTTTGCGGTCCGACGACGCCGACGACCGTCGTGGAAATGTGCGACCACGCGCTGATGGCTGAGCGTCTTGCGGCGCAGACGCCGATCTGGGCGCCGGGTTCGCGGTCGGGCTATCACGCGCTCACCGTCGGGATTCTCGCGGGCGAGCTTGTCGCGCGCGTCACCGGCAACAGCATCGGCACCTGGTTCCGCGAGAATGTGGCGGAGCCGCACAAGGTCGATTTTCACATCGGCCTTCCGGCCTCGGAGGACTTCCGCGTCGCCGAGATGATCCCGTCGGCGACTTCGAGCCTGCCGCGGCCCGAAACGCTCAACGTTTCGCAGGTCGCGGCGCTCGGCAATCCGGCGCCCGATGCACGCATTCCCAACGAACGCTTCTGGCGCGGCGCCGAATTGTCGTCCGCCAACGGACAAGGCACGGCCGCGGCCATTGCGCGCGTCTATGGGGCGCTGGCGGGCGACGGGCGGATCGACGGCAAGGTGCTGGTGAAACCGGAGACGATCCGCGCCATGACGGAGCTGCAGATCGAGGGGCCGGACGAGGTGCTGGGCATGCCGGCGCGTTGGGGAGCGGGCTTCATTCTCAATGTCGGCGGGCTTTACGGTCCCAACGACGAAGCCTTCGGTCATTCAGGATGGGGAGGCTCGTTCGGAATGGCCGATCCGAAAACCGGCCTTGCCATTGCCTATGTGATGAACCAGATGGGGCCGGATCTCGCGGGCGACGCACGCGCCAATGCGCTGATCGCGGCGAGCTACGCTTCGCTTTGAGGCGTCAGACGATGACCAGTTCGACCAGCTTCCAGAGGCCGAGCGCCGAAATCGAAACCGAAGCGACAAGACCGGCGCCGACGATCACGAAATCGGATGTACGCGGCGCTTCGGCATCGTCCGCACGCGGCGCAACGGGTCTTACCTGCGACCGGTCATAGCCGGTCAGATCGTCTCCATCCCAAACCTGGGTCATCCTGCCCGTACTCCCTTTCTGGGCCGACCGGGACACCACCCGGACAGACGGCGGGAATTGAAGTGAATCGAATCATGGCTTGCCGATTCGCGCAAACGAAAATCACACACAAGCCATGCGCCAGCATCGCCACCGCATGGCCCATGCTCGCCGCAAGTTCTTGCCAAAAGATGAATCGGGCTCAGGCGTTCTCGACCAGATCGAGCACATAACGCGGCAGCGCAAAGGCGGCCTTGTGCACGTCCGGCGTGTAGTAACGCGCCGGGAAATCCAGCTCGGCAAAACGTTTCTCGAGGAGCTCGGACGCAACGGATGTCAGGCTCTCGTCGTCGGTGCCCCAGCCCATCGCCATCGGTCCGCCGACATAGGTCGGGATCGTCGCCATGTAGCAGGTGGCGACGCGGAAGAGACGCCGAAATTTTCCGATGGTGCTTGCGAGCTCGGCGCCTTGCATGAAGGGGACGCCGTTCTGCGTGACGATGACGCCGCCCGGCGCGAGGCGCGCCTTTGCCGCGCGGTAGAATTCCTCGCGGAACAGCACTTCGCCGGGGCCGATGGGATCGGTCGAATCGACGATGACGACATCGTAGCTCTCACCCGTCTCCTCGACGAATTTCGCGCCGTCGGCGAAGACGAGATCGAGACGCGGATCGTCGAAGGCGCCGGCCGAGACTTGCGGTAGATGCAGTTTGGCGAATTCGGTCACGGCCGGGTCGATCTCGACCATGGTGATTTTCTCGACACCCTTGTGGCGCGCAACCTCGCGCAGGATGCCGCCGTCGCCGCCGCCGATAATCAGCACGCGGCGCACCGTGCCATGCGCCAGGATCGGCACATGGGTCATCATCTCGTGATAGATGAACTCGTCGCGTTCTGTCACCTGCGTGATACCGTCAAGCGCCATCATGCGGCCGAACAGCCGGTTTTCGAAAATCACCAGATGCTGCTCGGCGGTGTTTTCCTCGTAGAGCACCTTGTCGGCGCGAAAGGCGCAGGTGAATCCGTCCCCCTCATAAAGGGTTTCGGTCACCCAGCGCCCATCCGGCTTTCCGTTCATCAGACCATATCCTCGCCGCGCAGGTGTTCGCCGACGCGGATGTCCGACGGCGCGAAGGCTTCGCGCAGCAC
>PHEO01000396.1 GCA_002841195.1 Alphaproteobacteria bacterium HGW-Alphaproteobacteria-11
CGGTCAGCCCCGCCACCATCGCGTCGTGAACCTGCACCGGGAAGGGTGCACCTTCCAGCAGATGCGCGGCGAGGTCGCGGCCCATCGCGGGGTCGGAGCCGTAATGCGCGCGCCGTCCGAGCCCCATATCCTCCGTCTGCGGATCGTCAAGCCCCAGCGCGTCGCGGAAAGAGAGCCGGTTGGTCACGAGATCGGCCTCCATCGCGCCGCCCGTCCCGGCGAAATACCAGCGCCGCTGCATCAGCCCGGCATGCGTGTTGGCGTGAAAGGCAAGCCTGACCCCGTTTTGATATTCGACCAGCGCCACCTGGTTGTCGGCGACATCGGCATCGGACGAGAAAACGTCGTTGCCGCCGTTCCAGCCCGCCCGCCACACCGAATAGGCCGGATCGCCGGCCGGGTAGCGCGCTTCGGCGAGCGCCGCATTCTCGGGCGTGAAGATCGTCCGCCCGCCAAAGCTCGCGACGCGCGCCGGCAGCGCGCCGGCAAAAAGCCGGTAGAGATCGAAATCGTGACAGCATTTGTCGAGCAGGAACGAACCGCCATGAGCCGCGTGCCGCCGCCAGTCGCGCATCAGGAAGGCGCCATGTTCGGGATGCAGATGCTCGTTGCCCTCGAAACTGACAAGCCGTCCGAAACTCTCATGCGCGAGCCGCCTGCGCACGGCGGCAACCAGCGGCGAGGAACGCAGCACCAGCCCGACGATCACCGACGCTTCGCCATGCTGGCGCAAGAGCCGCGCCAGTTCCCAGGTTTCATCTTCGGTGCGCACCACCGGCTTCTCCGAAAAGACGCGCACGCCCGCCGCAAGCCCCGCCTTGATGTGATCGAGATGCAGATGATTGGGCGAACCGACCATCAACAGGTCGGGCTTCGTTGCCGTCAGCATCGCCTCGACATCGGCAAAACTTTCACCCGCCGCAATGCCGCGCTTTTCGAGCGCGCGAAGCCCCACCGGCGCCGGATCGCAATACCCGGCAACGCGCACCCCCGGCGCCGCCGCCACGAGATGCCGGATCACGGTCGCAATCCGCTGCCCGAGCCCGGCAACG
>PHEO01000195.1 GCA_002841195.1 Alphaproteobacteria bacterium HGW-Alphaproteobacteria-11
GCTTGCCGCTGCCGATGCCGTAGAACCAGCCGTGAAGGCGCAGCGTTCCGGCCTTTTCGCCTTCGGCGACGAAGGGAAAAGTCCGAAGCATTTCAAGGGATTGCACGACGGCGCGTTGTTCCATCAGGCGCAACAGGGCCGGTTTGTCGAGGTCGGGATGCTTGTCGCGGACCGATGTTTCGACACCGGTTGCCAGCGACATCCAGTTCGAAATGAAGTCTCCCGCCGGCGGGTGGCCGCAGCCGGCGTCGTAGAGCGCCTCGATGCCGCCGCAGCTCACATGGCCCATCACGATTATATCAGCGATTTCAAGGCCTTTGATGCCAAATTCCAGTGCCGCGCTGGTGCCGTGATAGTGGCTGTCGGGCTGGTAGGGCGGTACCAGGTTGGCGACGTTGCGGACCACGAAAAGCTCTCCCGGGTCGGATGAAAAGATCATCGCGGGGTCGGCGCGGCTGTCGCAACAGGCAATAATCATCGCCTTGGGGCGTTGGCGTCGTGCCGCAAGTGCTTGATATTTCGCCTCATTCTGCTTGTAGGCGCCGCTTCGGAAAGCTCTGTATCCTTTAATCAGGCTGTCGATCGTGTCCATGCGTCCGGCGTCCCTCCGCTTGCGTCCGCGGTCTTCATACACAAGCATCGCCGCCGACGAAAGATGCCGTTGCGTCAAGCGGTTACGCATTTCCGTGACGCCGGATGAGGCAGGCTGCCCGCCAATTATGCAGCCTCCTGCATGCTGGCGCTCTCATTCCCTCCAAATGCCGCAGCATAGGCAAAGGCCCGGATTCTGCATAGACTTTGGGCCAGATTCAGTCGATGGGGAATAAGATGTCGTACGTCGAAATGTTGGAAAATTTGTCGGTGGAAAGCCAGATTTCGATAGGCGGCCTGCTGCTTTTGCTGGTGATCCTGACAACGCTTCATGTGCGCAGCCTGCTGGCGCTCAGGGCCGAACGCAACGAGCGCAGCGCCCGCGAAATGAACGCCCGCATCGACGCCTTGATGCGAAAACTCGAGGGAAATAGCGCGAAAAACGGCCGCCTCAGCCCTTCGGTCGATCGCCCACGGCCTCTAAAGCGTACAGCCGCGAAGTCGGTCCCGGCCGCGCGTTGTCCTTCCAACGCCCTTGTGCCGCAGCGCCGCGTCCGCTCGCGCTCGGCGTAAATGGCGCTGTCTGCGGCGTTTTTGGCGCTTGCAATGAGCGGCTGATCGCACTAAATCACAGACACAAGCGGGGTTTGAAATATATACCCCATTTTCTAGTGTATTATCGTGTGCCGCGGGCGGAGCCTGCGCAGGAAGGCCGTCATGGATCGCCTCGATCAGCTCGAAAGCCAGAGCATTTTCATCTTCCGCGAAGCGTTCAACAGGATCGAGAACATCGCGATGCTGTGGTCGTTGGGCAAGGACTCCAACGTGATGATCTGGCTGGCGCGCAAGGCTTTTTTCGGTCACGTGCCGTTTCCGGTGATGCATGTTGACACCGGAAAGAAGTTCCCCGAGATGTATGATTTCCGTGATCGTTACGCGGCGGAGTGGGGCCTCAATTTCATTCGCGAAGAGTGCCCGCCGCTCGAGATGACCGATGAAACGTTGCCGCCGGCGGCGCGTTCGGCGGCCCGCAAGACCGAGGGCCTGAAGCTCGCGATCAAGAAGCACGGCTTCAATGCACTCTTCGCCGGCATCCGCCGCGACGAGGAGGCGACGCGCGCGAAGGAACGCGTTTTCAGTCCGCGCGGCCAGACCGGCCAGTGGGATTTCAAGGATCAGCCGCCGGAATTCTGGGACCAGTTCAAGACCGACTTCCCGCCGGGCACGCATATCCGCATACATCCGCTGCTGCACTGGACCGAAGTCGACATCTGGCTCTACACGCTGCGCGAGCAAATTCCGACGATCCCGCTCTATTTCGCCAAGGACGGCAAGCGCTATCGGTCGCTCGGCGACAAGGATATCACCTCGCCGGTCGCCAGCACCGCGTCGACCATCGAGGAAATCATCGAGGAATTGCGGACCACAAAGATTTCGGAACGGTCGGGCCGCGCCATGGATCACGAGTCGGAAGACGCATTCGAGCGTCTTCGCGCCGACGGCTATCTGTAAGGAATTTCGAACATGTCCGAAGCATCAGAAGCCAAGGTGAGACTGGCCGCCGTGAACTCCAATCCCGCTTCCACGCGCGACCTGTTGCGCATCGTCATTGTCGGCCATGTCGATCACGGCAAGTCGACACTGGTTGGACGGATGTTCCATGACACCGGTTCGCTGCCCGACGGCAAGTACGAATCCATAAAGGCCATGTGCGAACGCCGTGGCGTTCCCTTCGAATGGGCATTCCTGATGGACGCGCTGCAGGCCGAGCGCGACCAGGGCATCACCATCGATACCAGCCAGATCTGGTTCAAGACCGATGCCCGCGATTACACCATTATCGACGCGCCCGGGCACAAGGAATTCCTGAAGAACATGATCACCGGCGCAGCGCAATCCGATGCGGCGCTGCTGATCATCGACGCGGCCGAAGGCGTGCGCGAACAGTCCCGCCGCCACGGCTATTTGCTGCATCTGCTCGGCATTCGTCAGGTCGCCGTGGCCGTCAACAAGATGGACCTTATCAACTACGAGAAGGACCAGTTCGACCTGATCGAGCAGGAATATCGCGATTACCTGACCTCGATCGGCGTCACGCCGACATTCGTCATTCCCGTTTCGGCGCGGCAAGGCGACAACATCGTCAACCAGACGAACGCGATGTCCTGGTACAAAGGGCCGACCGTCGTCAAGGCGCTCGACAGCTTCATGCCGACGGCGGCGCCCGTCGACCGGCCGCTGCGCTTTCCGGTTCAGGATGTCTACAAATTCGATCACCGGCGCATCATTGCCGGCCGCATCGAAGAAGGCAGCCTGAAGGTCGGCGACACGCTTCTCTTTTCGCCGTCGAACAAATCGGCGCGCGTGCAGAGCATTGAGTACTGGTCGACCGTTCCCGGCAAGAAGCCGCCGATGGAGGCCTCGGCCGGTGAATCCATCGGTATTACGCTCGATGAACAGATTTTCGTCGAACGCGGCGAATTGGTGAGTCACGCCGAGCATGCGCCGATCGAAACAGATGTGTTCCGCGCGCGGATTTTCTGGCTCGGTCACGAGCCGATGGTGAAGGGCAAGAGCTACCGCATCAAGCTCGGTACGCTGGAAGCGCCGGTCACGGTACAGTCGATCGAGAGCATCATCGACACCAGCGATCTGTCGAACACGTCGTCGCATCAGGTCGAACGCAACCAGGTCGCCGAAATCGTGCTGCGTGCGCGGCGGATGCTGGCACTGGACGAATTCATCTCGGCGCCCAAAAGCGGCCGCTTTGTGCTGATCGACAAATACGACATCGCCGGCGGCGGTATCATTTCGATGGAAGGCTATGCCGACCAGCGCGACCTCATTACTTCCCGGTCGACCAATATCACCCGCGTCGTACACGGTATCGACGAGACGGCCCGCGCCTTCCGCAACGGCCACAAAGGCGGTGTGCTCTGGTTCACCGGCCTTTCGGGCGCCGGCAAGTCGACACTTGCCGTGGCGCTGGAAAAGAAACTCTTCGAGAAGGGGTATAACGTCTACGTGCTGGACGGGGATAACGTTCGCCATGGCCTCAACGCCAATCTGAGTTTTTCGCCCGAGGATCGCGCCGAAAACATCCGGCGCGTCGGCGAAGTGGCGGCCCTTTTCGGTCGCGCCGGCATGATTGCGATTACCTCGTTCATCTCGCCCTACCGGTCGGACCGCGATCGCGCGCGCGAGGCGGGGGGTGGAAATTTTCACGAAATCCACGTCAAGGCCGACGTGGCGACCTGCGAGGCGCGCGACCCGAAAGGCCTCTATAAAAAGGCCCGCGCCGGTGAAATTAAGGATTTCACAGGCATTTCGGCGCCCTACGAGGAGCCGGACAATCCCGAGCTCGTCATCGACACGGCCGAGGTCCAGCTCGACGAATGCGTCGAGCGGCTCGTCAACTATGTGGAGACGAAGTTCAAGGTATAAAGGCTCTGCGGGTTTCCAGATTCGAACAGGCCCTGAATGAGCATTCTCGTGACCGGTGGCGCCGGCTATATCGGTAGCCATGCCGTCATCGACCTTATGAACGCCGGCGAAGACGTCGTCGTGATCGACAACCTGTCGACCGGCTTCGACTGGGCCGTGCATGCGCCCGAGGCGCTTTATGTCGGCGACATTGCCGACGAAGCGCTGGTCGACCGGATCATTGCGGAGCGCAAGGTCGAAGCCGTAATTCATTTCGCGGGCTCGATCATCGTTCCGGAGTCGGTGACCGATCCGCTGAAGTACTATCACAACAATACGGCCAGATCCCGCACGCTGATCGAGCGATGCGTCAAAGGCGGCGTCAGGCATTTCATTTTCTCGTCGACCGCCGCGGTCTATGGCATGCCGGAGCGTTCGCCGGTCGATGAGGGCGATCCGCTGGCGCCGATGTCGCCCTATGGCCGCTCCAAGCTGATGACGGAATGGATGCTGCGCGACGTGGCGGACGCCCATGAGATGACCTATGCGGCGCTCCGCTACTTCAACGTTGCGGGTGCCGACCCTGAAGGCCGGGTGGGACAGTCGACCGCCAACGCGACACATCTCATCAAGGTCGCGTGTCAGACGGCACTCGGCCAGCGTCCCTATATCGAGGTTTTCGGCGAGGACTATCCAACGGCGGACGGCACCTGCGTCCGCGACTACATTCACGTCAGCGATCTCGCCGCCGCGCACACGGCTGCCCTTAACCATTTGCGCAGCGGCGGCAAAAATCTGGTTGCCAATTGCGGCTACGGGCATGGCTTCTCGGTGCATGAGGTTCTGCGCGCCGTCGAGCGTTCGGCGGGGCATGATTTCGAGGTTCGTCGCGCACCGCGCCGCGCGGGCGATCCGGCCTCGATCGTCGCCGACCCGACCAAAATAAAGCAGACGCTCGGGTGGATTCCGGTCCATGACGATCTCGACACGATCGTCGGCCATGCGCTGGCGTGGGAGCGACGGCTAGCCGAACGGAACAGGCGCTGAAAGTCGACTTGTCCCCGGGTCGGAGCGGATGGGGCAACATAGTGAAATATAAATTTATTTCCCGGAAATTCAGGCGATGTGCCAGTTTCGGCCGAGCCCAAAACGGAGATAGCCGGCAATCATGACGAGAGGCAGCGTCAGCACCATCATTCTTGCCGCGGGCAAGGGCACGCGCATGAAGTCGCGCTTGCCGAAAGTGCTGCATCCGATCGCCGGGCGGCCGATGCTCGGTCACGTGCTGGCGGCCGTCGAGCGCGCGGGCGATGCGCGCCCGGTGCTGGTGCTTGCTCCAGCCATGGACGAAGTCGCTTCTTATGCACGATCGCTGCTGCCCGGCGTTTCGACCGTCGTGCAGCCGAGCCCGCGCGGCACGGGCGACGCCGTGCGCGTCGCGGAATCGGCAGCCGGCGGCGGCGAAGGTGTCGCGCTTGTTGTCTTCGGAGATACGCCGCTGGTGCGTAGCGAGACGCTCTCCGGCATGATCGACGCATGCACGACCGATACGCCCGTCGTCGTCCTCGGTTTCGAAGCTGGAAATCCGGCGCCCTATGGCCGCCTGGTTCTCGACGGCAAGGG
>PHEO01000196.1 GCA_002841195.1 Alphaproteobacteria bacterium HGW-Alphaproteobacteria-11
GCGAAAGTGCCTTGACTTCCGCACCCCAGCCGAAATCTTCTCAATCCAACTGTTGCACTTCAAATGTGAATCCACACCCCGGCTTTCGCCGGGGTGACACCTGTGGGTGTGGTTGGCGCAACGGCAAACGAGAGGCAGCCCCCTCACCCTTCCCATCTGCGCAAGCGCAGATGGGCCCCTTCCCTCTCCCCGATGGGGAGAGGGATTGAAGTGTCGACCGCTCTTTCCCTCTCCCCTCGGGGAGAGGGAGGGAGCCGTCGTCAGACGGCGGAAGGGTGAGGGGGTGCGCCGGATGAAAGTGCGTGACGCTTCAGCTCTGCCGCTCGACCATCATCTTCTTGATCTCGGCGATGGCTTTGGCGGGGTTGAGGCCTTTGGGGCAGGCCTTGGCGCAATTCATGATCGTGTGGCAGCGGTAAAGCCGGAACGGGTCTTCGAGATCGTCGAGACGTTCGCCGGTCGCTTCGTCGCGGCTGTCGATCAGCCAGCGATAGGCCTGCAGGAGCGCGGCGGGGCCGAGATAGCGGTCGCCGTTCCACCAGTAGGACGGGCATGAGGTCGAGCAGCAGGCGCAGAGAATGCATTCGTAAAGCCCGTCGAGCTTTTCGCGGTCGGCATGGCTCTGGCGCCATTCCTTTTCGGGCTCGGCCGATTTCGTCTGCAGCCAGGGCTCGATGAAGGCGTGCTGCGCGTAGAAGTTCGTGAGGTCGGGGACGAGGTCCTTGATCACCGGCATGTGCGGCAAGGGATAGATCTTGACGTCGCCCTTCACCTCGCCGATGCCCTTGGTGCAGGCCAGCGTGTTTTCGCCGTCGATGTTCATGGCACAGGAACCGCAAATGCCCTCGCGGCAGGAGCGGCGGAAGGTCAGCGTCTGGTCGGTCTCGTTCTTGATCTTGATCAGCGCGTCGAGAACCATCGGCCCGCAGCTGTCGAGATCGACTTCATAGGTGTCGATGCGCGGATTGGCCGTGTCGTCCGGCGACCAGCGATAGACGCGGAAGCGCTTGACGTTCTTGGCGTCGGTTGAGGCCTTGAAGGTCTCGCCTTCATGGACCGTGGAATTTTTCGGCAGTGTGAGCTGAACCATGACCTGACCCTGTGACGCCCTTCAGTAAACGCGCGCCTTCGGCTTGATGTATTCGATGTCGGTTGAAAGCGTGTAGGCATGCACCGGGCGGTAGTCGATGGCGGGCTTGCCGTTTGTGTCCACCCAGCAAAGCGTGTGCTTCATCCAGGTCTCGTCGTCACGCTCCGGGAAATCCTCGCGGGCGTGCGCGCCGCGGCTTTCCTGGCGGTTGACCGCGCCTTCGACGGTGGCGATCGCCTGCACGATGAGATTGTCGAATTCGAGCGTCTCGATGAGATCGGAATTCCAGATCAGCGAGCGGTCACTGACCTTGAGGTCCGGCATCGCGGCGTGCACGTCGGCGACGCGCTTCTGGCCCGAGCGCAAGGTTTCGCCGGTGCGGAAAACAGCGACATCTTCCTGCATGGCGCGCTGCATGGTGAGACGCAGTTCGGCGGTCGGCGTCGAACCGCTGGCATTGCGGAAACGGTCGAGACGGGCGAGCGCATTGTCGCCGGCGCCTTTCGCAAGCTCGGGCTGGCGGGCGCCCGGCTGGACCAGTTCGGCGGCACGAAGCCCGGCGGCGCGGCCGAAGACCACGAGGTCGATCAGCGAATTGGAGCCGAGGCGATTGGCGCCGTGGACGGAAACGCAGGCCGCCTCGCCGATCGCCATCAGGCCCGGCACGACCGTATCCGGGTTGCCGTTTTTCAGCGTCAGCACCTCGCCGTGGAAATTGGTCGGGATGCCGCCCATGTTGTAATGCACGGTCGGCAGCACCGGGATCGGCTCCTTCGTGACGTCGACGCCGGCGAAGATATGCGCCGATTCCGAAATGCCCGGCAGGCGCTCGGCCAGGATCGCCGGATCGAGATGGTCGAGATGCAGGAAGATGTGATCCTTGGCCGGGCCGACGCCGCGGCCTTCGCGGATCTCGACCGTCATCGAACGCGAGACGACATCGCGCGAGGCAAGGTCTTTCGCCGACGGCGCATAACGCTCCATGAAGCGCTCACCTTCGGAGTTCGTCAGGTAGCCGCCCTCGCCGCGCGCGCCTTCGGTGATGAGGCAGCCGGCGCCGTAAATGCCGGTCGGATGGAACTGCACGAATTCCATGTCCTGCAGCGGCAGGCCGGCGCGCAGAACCATCGCATTGCCGTCGCCGGTGCAGGTGTGGGCGGAAGTCGCCGAGAAGTAAGCGCGGCCGTAGCCGCCGGTCGCGAGAATGACCAGCGAGGCGCGGAAGCGGTGCACTTCGCCGGTCGCCATGTCGAGCGCGACGACGCCGCGGCATTGGCCGTCGGCATCCATGATCAGGTCGATGGCGAAATACTCGATATAGAACTGCGCCTTGTGACGCACCGACTGGCCATACAGCGTGTGCAGCATCGCATGGCCGGTGCGGTCGGCGGCCGCGCAAGTGCGCTGGGCGATGCCTTCGCCGAAATTCGTCGTCATGCCGCCAAAGGGACGCTGGTAGATCTTGCCTTCTTCGGTGCGGGAAAACGGCACGCCGAAATGCTCAAGCTCGTAAACGGCTTCGGGCGCCTGGCGGCAGAGATATTCGATCGCGTCCTGGTCGCCGAGCCAGTCCGACCCCTTGACCGTGTCGTACATGTGCCAGCGCCAGTCGTCCGGGCCCATATTGCCGAGCGAGGCCGAGATGCCGCCCTGCGCCGCGACCGTGTGGCTGCGCGTTGGGAAGACCTTGGTGATGTTGGCGGTGCGCAAGCCCTTTTCGACGCAACCGAGCGTGGCGCGCAACCCCGCGCCGCCGGCGCCGACAACGACGACGTCGAATGTGTGATCGTGAAATTCGTAAGCGGTCGTCATGGAAAATACTTTCGACGCTTTCAGGAGATCAGGAACCGAAGCCGATTTTCAGCGCCGCGTAGATGCAGGCGATGCCGATGGCGGCCGAAAAGAAGATGTTGAGGATCAGCGACAGCATTTTCGGGCCCTCGGCGATCACATAATCCTCGATGATGACCTGCATGCCGAGACGCATGTGCCAGACGCCGGAAAGGATCAGCGCCAGAAGCGCGATGACGGCCAGCGGATGACCGAGATAGCCGCGCACGGTGGCGTAGTCGGCGCCCGACAGCGCGACCAGCGAGGCGATGAGAAAGAGCGCCAGCGGCACATTGGCCGCCGCCGTCACGCGCTGCAGCCAGAAATGATGGGCGCCGGATTTGGCCGAGCCGAGGCCGATGACGCGGCTCAATGGTGTGCGCATGTCGGCCATCAGAGCGCCCCCATCATGCTGTAGCCTGCGATCCAGACCAGCACCGTCAGCACGACCGAGCCGATGACCGTGCCCCAGGCCATGAGGTCGGCGGTGCGCAGCTCGAAGCCCTTGCCGAAATCCCAGATGAAGTGGCGGATGCCGCCCAGCATGTGGTGGATCAGCGCCCATGTGTAGCCGAAGAGCACGAGGCGGCCGAACCACGAGCCGATGAAACCTTCGAAAACCGCATAGGCGTCCGGCCCCGAAGCCAGCGCGATGAGCCACCAGGCCAGCAGCAGCGTGCCGGCATAAAGCCCCGCACCGGTGATGCGGTGGACGATCGACATGACCATGGTGACGGTCAGACGATAAATCTGCAGATGCGGGGAAAGCGGCCTTGCGGCCTGTCGCGGGTCAGCCATTCGAATTTTCCCAAGGAACATGGGCCGGGCGGGCGGGGGAAGCCCCATTGAGTCTGTTGTTTATCGCGCCGGACGGCTCAAGGCAAATGCCGAAAACCGCCGCAACGTCCCGCTTGCGCAAAGGTCATTGCGCCCAATCGCGAAGCATTCGCAACGGAAACCGGGCTCAGCTCAGCGCCGCGGCATCAGCACCCAGTAGTCGAGATCAAGGATGACGCCGTCTTCATAGCCCTTGTCCCTGGCGCCCGGAAAATCGGCGCAAGGGCGATCCTTGGTCGCGACGGTGCGCAGCCGCAGCGCGGCGATGTCCTCGCGCTTGGGCAGAGCCGACTTCGCCAGCACTTCCGACCAGGCAAAAACCGTGTCGCCGGCAAAAAGCGGTGCGACATGGCGCCCGGCATTGATCGCGGCGACGAGGAGCGCATTGCCGAGCCCGTTGAAAGAGAGAGCGCGGGCGAGCGAAATCACATGGCCGCCATAGATCAACCGGCGGCCGAAGCGGCCCTTGCCTTCCGTGAACTGATTGAAATGCACCTTGGCGGTGTTCTGGTAGAGCCGCGTCGCCATCATGTGCTCGGCCTCCTCGACGGTGACGCCGTCGACATGGTCGATCTTTTCGCCGACCGCGTAGTCGTCCCAGAGATGGGGCGAACCGGAAGCAACCGTGTCGAAGCCCTTGAAGTTCGTGCCGGCGGGCACGGCGAGATGCGCCGGTTCGACGATGTCGGGCAGATGCGGCACATCGGCTTCCGGCGCGGGGTGCGCCTTGTCGCGCTTGCGGACCATCACCCAGCGCACATAATCGATGACGGTTTCGCCACGCTGGTTGCGGCCCGTCGAGCGCACGTAAACGGTTCCGGTTTCGCCGTTGGAGTTTTCCTTGCGGCCAATGACTTTCGATTCAGTCGAAAGCGTGTCGCCCGGAAAGACGGGTTTCAGAAACTTGCAATCGGCATAGCCGAGATTGGCGACCGCGTTGAGCGAAATGTCGGGCACCGTCTTGCCGAAGACGATGTGGAAGGCGAGGAGGTCGTCGGCGGGCGCGGTGGCGTACCCGGCATGCCGCGCGACTTCCGCCGAGGATTGCAGAGAGAAGCGCGAGCCGAACAGCGCCTGGTAGAGCGCCGTGTCGCCCTCGCTCACCGTGCGCGGCGTCGCGTGATGCAACACCTGCCCGACCTTGAAGTCCTCGAAGAAATTTCCCGGATTGGTCTTCGACATCGCGTTCACTCCGCCACGGCTTCAAGCTCGGCGATCGCATCGGCGATGGCGACGATGCGCACGGCGATTTCGGCATGCAGGATTTCGACCATGCGGCCCTCGACCTTGAGGACGCCCTTGCCCTTGTTTTCCGGCAGCTTGAACGCGGCAATGGTGGCGCGCGCCTGCGCCACCGTCTCGGCATCGGGCGAGAAGATGCGATTGCAGGGATCGAGCTGCGAGGGATGGATCAGCGTCTTGCCGTCGAAGCCCATGTCGCGGCCCTGCTCGCAAATGGCGGCGAAACCCGCCTCGTTCTTGATGTCGTTATAGACGCCGTCGAGAATGACGAGGCCATAGGCGCGCGCGGCAAGCAGAGCGAGGCCGAGCGAGGCGAGCATCGGCGTCCGGTCCGGCGTATGCGCGGCGCGCAGTTCCTTGGCGATGTCGTTGGTGCCCATCACCCAGACCGACATGCGCGACGCCGGTTCGCGCCGCTTGGCGGCGATCGCCTGAATGTTGAGCAGCGCCAGCGGCGTCTCGATCATGCACCAGAGTTGCAGGCCGGGCCGGGCGCCGGCATCCGACAGCGCCTCTTCCGCGCGCTCGACATCGGCGGCGGAATTGATTTTCGGCACGAGGATGGC
>PHEO01000197.1 GCA_002841195.1 Alphaproteobacteria bacterium HGW-Alphaproteobacteria-11
CCCTTTGAGCCCCCTGGAAAGGCTCGAAAGGACCACCAAAGAAGCGGAGACACCGGAACCCGGACTTCGAAGTCCTGCCGCGCATCGGGCGCGGTGTTCCGTTCAGCCTCCAGCCAAGGCCTTCAGAAGCCGCGCAATATACGGAAAAGCCAAGGCGAGGCAAGGATCAAATGGTCGTCGGGGCAGCTTGACTCACGCTCGCCAGCCGGTATCTCTTGGCGCTTCGGTCCGGCGCCCGCCGGATGCGAAAAAACGCCCGGAAAACAGCCAGATAACAAGGCCGGGTGGCAGGATCGGGGAGTGTCGATGACGCGGGCTTTCATCTTTCCAGGGCAGGGATCCCAGACGGTCGGCATGGGCCGCGAACTGGCCGAGGCGTTTGCCAGTGCCCGTGAGGTCTTCGACGAAGTCAATGAGGCGCTCGGCCAGAACCTCACAAAGCTGATGTGGGACGGCCCGCAGGACGACCTGACCCTCACAGAAAATGCCCAGCCCGCAATCATGGCGGTCAGCCTCGCCGTTGTGCGTACGCTCGAGAAAGAGGGCGGTTTCGATCTCGCGAGCAAGGCGGCTTTCGTGGCCGGCCATTCGCTGGGCGAATATTCGGCGCTGGCCGCCGCCGGTGCATTCACGTTGTCCGACGCGGCGCGCCTGCTGAAAATTCGCGGCCAGGCGATGCAGCGCGCGGTGCCGGTGGGCGCGGGCGCGATGGCCGCCGTGCTGGGCCTTGAATATGAAGCCGCCGCCGAAGTCGCCGCCGAAGCGGCGCAGGGCGAGGTTTGCGCGGCCGCCAACGACAATGGCGGCGGGCAGGTCGTGGTCTCCGGTGCGAAGGCCGCCGTCGAGCGCGCCATCGAGATTGCAAAGACCAAGGGCGCCAAGCGCAGCATGCTGTTGCCGGTGAGCGCGCCCTTCCATTGCGCGCTGATGCAGCCTGCAGCCGATGAAATGGCCGAGGCGCTGGCCTCGGTTGAGTTGAAAATGCCGGCGGTGCCGCTGGTCGCCAACGTGACCGCCTCGCGCGTCGCCGATCCGGCAAGCATTCGTCAGCTTCTGGTCGAACAGGTCACGGGTATGGTGCGCTGGCGCGAAACTGTGCTTTACATGGAGGCGCAGGGCGTCGGGAGCTATGTCGAAGTCGGTGCAGGCAAGGCGCTCAGCGGCATGGTGAAGCGCATCGCCAGCGATCCGGAAATCCTGTCGGTCGGCACACCCGCCGATGTCGAGGCCGTTCTCAAGACCCTTTAAGGAGCCCATGATGTTCGATCTCAGCGGCAAAAGCGCTCTCGTCACAGGTGCCTCGGGCGGCATCGGCTCGAGCATCGCCCGCGCGCTTCATGCACAGGGGGCGACGGTGGGCCTTTCCGGCACCCGCAAGGAAGCACTCGACGCGCTTGCCGGAGAGCTCGGCGAGCGCGCGCATGTGCTGCCCTGCAATCTGTCCGATGCCGCGGCGGTGGACGCGCTGGCAAAGCAGGCCGAGGAAGCGATGGGCAGCCTCGATATTCTGATCAACAATGCCGGCCTCACCCGCGACAATCTTTTCATGCGCATGAAGGACGAAGAATGGGACGAGGTCATCCGCGTCAACCTGACCGCCGCCTTCCGCCTGTCGCGTGGCGTCCTGCGCGGCATGATGAAGCGCCGCTGGGGCCGCATCATCGGAATCACATCGGTCGTCGGCGTGACGGGAAATCCTGGCCAGGGCAACTACGCCGCGTCGAAGGCCGGCATGATCGGCATGACGAAGTCGCTGGCCCAGGAAGTCGCGAGCCGCAATATCACCGCTAACTGCATTGCACCCGGTTTCATCCGCAGCGCCATGACCGAAGCGCTCAACGAAGATCAGCAGGCGCGCATCATGGCGACGATCCCGGCGGGGCGCCTCGGCGAGGCCGGCGAGATTGCCGCCGCCGCCGTCTACCTGGCGAGCGAAGAGGCGGCTTATGTGACGGGGCAGACGGTGCACGTCAATGGCGGCATGGCGATGATCTGACGGATCGCGCGGCCGGTGCGCGGAAATAGTAAGTAAATTCAGTGATATAGGTGCCGGCGCGTGGCGTTTTCGTTCGCTGGTACAGGGGTGAAAAGTGTGTTACCTAAGCGCTCGATTTGGCTTGCGGTCCTGCCTTGAAATGGGCCAGAAGAGGGGCATCCTTTCCGCCGAAATCGACAACATCCGGTCCTCGACACGTTGAAGCGAGCAGCAGGATGTACGAGGCCGGTCGAAACCAAAAGATCTGAGGATTTAAAATGAGTGATATCGCGGAACGCTTGAAGAAAATCGTGGTCGAGCACCTCGGCGCCGATCCGGACAAGGTCACCGAGAATGCGAGTTTCATCGATGATCTTGGCGCCGACAGCCTCGACAACGTCGAGCTTGTGATGGCGTTCGAGGAAGAATTCGGCGTGGAAATCCCGGACGATGCGGCGGAAAAGATTCTGACCGTCAAGGACGCGATCGAATTCGTCAAAGCGAACGCCAAGTCCTGATCCTGAAGATCGGGTGCGTGGGCCGGGCGCGTAAAATCGCACCCGGCCTCGCATCGTTCGAGCGTCGCGCCACTTTCGGGCTCTGATGTGGAGTTGAGATCGATATGAGACGTGTCGTCGTCACAGGTTTGGGCATGGTCTCGCCGCTGGGTTGCGGCGTCGAAACGACGTGGAACCGGTTGCTCAAGGGCGAGTCGGCGGCACGCAGGATCGAAAAGTTCGAGACCTCCGATCTTCCCTGCAAGATTGCGATGCCGGTTCCGCGCGAAGGCGAGGGCGCGTTCCTCCAGGACGACTGGATGGACCCGAAGGAATCGAAGCGCGTCGACGATTTCATCGTCTTTGCGGTTTCGGCCGCCACCCAGGCGCTCGACGATGCCGGCTGGCATCCCTCCACCGAAGAGGAAAAATGCCGCACCGGCACGATGATCGGTTCGGGCATCGGCGGCCTCGAAGGCATCGCCGAAACGGCGATCACGCTGAACGAAAAAGGCCCGCGCCGCGTCAGCCCCTTCTTCATTACCGGCCGCCTGATCAATCTCGCTTCCGGTTACGTTTCGATCCAGCATGGCCTGAAAGGCCCGAACCACTCGGTCGTCACCGCCTGCTCGACAGGCGCCCACGCCATCGGCGACGCCGCGCGCCTTATCGCGCTCGACGACGCGGATGTCATGGTCGCCGGCGGCGCCGAATCGGCGATCTGCCGCATCGGCATTGCGGGCTTTGCCGCCTGCCGCGCCCTCTCGACCGCCTTCAACGACACGCCCGAACGCGCCTCGCGCCCTTACGACAAGGACCGCGACGGCTTCGTGATGGGCGAGGGAGCGGGCGTCGTGGTGCTCGAAGAATATGAACACGCCAAGGCGCGCGGCGCGAAAATCTATGCCGAGATTGCGGGCTACGGGCTCTCCGGCGACGCCTATCACATCACGGCGCCGCCCGAGGATGGCGACGGCGGCTTCCGTTCGATGCAGGCCGCGCTGAAGCGCGCCGGCATTTCGCCCTCCGACATCGACTACATCAACGCGCATGGCACCTCGACGATGGCCGACACAATCGAGCTCGGCGCCGTCACGCGCATGCTCGGCAACGCCGTCAGCACGGTGTCGATGTCGTCGACGAAATCCTCCATCGGTCATCTGCTCGGCGCGGCCGGCGCGGTGGAAGCGATCTTCTGCATGCTCGCCATTCGTGACGGCATCCTTCCGCCGACGCTCAACCTCGAAAACCCCTCCGTTGAGTCCGAGATCGATCTCGTGCCCCTCAAGGCCCGCAAGAAAGAGATCAACTACGCGCTCAGCAACTCCTTCGGCTTTGGCGGCACGAACGCCTCGCTGGTGGTGAAGAAGGTCGACGGTTGACGGAGCCGGGCGATACGCCTGAAACGTCAGCCGTATCCGCCGATGCGGCGTCGCCGGCCCGGCGGCGCCTGTTCCGTTATTTCCTGATTGCGCTCATCGTTCTGCCGTCGCTGGCGGCATTGTCGGCAGGCGGTCTTTTCCTCTACGGCAAGCATCGTTTCGAAGCGGCCGGCCCGCATGCCGAACCGCGCGTGGTCATGCTGTCGCCCGGCATGGGCGTTCGCACGATTGCCACCCGGCTCGATGAGGCCGGCGTCATTTCCGATCGTCGGATTTTTCTGGCGGGCGTTCGCTTCGCCGGCGCCGACGCCACATTGAAGGCCGGCGAATATGAAATCCCGGCGCATGCCAGTATGGCCGCGATTGTCGGCATACTGCGCGAGGGCCGGTCGATCCTTCATCGCATCACAATCCCCGAGGGGCGCACCAGCGAACAGGTCATGCTGATCGTCGCGGCCGATCCGGTGCTCGAAGGCGATCTGCCGCCGACACCGCCCGAAGGTTCGTTGCTGCCGGAAACCTACAGTTTCACGCGCGGCACCACGCGCGCCGAAATGGTCGGCCTGATGCAAAAGGCCGCGAGCGATCTGATGGCGGAGCTCTGGCCGGCGCGCGCCGAGGGTTTGCCGGTGAAAACGCCGGAAGAGGCGATCATTCTGGCTTCCATCGTCGAGAAGGAAACCGGCGTCGCCTCGGAGCGCCCCCGCGTCGCGGCGGTATTCATCAACCGCCTGCGCAAGCCGATGCGCCTGCAATCCGACCCGACGATCATCTACGGCCTGGTCGGCGGACAGGGCGCCCTGGGCCGCCCGATCCGCCGCAGCGAGATCGACAGGCCGACGCCCTACAACACCTACCAGATCGACGGCCTGCCGCCGACGCCGATCGCCAATCCGGGCCGGGCCTCGATAGAGGCGGTGTTGAACCCTCCCGAAACGGACGAATACTACTTCGTGGCCGATGGTACCGGCGGCCATGCCTTTTCCCGGACGCTGGCCGAACATCTGCGCCGCGTTCAGGACTGGCGCCGAATCGAGCGTGAAAGCGCGCGGGGAACGGCCGAAAAAGAAGCAAATTGACGACGCCCGATAGGCCGAATTGCGGGCGGCGCCTGCTATAGTCGGTCCCGCAACGAACAACGATTCCCTGCAAGGAGGCCCGATGCCGTTGACCAGCATGACAGGCTTTGCCCGCGTCGAGGGCGAAGCGGGCCTTGCACGCTGGCACTGGGAATTGCGGAGCGTCAATGGCAAGGGTCTCGACGTCCGCTTCCGCCTGCCGCCGGGGCTCGATGCGATCGAACCGAAATTGCGGGCCGAACTTGCAAGGCACCTGAAGCGTGGCAATTGCCAGGCGAGCCTCACCGTCGACCGCTCCGCCGCGCCGGCGCCGCTGCGCGTCAACAAGGAGGCGTTGCGGGTTGTGCTCGACGCCATTGCCGAGCTGCGCCGCGACATCGAGATGAAGCCACCGCAGCCCGAAGGCATTCTGGCCTTACGAGGTGTTCTTGAAATTGCCGATGTCGCCGAGGAAAGCGACGAAGTGCGCCAGGCATTCGAAAATGCGGTGGTCGCGTCGTTCGGCGAAGCCGCGGCGGCGCTCGCCCGCGCCCGCACCGAGGAAGGGGCGAAGCTCGAAGCCATGCTTTGCGCTCATGTCGACGAAATTGAACGCCTGACGCAAGCG
>PHEO01000397.1 GCA_002841195.1 Alphaproteobacteria bacterium HGW-Alphaproteobacteria-11
CTGCATTCAGGCGATGAAGTGTGACAAGAACACCTGCCCGACCGGCATCACCACCCATGATCCGGCGCTGCAACGCGGGCTTGATCCCGCCAACAAGGCGGTGCGGGTGGCGAACTTTGTGACGCAAATGCGCAAGGAAGTCGGCATGATCGCGCATAGCTGCGGCGTATCCGAACCGCGCCGATTGCGACGCTATCACGTGCGGTTGGTCTGCGCGGATGGGCGTTCACGGCCGCTGAATGAGCTTTATCCGCCGATGATGCCCAGACAGAATGAGCCTGCGCTGGTATAAGCGCTCGCTCAACTCACCGCTGCTGTAGAGCCGTCACCCCGCCTTATCGACATATTGATCGTAAGCTTCGAGCGCCTGCGCAGCATACATCGCGCTTGGCCCGGCGCCCATGTAAACCGCAAGCCCGATGGTCTCGGCAATCTCCCCGCGGGTCGCACCATGTTTACGCGCACCTTCGACGTGGTAGGTGATGCACGGATCGCACCGCACCGCGACTGAAATCGCGACAGCCAGCAACTCTTTGATCTTGGGATCAAGCTCGCCTTCGGAATGCGCAGCCCCACCCATTTCGCGGAACGCTTTCATTACGCCGGGCGCGGCCTTGTGCAATTCGCGGATAGCGGGGGTTAGATTGGCCGCCATCGCGGGCCAGTCCTTGAATTGGGTATCGGACATGATCGGTTCCCTGATTGTTGAGTGCCGCTGCTCAACACCAGTTGAGCGCTACGGACATTGATCGGGATCAAATTTCAGCGTGCGCAATTCATATCAGGGGGCCATCATAAGCCGGGTTCTGTATCCCCGGTCGGTATCCTTGCGGACCGGCTCCGGGGTAGCAGCCATTCATCTGGGCGGCAGATTGCTCTGCGCGCTCTAGCAGCCAACCCGGGCCGCTCAGGGCGAAACACCCCTACCTGCCCGAAAGGCAGGCGCGCGGCCCCTATTCGGCCTTGCTCCGGGTGGGGTTTGCCATGCGAACCCTGTTGCCAGCGCCCCGGTGCGCTCTTACCGCACCC
>PHEO01000005.1 GCA_002841195.1 Alphaproteobacteria bacterium HGW-Alphaproteobacteria-11
GCCCCGTGACATTCGGCCGGGCCACCTTATTTTATCGGAGACGCAGCCCCCCGAACGCGGAGACGAGAATGGTCAAGTGCAACACGATGGCGGATGTCCGCCGCGAGATCGACCGGATCGACCGCGCGCTGGTGAAGCTGCTGGCCGAGCGGCAGACCTACATCGAACAGGCCGGTGCGATCAAGGGCGAGCGGACGAAAGTGCGCGACGAGGCGCGGATCGAGGAGGTCGTGCAGAAAGTACTGGCCGAAGCCGACCGCGAAGGATTGTCGCGCGCCATCGCCGACCCGCTGTGGCGGCTCCTGATCGAAAAGTCGATTGAACACGAATACGAAATTTTCGATGCCAAGCCACGCGCCACCGGCACCGGCGACTGATCGCCGCCGGCACTGAAGGGTCAGCCTTTTTTGGCAAGCGCCATTTCCTCCGACAAGGCGCGCGCAACGCTCGGGCGCTGCGCAAGATCGGCGTAGTAGGTTTCGAGCACCGGCCAACGGCTGCGATCAATGCCGGCAAAGCCGCACAGCGTCAGCACGAAGAACGCATAGGCATCGGCAACGGTGAAGCGCTCGCCGATGAGATAGCGCCGTCCCGTCAGCATTCCTGCCAGTGCGCCGAATTTCACGGGCGCGACCTCATCGCGTACGAACGCCTTGGCCTCGGGCGGCGACGCGGGATGGAAGATCGCGGCGAGCACCTGCTTGTGCAGTTCGGTCGCGATGAAGTTGAGGCATTCCTGCAGGCGGTAACGCTCCATCGTTCCGAAAGCCGGCGCCAGACCGGAATCCGGATTGCGGTCGGCGACATATTGCAGAACGGCCGGACCTTCGGTGAGCAATTGCCCGTCATCGAGCCGCAGCGTCGGCACCTGCCCCTTCGGATTGATCGCGTAGAAGTCGGAGCCGTCCGCCAGCTGCTTGGTCGCAAGCACGACCGGATGAAACGAAGCGGCCTCACCCTGCCCCGACTCGTAAAGGGCGATGCGTGTGGCGACCGAGCAAGCCATTGGCGCGAAATAGAGATCCATGATTATCCTCCACGGGTTGAATTTTTGTACCGATCCGAATAATATTGAACCCGTCTCTGCTGTCAATGATTTTTTGCGAATTGGTACAAAATGTCGAAAAAGCCCCGAGGACGGCCGCGCGCCTATGACCCCGAGGTCGCGCTATGGCAGGCATTGGAAACATTCTGGGCGAACGGCTTCAGCCGCACGTCGCTCGATGCGCTGGCCGCGGCGACCGGCATGAACCGGCCGAGCCTCTATGCGGCGTTCGGCGACAAGAAGTCGCTCTACCTGAAATCCTTCGATTGCTTTGCCGGACAATTGCACGCGGCGCTCGACAACGCGGCGCATAGCGAAGCGCCGCTCGAAGCGACATTGCATGACTTCTTTCGAAACGCGATCGAGATTTATATGTCGGGTCCGGACGGTCCGCGCGGCTGCTTCATCATCTGCACCGCACCGGCGGAAGCCGCGATGGATGCCGACATTCGCGCGGCGCTGAAAGCGGCGCTGGAGGAAATCGACAGGGGCCTCGAAATCCCGTTCGCGAAGGCAAAGGCCGAAGGGCGCCTGCCGCCCGATGCCGACACCGCCGCGCTGGCGCGCATTGCGGCGTCCGTTCTGCACAGCCTCGCCGTCAGGGCGCGCGCCGGCGAAACGAAAGAAGCGCTGCACGCGCTGGCGCGGCAGAGTGTGCAATCGCTGTGCTGATGTAAGCGTCGAAAGGAAAAGAGATCTCAGAACTGCTTTTCGGGCAGGTTGACCACAAGCCCGTCGAGCTCGTCCGTCACCTTGATCTGGCACGACAGACGCGAATTCTCGCGCACGTCGAAAGCGAAATCGAGCATGTCTTCTTCCATGCTCTCCGCCGGCCCGACTTTCTCTTTCCACGCATCGGCCACATAGACATGGCATGTCGCGCAGGCGCAGGCGCCGCCGCAATCGGCATCGATGCCGGGCACCGAATTCTTGATGGCGCCTTCCATCACGGTCATGCCGTTCTCGACATCGATCGCGTGTTCCGTGCCGTTGTGTTCGATAAAGGTGATCTTCGCCATCTTGATTTTCTTGCCGGTGTTGGAAGGCTCCCTGGAGGCCCCGCGAAAGGGCCGGCACATAGATGCCGCAGCGGCTTCGCCTTTTCAACCCCTCAATCCGGTTAACCCCCGCATTCGCCGCCGACAAGACGCCGCACCCCCTGTTGTCGGCCTGTCGTGGGCGGCGCATAGTCTGGGGCAACGACGAAAAACCGGCAGGAGCGCGACGGAAATGCCAGAGCCCAAGCAGGCGCCCATGAACGTCCTTTTCATCACCGCCGACCAGTGGCGCGGCGAGTGCCTGTCGGCCCGCGGTCACCCGACGGTCCGGACACCCAACCTCGACGCACTGGCGAAGGACGGCGTTCTTTTCCGCAATCACTTCGCCAACACCGCGCCCTGCGGCCCCTCGCGCGCCTCGCTGCACACCGGCATGTATCTGCAGAACCACCGCTCGGCGACCAACGGCACGCCGCTCGACGCGCGCCACACCAACTGGGCGAAGGAGGCCGCGCGCATCGGCTACGACCCGGTGCTCTTCGGCTACACCGATACGAGCCAGGACCCGCGCGCCGAAGATCCCGAAAGCCCCTGGTTGCTGACTTATGAAGGGCCGCTGCCCGGCATCCGCCCGATCTGCATGATGGGCACCTGGCCGACGCCGTGGACGGACGATCTGAAGAAACGCGGCTACGAGGTGCCGGCCGACATCCGCTATGCCTATGGCCAACGCGCGCCGGGCCCGGAATACGAGGACGGCGCCGCGGTGCCCCGCCCGCTTGTCTATCCGAACGAAGTCGACGACACGGCGTTCCTGACCAACCGCCTGATGGACTTCATCGGCGAATCCGAAAAGCCTTTCGTGGCGCATCTTTCGCTCTTGCGTCCGCATCCGCCCTTCGTCGCGCCGGAGCCTTACAATTCGATGTACGATCCGGCCGACGTGCCGGGCTTCGCGCGGCGCGCGACGGTGGAAGAAGAAGCGGCGCAGCATCCCTGGCTCGAACACCAGCTCGGCCGCAAACTTTTCCGCGCGCCGGCCGACGAGAAAAAGCTCCGCAGGCTGAAGGCCGTCTATTACGGGCTGATGTCGGAAGTCGACGCCGCACTCGGCCGCGTCTTCGCCTTCCTGAAGGAGACCGGCCGCTGGGACGACACGCTGATCGTCTTCACCTCCGACCACGGCGAACAGATGGGCGACCGCTGGCTGCTAGGAAAATGCGGCTGGTTCGATGCTTCCTATCACATTCCGCTGATTGTCCGCGACCCGAGGCCGGCGGCCGACGGCGCGCGCGGAACGGTGGTTGATCAGTTCACGGAGAATGTCGACATCATGCCGACCATGCTCGATTTCATCGGCGCCGAAACGCCGGTGCAATGCGACGGCAAATCGCTGATGCCGTTTCTGCGCGATGGCAAAGCGCCCGCGAACTGGCGACGCGAAGCCCATTGGGAATATGATTTCCGCGATCCGGCCGACGACAGCGCCGAGAAGCGCCTCGGCCTGACGCTGCATCAATGCACGATGAACATTCTGCGCGGGGCGCGCTACAAATACGTCCACTTCACGCATCTGCCGCCGCTCTTTTTCGACCTCGAAAAAGACCCGCATGAATTCGAAAATCTGGCGGCAAAGCCCGAATATCTTCCTTTGGTGCTTGAACATGCGCAAAAACTGCTTTCCTGGCGGATGAACCACGACGAACAGACGCTGACCCATATCGCGCTGACCGACGACGGACCCGTGGAACGCAAAGCCGCGCGCTATTGATCCGTGGACGGATTTTAAGGGTGCAGCAGAGGCCGGGGATAAGTTTTTGGGGGTCAAAAGCGGGGATAAACCGCCCGACTGTCATCGAACTGTCAAAAAACTGTCACAAATGGTTTTGGGGCAAGTTATCCCCGGGGGACAAGTCGCACTTATCCCCGCTGGTGAGCGGTTTTGAGAGACGAATTCGGAGACGAATTGAGGGACGGGATTGGAAACTGTCACGGTGCTTTCGAAAGAGGCCGGTTGGAGGTGTTTTCCGGTGCCTATTAAAGAGTGGGATTCCGGGGTCTCCGTCATCAGGTCTTCAGACTGTGTGACTGACGTTAGGTCGGCCCAAACTTGGGGCACTTTTAACAATCGACCTATGCATAATGACCAACGAAATTCGCCTCCATGCGATTCCGTTAAGCATTGTGGCAAAAGCACCTTCAGCAATTTTTGAGAGAAGCGTAAGCGCGGGACAGAAAGTTGTTTTTTTTCAATAAGTTACAGTGAAGATGGATGCGGTTATCCCCGCGATTTTGACTCAAGGTAGGATTTGATAGTTATTAGGTTCACTGCGCACTTCACTCTTAACTTCACATCCATATGAACAGGCTATATATGTGCGCCATGCAAAAGACTCCCGTCGATCCGCTGACCGGCCCCATTCCTGACCAAGTGCCGCTGGACAACGCACCGCTGGTAACGGTGCTTTGTCAGGTGCGCTTCCCAACCGCGCTGTACATAAGAGATGCCATTCCAAAGTTTCAGGCATCCGTTCGCCATGACTATCCGGAGCTCCGTCAGGAGCAAGTTGTAGAGGTTGCGGTTACACCGTCCGGACCCCCTCAAATGACTCCGTCATCAATTTGGCGCTTCCTGGATAAAACGCGAAGCTGGACAGTCTCCGTCACTTCCGACTTCGTTACCCTTGAGACGAAAAAGTACACGAGTCGCGAAGACTTCCTTCACCGGCTTCGAACGGTTATGCAGGCGGCAAGTTCACAATTAGAGGTCAGCAACTACAATCGAATTGGATTGAGATACATAGATCAAATAAAAGGTAGAGAACTAAGCGAACTGAAAGAACTCATAAATCCCGCTTTGGCCGGCTTGGTTAATGAGAATATCGGAGATCGGGTCGAGCAATCTCTCACTCAGACTGTCTTCAATTTGCCAAAGCCACCAAAATCAAAAATGGTGGTTCACTATGGGATGCTCGCAAAAAACACTACGCATGACCCAGGTGCCCTTCGCCCAATCGCGGAGAAAAGCTGGATTCTGGATATCGACCTCTACCGAGAATTTACTGCGGAAGAGAGACTTGGCGAATTTGACCCTCAACACATAGCCGAGATGACACGCGCCATGTCTGAAAGAATCTATGCATTCTTTCGGTGGGCAACAACGGACAAATTCATTCAGCGCTACAAGGGTTAGTCAAATGCACTCTGCTGCAATGACCGCAAATCGCCCAACAAGTTTAGCGGAGAAAGCGAAGCCAAGCACCGGTCGCGGGCAATATTGGAACATTGCAAAACCGATCGCTGTAGTCACCCTGCTGTCAGGAGCATCGGTTACACTGCCGTCGGATTATCTTGCTCCGAAAATTCAATTCAATCGGAGCACATCGGCAGGCGTTCCAGACAAACCGTACGAAGCCGACGCTCGTGGATCGGTTCAGCCCCAACAATTCACTAGCGTCAGCCATAAGCTGTATGCGCTAAAGCGTATATCGGGCCTCACATGGGAGCAAATCGCGGCGCTGTTTGATGTGGACCGCCGTTCGGTCCATCTATGGGCGAATGGAAAATCATTACATCCCAAAAATGAAGAGAAATTAGGTCGGATACTCTCGGCAATCTTGAAAATTGATCGAGGATTCGCTTCCTCTAATCGCGCATTGCTAGTGACGCCAACCGGCAACAACGACCTCCCCGTAGATATGTTAGCCGCCGGAGAATTCGATAGAGTAGTGGAACTCGTTGGCAAAGGCCCTCAGAGAGTCCTACAGACTACTCTTGTTTCTGCCGAGGAGCGCGCACGCCGTCGGCCTCTTTCTCCGCTATTTCAATTCGAGACAGAGGCTGAGGATGAACCTCCTCTGCTCGGTCCAGTTCGCGCGTTTAAATCAATTAAGGCAGCCAAGAGAGATGTGTGAGCACAAAAATTCTTTCAGGTTCGCCTGAATCAGAAAATATCGATGCGAAGTTGCGAGCGTGGCGTCAGGGCGACGTCGCTCTTGATGTCGACTGGTTTGTCCACATCGCTAATGGCAACCAATTGCTCACCGATATTGAAGTGGAAGAAAGAGAAATCGGTGCAGTTACCACTGGCGCTAAAGGTGTAGTCGTCGTTTCCCAAACTTGCGATATTGTTCGCAATTGCCTAAAGCGCCCGTTTGTTCAAGTCGCTCGGCTCGTTCATATGACGAACGAACAGATCGGCGGAGTTCAGCGATTGGAACGGCCGCAGTTTTTGTTGATTCCAAGTATCGTACACATGGGTTTGGTCGGAGACATCGACCAGATTATGACTGTTGAAAAATCGATTGTAGCAGACTGGACGAGATCGCCAGGTTGCACAAACGACACAGAACGACGGCAAGTAGCCGACGCGCTCGCGCGTCACAAAAATCGTCCTGCTCTACCCGATGAATTCGCTAAAGTGGTTTCGCCTCTATTCGACCGGCTGCGAAATCAACGCAAGAGCCAAAACGATGAAGGCCGCGCTATTCGCGCTCTGAATCAAATTCGAGTTACCGCTCAGCCGGATTGGTCCGCGCCCGAAATCGATCTGCATTTCTGGTTTATTCTGGGAGAAAACACAGACCCCGAGATCGAGTGGGAGAAGATTGTCGAAGGATGGATTGTCCGACTAGATGGACAGTCCGGTTTCAGAACTTTTTCTGGTGCGGCGGTGGAGTTGTCTGACATGACGGCCGATGAATACGTCAATAGCGACGTATGGGACTTGGACCGTCTTTCATCGATCCCCTCGTGACAATTTCACCGCAACCCTTGACCGACACGCATGAAATCGAAGCCGTGGTGATCGGCGCCGGCGTTGTGGGACTTGCCTGCGCGCGGGCGCTGGCGCTCAGGAGCCGCGAGGTGGTGGTGCTGGAGCGGGCGGGCGCCATCGGCACCGAAACCTCGTCGCGCAACAGCGAGGTGATCCATGCGGGCATCTATTATCCGCAAGGGAGCCTGAAGGCGCGGCTTTGCGTGGCGGGCCGCGCGGCGCTTTACGATTTTCTCGAAACGCGGAAGCTGCCGCACAAGCGGACGGCCAAGCTGATCGTCGCGGGCGATGCGGCAGAGGCGCAGGCGCTGGAGGGGATCGCGGGCCGCGCGCGGGCGAACGGCGTGAACGATCTGCGGGCGCTGACGGGCGCCGAGGCGCGCGCGCTTGAACCGGCGCTTCGCGCGGAAGCCGCGCTGCTCTCGCCCTCGACCGGCATTGTCGATGCCGCCGCTTTGATGCTCGCCCTGCGCGGCGAGCTCGAAGATGAGGGCGGCGCGATTGCCTTCAATACCGAATTCCTGCGGGCGGAACGCGGGGCGGATGGTTTTGCGGTTGATGCGGGCGGGACAAGGTTGACGACGCGGCTGCTGGTCAATGCGGCGGGACTGCGCGCCGCCCGCGTTGCGCGCGCAATCGACGGGCTCGATGCGGACCATGTGCCCGAGTTGCATTTCGCGCGCGGAAATTATTTTTCATGTGCATCGCGCGCGCCGTTTTCGCGGCTGATCTATCCGGCCCCTTCCGGCGATGGCGGGCTCGGCGTGCATCTGACATTCGATATGGGCGGCGGGGCGCGCTTCGGGCCGGATGTCGAATGGATCGAGGAGAGCGAGACGCCGGATTACACCGTCGATGCGGCGCGCGGCGATGCGTTTTACGCGGCGATAAGGCGCTACTGGCCGGCGCTCCCCGACGGCGCGCTGGCACCCGCCTATGCCGGCATCCGCCCGAAGCTCGCCAAGGGCGAGAGCGACTTTTCGATTTCGGGGCCGGAGGCGCATCGCGTGCCGGGCCTCGTCAACCTCTTCGGCATCGAAAGCCCGGGCCTGACGGCCTCGCTGGCGATTGCCGACGAGGTTGTGGGGATGCTGGAGGATCCCTGATTCACGCGAAGACGCGAAGAAGAAAAGAAGGACTCACGCAGAGGCGCAGAGACGCAGAGGGGCTGTGCCCTTGAGACCGGCCGTGCCTCCATTGTTTCAATGATTGCGCCTTCCCCCTACGCTGCTTCGCAGCTTCGGGGGACAAGGCGGCGCGAAGACACTCCGGCGCGAAGCGCCAGAAAACCTTCTCTTTCGTCGCTGCCGCTCCGTCTATGCATCCGGTTGGGGAAGCGCAGTGCCTTGCCGCAGATGCGGCACCTCTGCGTCTCTGCGCCTCTGCGTGCAAATAAAATGCGCGCTTCAGGCGTCGACGACGCTGTCGATGAAGCTGTTGACGGCGGCGACGGCGTCGCGGAGGCGGGTGAGGATTTCGTCGCGGCCTTCGCCGTCGACGGCCATCCATTCGGCTTCTTCCGCCAGCGCGGCAAGCGGCCAGGCGCCGAGGCCCTTGGCCGAACCTTTGAGGCTGTGCGTCGCGTTTTTCCAGTCGATGGCGGTGACGGCGCTTTCGATGCGCTCGATATAGATGCCGGCCTGGGCGCGGAAGAGACCGAGAAGTTCGATCTCGAGCGCGCGGTTGCCGAGCGTGTACTTGGAAAGATGCACGAGGTCGAGCGGCCGGCGCGCATCCGGACGCGGCGTTTCGCCGGACTGAAAACTCAGACCCGCATTTCGGGCCGCCGTCGCTGCTGTCGCCTGGGGTTTCATCGCACCCGCTCCATCCCGGTTTGCCGTTGCCGGGGAGTCTAGGGGTGCAGGCGCTGCGGAATCGTTAAGCGCCGGGCGCAGCGGCGCACACCAAAGCCGCTATCGGCCGTTATGGACGCAATCGCCGTTGCAATTATGGTTAACAAAGGCTTAAGGTGTCCTTGTCGGTGCGCATGGCGGCCCCCCAAGAGCCGCAGGCCCGCGCCGGTAAGCCCCCCTATTTGCCCCTCGGCATGCCCCCCGTGCCCAGGGGTTTTCTTTTTAAGAGGCGGTTTTTTCTTTTGAAGGAGGGGGTTTTCTTTTGGAAGGCTTATGGTTGACGGCGCGGGGGCCTTCGGACAGGCTGGAAAAATGCAGCGGCGGGCATGCCCGGATTGTGGCCGGGGGAGGCCGGAAACCTTATGAAAAACAAAGATTTGCCGTCCCGCTCCGGGGCGGCCGAAAGCGCCGATGCGAGCCCGGACACGGCCGAGCCGCCGGTGCGCGCCGCCAATGAGGACAGCCCGACCGGCGGGGCGCTGATGAAGCTGATCCAGCGCCGCCCCTCCCCGCGCATTCTCGGCACGGCGCTTGTCGCGAGCCTCGCCGTGCTCGGCGCCGAGGCCGCCTTCCTCTGGGGGCAATACGGGATCGACGGCCTGCAGGCACTGACGCAGCTTGAGACCGGGCTGATCGCGGCCGCGGCGCTCGCGCCGCTGACGCTGATCTGGATGCTGGCCTTTGTCGTCTGGCGCGGACAGGAAATGCGGCTGATGGCCGACGCGCTGGCGCGCACCGCGATCCGCCTGTCGGACCCGGAGGATTTTGCCACCGGCCAGATCGCGACGATTTCGGGCGCGGTCCGGCGCGAGCTCGGCGAGATGCGCGACGGGCTCGACGCGGCGCTGGCGCGGGCGAACGAGTTGAAGGAACTGGTGACGCGCGAGGTCGAGGAGATCGACCGGGGCTCCGGCCGCGCCGAATTCCGCACACGGACGATGGAGGAACTGCTCGGCCGCCACCGCGAGAGCCTGGAAGAAATCGCCCGGACGCTCGGCAGCGAGAGCGACGCGATTTCGCGCGCCATCCGCGAACAGGTGGACGCCGTGCGCGGGCTGACCGGCAAGGCCGAAAGCGACCTCCGGGAAGCGGGCAACGTCGTGTCCGAACAGGCCGAGACGCTGGGCCGCGTCAGCGAGGCCGCCCGCGCCGGCGCCGACCAGACCGCAACGATGCTCGACCGGCAGTCCTCGCGCCTCGAAGTGGTGGCGACGGATGCGCTGGCAAAGGCCGACGACCTCGGCAAGCGCTACGAGCAGCAGCGCGCGATCATCGCCGACGCCGCCGACCGGCTGGAAAGCGAACAGGCGCGGATGGCGACGCTTTTCGACAATCATCGCCAGACCATGCGCGAAGCCGACGCGGCGCTTGCCCGCCACACCGAGGAAATCGGCCGCGCGGTGGAGAGCCTCGGCGCCGGCATCGAACTGACTTTCGAAAACGCCGCAGCGCGCGCCGCGGCCTTGCGCGAAACCGTCGCCGACGAAATCCGCGCCGCCGCCGGCGAGGCCGAAAGCGCCTCGACCGCCGTCAGCCGTTCGGCGGGCGCGGCCACGCGCGCCATCGGCGCCACCGTCGACGAATTGAAGACCGCGACCGGCGCACTCTCGACCGATGTCGCGCGCGCCGCGACGGCGGCCATCGAAAAGACCACCGACAAGGTGAAGGCCGCGACCGTTTCGATGAGCGAGGAAGTGACGCGCGTGACAACGGCGCTGACAAGCGAGATTGCCGGCCGCACCGGCGAGATCCGCGGCCTGATCGAGGCGACGGCGGCCGAAAGCGACAACGCGGCCGAACGCTTCAACGCCGCGATGATCCGCCTCGGCGGCACGGCGCGCGAGGCCGGCCGCGCGCTGCACGAGGCGACCGACGAACTGGCGCAACGCATCGACGAATTGCCCGGCGAGGCCGCCGACAGCGCGCAGGCGCTGAAGGATGTGTTGCAGGAGCAGGTGTCGGCGCTGGCGACCATCGCCGAAATCGTCGTCCGCCATGCGCGCACGCTCGACCGCTCGGCGCCCATGCGCGGCGAAGCCGGCCAGCCGATGCCGCAACGCATCGTCGCCGAAGCGCCGCGCGACAGTGCCGAGAGCCAGCGCCGCACGAGCATGTCGGAATTGCTGGCCGCCGCCGAGCGCCGGCCCGCGCATGATGCCGACACGTCAGGCGGCGGCGACCGCGACTTCCAGCGCGCCTCGCTGCATGTCGTCGAAACCTTGCAGGCGCTCGCCGTCGATCTCGACGCGGCGCTCGAACAAAGCCCGCCGGCGGAACTCTGGCAGCGCTATCAGGCGGGCGAACGCAACGTCTTCACGCGCCGCCTCTACAACATGGCGGGCCGCGACCTCTACGACCGCATCGCCTCGAAATACAAGAAGGATGCCGAGTTCCGCACCCATGTCGACCGTTTCATCTCGACCTTCGAGAATCTTCTCGGCGCCGCCGCCGCGCGCGACCGCGACAACATTCTGGTGCAGACCTATCTGACGTCGGACACCGGCAAGGTCTATCTGATGCTCGGCCAGGCGACGGGGAAGCTGGGTTAGCTCCCCGCCCGTTTCGGGAAGGCCTTCGCGCCTTCCTCCAGCGTCCAGAGCGCCATTTCGGACAGCACCTGCCCGAGCGCGGCGTCGTAAGCGGTGACAATGTCTTTCATCGAACCGCTCGCGGCGGGAACCGCGGCGCCGAATTCGCGCGCCGCGACAATCGTGCGATCGGAAGCCCGCAGCAGCCGAACATAGAAGACGACATGCGCTTCCGTTGCCGCCTGACCGAACCCTTCGCGGGCCGGCCGCGTCGCGGCGAACTGCCGGATGTCGCCGGTCAGCGCCATGTCCATGCGCGCGCCGCTGCCCGAACCGATGGCGGCCGGGAAGCGGCCGGTATTGTGCAGCGTCTCGACCGTCAGCGCGGCAATCATGCGCGGCGCCCGGTCGCTCCAGCGCGCGCCGGCATAATATTTGATTTCGTTGGGCGACGGCTGGAAGACGATGCGCGCCGTGTCGACGGCGGCGGGCGCCGAGAACGTCTCGACGACGACCTGCGCGGTGGCGCTCGCCGCCCCGTCGGGCGCTTGCGGCGTTGCGGCTGTGAGAACGTAGAGGTTGGGCGCCGGTTCGCTGGCGACATTGGCAAGCGCACAGGCGCCGAGCGGCGCGACCGCGAGCGCCACCGTCCCGGCGCGCAGCAACTTTCGCAAACTCATCCCCCACCCCCTCATTCGGCCCGGACCTCGGGCACGTTGTTGCCGATCAGAAAGCGCGCCGGATCGTCCTGCGCGCGCGAGGCGACGCGTTCGAGCGAGGCGACAAGCGCCCGCGTCTCGGCGACGAGCTGCGGCAATTGCGCCATGCCGGCGCCAATGCCCGGCCCGCCCTGCTTCAGGATTGCCTCAAGCTCTTCCGCCACGAGACGATAGGAATGCGCCGCCTCGCGCGCATCGGTGAGGAAAAGGCGCACATCGTCTTTCAGCAACGCATCGGCATTGCGGCTCATGCTGTTGAGATGCACCGATGCCTCGGAAAGCTGTTTGATTGCCCGGCTCATGTCGCCGGAACTGCCGGCCAGCGCCGCCGACAGCGTGTTCAGATTTTCGAGCGCTTCGGCGATCGACTGCTGGTTGGCGGTGACGACCGTGTTGAGGTCGCGGATCAACTGGTTGGCGCTTTGCAGCGTTTCAGGACCGCTCTTCAACAAGTCCTGCAGCGACGACGATGCCGCACGGATGATCGGATAGTCCTGACCGGGCCGCGCTTCGAGCGGCGCCGAACCCTCGCTGCCGCCGGTGATCTGAATGAAAGCAACGCCGGTGAGGCCGGACAATTCAAGTTGCGCGACCGAGTCTTCCTTGATCGGCGTGCGTGCATCGAGCTCGATCAGCGCGACGACCTTGTTGGGGTTGCGCTCCATCAGCCGCAGGTCGACGACCTTGCCGACCGGCAGGCCGTTATATTGCACCGGACCGGAGACCGACAGACCGGACACCGAACCGTCGAAGATGATCTTGTAATAGGCGAACTGGCGATTGAGCTGTACGCCGTTGAGCCAGAGGATGAACAGGAAGATGCCGGCCGTCGTCAGCAGCGTGAAGGCGCCGATCAGCACGTTGTTGGATTTGATTTCCATGGCTCTCACTTGCCCGCAAAGGCGGCGCGTGCGCGCGGCCCGTGAAAATATTCGTGGACCCAGGCGTGCCGGCTCAGCAGCATATCGTCGATCGTGCCGATGAGAATAACACGCTTCTCGGCCAGAACCGCAATCCGGTCGCAGGTCGCATAAAGCGTATCGAGATCGTGAGTGACCATGAAGACGGTGAGCCCCAGCGTCTCCTTGAGATCCTCGATCAACTCGTCGAAGGCCGCCGCCCCGATGGGGTCGAGCCCCGCGGTCGGCTCGTCGAGAAAGAGGATTTCCGGGTCGAGCGCCAGCGCACGGGCAAGCCCGGCGCGTTTGCGCATACCGCCCGACAATTCGGAGGGATAAAGCCCCGCCGCTTCCGGCTTCAAACCCACCATCGCGATCTTGACGGCCGCAAGCTCGTCCATCAGCGCTTGCGAAAGCTGAAGGTGTTCGCGGTACGGCACCTGGATGTTCTGCGCGACGGTGAGCGACGAAAACAGCGCCCCGTCCTGGAAGAGCACGCCCCAGCGCCGCTCATGGACGCGGCGCTCCTGCTCCGGCATCTCGGCGAGATCGAGGCCGAAGACGCGGATGCGTCCGGCGTCGGGTTTCTTCAGGCCGAGGATCGTGCGCAGCAACACCGACTTGCCGGTGCCCGAACCGCCGACAATGCCGATCACCTCGCCGCGCTTCACCGTGAGGTCGAGATTTTCATGGATGACATTGTCGCCGAACCGCGTGACGAGGCCTTCGACTTCGATGATCGGTTCGCCGTTGCGCATCGTCATATGTCCACCGCCGTAAAGAACATCGCGAATAGCGCATCGAGCACGATAACCAGAAAGATCGACCGCACCACCGAGCGCGTCGTCTGCGCGCCGACGGATTCGGCGCTGCCGGTGACCGACATACCGGCGCGGCAGCCGACCAGCGCGATGGTGGCGGCCATAAACGGCGCCTTGACGATGCCGACGCCGAAGGTCCAGAAGCCGACCGCTTCCTGCACCCGCTGGATATAGACGCCCGGCGACATGTCGAGCATGATCTGCGCGACGACACCGCCGCCGATAAGCCCCATGATGTTGGCAACGAAGGTAAGAAGCGGAAGCGCCACGATCAGCGCCAGCACGCGCGGCACGACCAGCATGTCCATCGGATCGAGGCCGAGCGTGCGCATCGCGTCGATCTCCTCGCGCATCTTCATCGAGCCGATTTCGGCCGTGAAGGCGCTGCCCGAGCGGCCCGCGACGATGATGGCGGTCAAGAGCAAGCCGACCTCGCGCAGAAAGATGATGGCGATGAGGTTGACCGTGAAGACCTCGGCGCCGAACTGGCGAAGCTGCACCGCGCCCTGCTGGGCGACGACGGCGCCGATCAGGAATGTCAGCAGACAGACGAGCGGCAGCGCGTCGAAGCCGGCCTTCTCCATGTGATGCATGAAGGGGACGACGCGAAGACGGCGCGGATGAACGATGGTGCGGCCGATGGTGGTGACGACGGCGCCGACGAAGCCGAGCATGCCCATCGCTTCCTCGCCGATGGCTCGCACCGCCTCGCCGACCCGGGCCGTCACCTGGATATAGAGCGGCTCCGAAAGATGCCGGACAGGCTCGGGTATTCCGCCCGCATCGATCTTGTCGATCAGGATGCGCTGGGCCTCGCTCATGTTCTTGAGATCGACGGTCAGGCCCCTGTCGCGAAGCAGTGCCGCCGTGCGCGCCAGCACGCAAGCGCCCGCCGTGTCGAAACGGTCGATCGCCGCAAAGTCGATTTCGGCGCGTCGCGCGGCTGGCGGCGCGGCCAGCAGCGCGCGCAATTGCCGGTCGACCGGATCGAGATGAACGATCGACCAGTCGCCCGCCGCGACGATGTGCAGGGTCTGGCCGTCGACGCCGGTCTCGCAAGAGGCGCGCGGCGCGGCGCCGGCCTCCCGTCCCGCTGAATTGCGTATTCCGGCCAAACCGTCCCCGCCCCTCGCCTCAACCTGCCGACGGGGCCACTTTGCCCGCCGCCCCGGCCCGCGGCAAGCCATCCCGCCTCCCCCGTCCGGCCTTCCCTTCCTCGAAAATTCGTTTAGCCTGCGCCCCGTCCCGGCTGTACGCCGGGGCAAGGTTCAGGTTCCGGTCTTCTGGAGGATGTTGCGATGCGCGGTCTCTATGCGGGTTTGGCGGTTCTGGCGCTGGCTTTTTCGGTTTCGGGCGCCGCGAGCGCCGACGAACCCGATCTGGCGCTGGGCGAAAAGCTGTTTGCCCGCTGCAAGGCCTGCCACACGCTCGACGAAGGCGGCAAAAACGTCATCGGTCCGAACCTCCACGGCATTTTCGGCACGACGGCCGGAACGCGCGAAGGCGTCACCTATTCCAGGGCCATGAAAGCCAAGGGCGAGGAAGGCCTGGTGTGGGACGACGAAACCATGTCGGCCTATCTCGAAAAGCCGTCGGCGGTGGTGCCCGGGACCAGCATGGCCTTCCCCGGCCTGAGGAAGCCCGAGGAGCGCGCCAGCCTGATCGCCTTTCTGAAGCGCGAGACCGGCGCCGAATAAACTCCACATATCGCCATAATACGGCCCGACCCGCGCCGCCCCGGCGCTGGAACGAAAGCTGCAGCAAAAGCAGTGGCGGCATCCGTCTTTGTCCCTTAACAAGACAAGGGCGGGGTCGAAAGTTTCAATATGGGGCACCCGTTCCGGCATTTCTGTCCGGGGCGGTCGCAGTGAGACATGAATCCGACGCCTGCATTCCGCAGACTATCCGCGATCCTGCCCGGCCTTGTGCTGGTGCTGGGGCTCGCCGTTGCGATCTACGATCCGCGTGGCGCCGGAAGTTTCCTGCAGAACCAGGTCTTCGATATCTATCAGCAAATCCTGCCGCGCGAGGCCGCGCCCGCCGGACCGCGCGCCGTCTATGTCGACATCGACGCCGAGACCGCGAAGCGCTACGGCGCCTGGCCCTGGCCGCGCAAGCGCGTCGCCGAGCTTGTCGACCGGATGCGCGAAGCCGGCGCCTCGGCCATCCTGATCGACGCGGCGCTCTCCGAACCCGACCCGACCGCGATCCGCGAGTTGATGCGGCTCTGGACGCCGCTGCCGGCCGAAAGCGACTTTATCGGTGCGCTGCAGAGCCTGCCCGACCACGACCGGGAACTGGCCGACCTGCTGCGCGAGACGCCATCAATCGTTTCCTTTGTGCCCGGCAAGACCGCCTTCGACGGACAACATGCGCCGGCCCAGCCCGCAGCGGTTGCGCCGCAGGGTGGCGATCCGCGGCACTACATGCACGACTACCAGACTTGGCGGCCGACACTTGCGCCCTTCGAGGCGGCGGCGCGCGGCGTCGGCGCGAGCATGCCGGACGGCGCGCCGGGCGCGCGCGTGCGCGAACTGCCGCTGCTCGTCAACCTGAGCGGAAAACTCTATCCCTCAAACGTGCTCGAAACGCTGCGCGTGGCGCGCGGCGGCACTGGCTACCGCGCCATCGTCGCGGCGCCCGAAAACGGTTTCTCGTTCGAGATGGAGCCCGGCATCGAGCGCGTCGAGATCGGCGGTACGCCACTTGTCGCGCAGACGACACGGGACGGCAAGCTGCGGCTTTACTTCGGACGCGACGAGACGCGAAGCGCGGTATCCGCCTGGAAAGTTCTGGGGCGCGCATCGGACGTGCCGCCGCTCGAAGGCCGCGTCGCCGTGATCGGCGTTTCGGCGAACGGCACCGAACGTCTGTTCGACACCCCTGCAGGCAAACTCGCCTCCGGCGCGATCGCCGCCAGCGCCATCAACCAGATCGCGGCAGGTCATTTTCTGGTTCGTCCGGGCTGGGCGGCAAGCGCCGAACAGCTCTTCATTTTCCTCGGGGGCATCCTCGTCATTCTGGTCGTGCGCCGCTTCCGCTTTCGCTGGGGCTTCATGCTGACGCTGCTGCTGATCGCCGGCGGCGCCTATGGCTCGTGGTGGGCGTTCGAGAACCATCGCTGGCTGATCGACCCGGCGCTGGGCGGCACGACGCTGCTGCTCGCATGCCTGATGGGTGCGCTGATGACCCGGCTGCACACCGAAGACGAGATCCGCTTCGTCGAAACGCAGTTCGGCCGCCGGCTCTCGGCATCGGGCCTGGCGAAGATGAAGTCCAATCCGCGCCTGATCCGCGCCGAGGGCGCCTTGCGCGACGTGACCTCGGTGGTCGCGGGCCTGCGCGGCTTCAACATCATCGCCGACCGCTACCTCGAAGACCCGACGGCCTATGCCGACATTCTGAACCGCTTCTTCTCGCCGATGACCAAGATCGTGCAGGACCGCAACGGCATGGTGGATCGCGGCGTCGGCGACACGCTTTATGCGGCCTGGAATGCGCCGCTGGACGTCGCCGACCACGCCTCGAAAGGCTGCGACGCGGCGCTGCGCATGGTCGAAAACCTCGAAGCGCTGAACGAATTCCTCGAGGAAGACGCGCGCCGCCAGCATCTGAGCCATGTGCCGCTGAGCCTGTCCATCGGCATCGACACCGGCACCGCGATCACCGGCAACATGGGCGCCGTGCAGCGCTTCGACTATGGCGTGCTGGGCGAGCCGGTGAGCTTTGCCGCCTATCTGCAGCGCAACGCCCGCCACTACGGCCCCGCGATCATCGTCGGCGAAGGCGCGCAAAAGGCCGTCGGCGCGCGCTATGCGCTGCTCGAAATCGACTTGGTATCGACGCCGCGCCACCCGGAAGGCCGCCGCGTCTATGCGCTGCTCGGCGACCCGATCATGCGCGCCAACCCGAAATTCCGCGCGCTGCAGGAAGCCCATGCGCTGATCTTCTCGGCCTATCGCAGCCAGCGCTGGGCGGAAGCGCGCGCCGCCATCGCCGAATGCCGCAAGCTCAACGGCGCAATCCCGACGCTTTACGATTTCTATGAAGCGCGCATTGCCGCCTATGAGGCCGATCCGCCCGGACCGCACTGGAACGGCGCCTTCTTCGCCGGCCGCGTCTAGGGTCGTTGTTTGGTCGCGCTTCTTTTCGGAAAACCGGATTCCACTTTTCCGAGAAGCGCTCCAGCCTGTCCCAATACGGGGCTTGGCGGCGGCGCGCCCGCGCGCCATGATCGCGCTCCGATTCCAGCGGGCAACGAGGCCACCCCTTTCCATGCGCGAAATCGACGCCGACATCGAATCCTGGCCGATCGCCGGCGCCTTCACGATTTCGCGCGGCTCGAAGACCGAAGCCCGCGTCATCGTCGTGAAGCTGCGCGAAAACGGCGTGACCGGGCGCGGCGAATGCGTGCCTTATGCGCGATACGGCGAAAGTGAAAAGGACACGCTGGCCGCAATCCGCGCGCTACAGCCGCAAATTTCCGACGGCTTGACGCGCGACGAACTGCAACGCGTCATGCCACGCGGCGCGGCGCGCAACGCCATCGACTGCGCGATGTGGGACCTCGAAGCGCGCCTGACGCAATGCCCGGTCTGGAAGCTCGCCGGCCTCGCCGAGCCGGGGCCCGTGACCACCGCCTACACGCTGAGCCTCGCCGCGCCGGACGCGATGCGCGAGGCAGCGCGCGAAAATGCGCACCGTCCGCTGCTGAAACTGAAACTCGGCGGCGGACCGGACGACATCGCCCGTGTGGAGGCGGTGCGCGACGGCGCACCCAATGCGACGCTGATCGTCGACGCGAACGAAGGCTGGCAGGCGGACGACGTGTTGCCGATGGCGCGCGAGCTGGCGCGGCTGGGCGTGGCGCTGATCGAACAGCCGCTGCCGGCAAAGGACGACGAGGCGTTGCGCGGGCTCGGCTCGCCCGTGCCGCTCTGTGCCGACGAAAGCGCGCACGGGCTTGAGGGCATCAAACGGCTCGCCGGTCTCTACGATTTCATCAACGTCAAACTCGACAAGACCGGCGGACTGACAGAGGCGCTGTCGGTGGTGCGCTGCGCGAAGCGGCGCGAATTGCGCGTGATGGTCGGCTGCATGGTGGCGACATCGCTCGCCATGGCGCCCGCCATGCTGATCGCGCAACGGGCCGATTATGTCGATCTCGACGGGCCGTTGCTGCTGGCGAAAGACCGCGCGCCGGGCCTGCGCTACGAAGGCAGCACCGTCCATCCGGCGGAACGGGAACTCTGGGGCTGAACGCCCTCAGATGTTCAACACGATCTTGCCGAAATGCGAGGCGCCCTGCATCAGCCGGAACGCCTCCTGCGCTTGCGCCAGCGGAAAGCTTTTGTCGATGACCGGGTGGATGTCGTTTTGCTCGATGGCGCGCGACATTTCCTCGAACTGCGTGCGGCTGCCGACCGTAATGCCGCTGATCTTGAGGTTCTGCGCGAAAATTGCCGCGACATTCACATCTTTGGTGAGGCCGGAGAGAATGCCGATGACCGCGATGTGACCACCGACGCGGGACGCCATGATCGAGCGCGGGAAGGTGTCGGCGCCGCCGACCTCGACCACGTGATCGACGCCGCGTCCGCCGGTGAGCTTGCGCGCTTCCATTTCCCAGTCGGGCGTTGCCTTGTAGTTGATCGCATCGTCGGCGCCGAGCTTCCTCGCCCGTTCGATCTTCTCGTCCGAAGACGAAGTCACGATGACGCGCGCACCCATCGCCTTGGCGAATTGCAGCGCGAAGATCGAAACGCCGCCGGTCCCCTGCACCAGCACCGTGTCGCCGGCCTTGATGTTCCCTTCGACCACCAGCGCCCGCCAGGCGGTCAGCGCCGCGCACGGCAGACAGGCGACTTCCGCATCCGACAGGTTCGCCGGCGCCTTCGACATGCCCTCGGCGGAAAGCACCATATATTCCTGCGCGCAACCGTCGATCGGGCTGCCAAGCGCGGTCGCGCCGAGCTGCTCGGCGACGGGCCCGCCGGAAATCCAGCCCTGAAAGAAACTCGGCGCGACGCGGTCGCCTTTTTTCAGGCGCGTGACGCCCTCGCCCACCTCGATCACCTCGCCGCAGCCGTCCGACAACGGCACCAGCGGCAGCAGCTTCGGATTGCCGCCGAAGGTGACGGTGGCGAGATCGCGGTAGTTGAGCGAGCCGGCCTTCATCTTCAGCACGACCTGCCCCGGCCCCGCCTTCGGAACATCGCGCTCCTTGAGGTTCAGATTTTCGATCCCGAAACCGTTTTCGAGCACCAGCGCGCGCATGAGATTTCCTCCAACAGACAATGCTTTTGCAGCTGAAACTGGCGCATCCGCGCGCAAAGTCAATCGGATGAAATTTGACGCAAGGTCGCGCTGGCCGATGTCAGCGCGGCGCGTCGCCCTTGATCTGGGTGCGGTGCATGACGCGGCGCTCGCGCCCGTCGAAACCGTCGCGGCGGTGAATGGCGCAGCGATTGTCCCAGATCAGCATGTCGCCGACCGCCCATTTATGCGTCCATGAAAATTCCGGTTTCGCACAATGCGCCCACAAGCGATCGAGCAGTTGCTCGCTTTCCTCGACCGGAAGTCCCTCAAGATAACCGTTGAGACGGCGGCCGAGATAAAGCGCCTTGCCGCCGGTCGCGGGATGGGTGCGGATGGCCGGGTGCTTCGCGCCGGGCGCGGTGCGCACATCCACGACCGCATCGGCGCCGGCGCGCAACTCGCCGACGCTGGTGGTGCTGGCGTCGTGGTTGCAGGTGCGACCCTCGATGGCGGCGCGCAGATCGGCCGGCAGCTTTTCGAGCGCCTTGTACATATTGGCGAAACTCGTGTCGCCACCGGTCTTCGGAATTTCCAGCGAATAGAGCACGCTCGCCATCGGCGGCGCGGACACGTAGGACATGTCGGTGTGCCACTCGGCTTCCTTGTCGCCAAGCGCACCGATGGGTTTTCCGTTTTCGACGACGTTGGAGATGATCCAGATTTCCGGCCGCGACTTTTCCTGCGCGCCCGCCATGTCGGTGGCGCTGGCGGGCGCGGTGTCGAGCTCGCCGAAATGCCGCGAGAAGCGGATCAGGTCGTCGTCGGAAAGCTTCTGGCCGCGAAACAGCAGCACGATATGGTCGTACCAGGCTTGCTGGATCGCCGTGAATTCATCGGCCGTCAGCGGCTTCGCGAGGTCGACGCCGCGAACCTCAGCACCCAGGGCCGCGCCCGACGGAATGACTTCAATCGTCATTTTTCTCTCCCTCCTCGTCTTCAGGCACGATCAACCCGCCATGCCAGCGAAATGCAACAACCGCCGTTCCCGCTATCGCGACGACCGCGGCACCCGTCATCACGAAATAGGCATGGGCTCCAAGCGCCTGGTAGACCGGTCCGATGCCGATGGTCACAAGCCCCATGATAACGCCAGATGCCATCGCCGCGTAGAGGCTTTGCGCCGTTGCCGCCAGACGCGGCGGCGCCGCCTGCGCCACAAACTGCACCGCACCGAGATGCGCCGCACCAAAAGTCAGCCCATGAAGCGCCTGCATCAGAAAGAGGATCGCAAGCGGCGGGCTCAGAGCGGTCACCGTCCAGCGCAGAATGGCAGCGACGCCCGCCAGCATCAACAGGCGCACCGCTCCGAGCCGTGCCATGACAGGTCCTGAAACATAGAAAAGCACGATCTCGGCAAGGACGCCTGTCGCCCACAACAAGCCAATGACAGCGTCCGAATAGCCTTGAATTTGCCAGGCAAGGGAACCGAAGGCGTAGTAAACGGCGTGGGTCGCCTGGGTAAGGCTCGCTGCCAACACAAAGACGATGAAAATCGGATGCCGCGCAATCTGGAGCGCGCCGGCGAATGCGCGGCGGTGCGGGACGGTTGCGGGCCGCGCCGTCTCGCGCGGCAACAACCAGACGCCGGCAACATTGAGCGCCAGCGCCGCCACAAGACAGACGGCGATGATGGAAGGCGCGTTCCACTCAAGCAGCCAGCCAGCGCCCGCGCTTGCGCCGATGAACGTGATCGAACCCCAGAGCCGCACGCGACCGTAGTTCATGCCCTGCTCGATGCGAGCGCGCATGGCCATCGTCTCGACGATCGGACCGATGGCAGGAAAGACCGCGTTGAGGACCAATGCGACGAGGAGGATGAGACCGAATCCCTCGACCCCGAGGAAGAGTGCGGCGGAGGCAAGCGAAGCCCATGCAAGCCAGAGCATGACACGACGCCTGTCGCCCAACCGGTCGGCAACGGCGGCAAAGAACGGTCCGACTACAATGCGCAGGAACAGCGAAAGCGCCACGACGAGCGAAATCTCTGTCGCGTCGAGCCCTCGCGATTTCAACCACACCGGAAAGAATGGCAGGTAGATGCCTGTAAACAGGAACATCGTGCCATAGACTGTTGCAAGGCGGACGGCAAAAGACATGAAATTGGGAGCCCCGGAGCGGTGCTCACTGATAGCGCGGCGCCGGACCGGGGGGAAGCCCCTGCCCTACCCCAATGAAGGGAAGGGCAGCTTCCGCCGCTCGGTCGCGGCCACGAGATAGTCCCAGATGCGGGCTTCGAGCGGCCCGGCCCAGGGCGCCTTCGACACCTCGACATATGTTTGCAGGTCGACCAGAAGTCCGCCGAGCGCCGCATTGGCCTGGTCGAGCGCCTTGATGCGCAACGAGGCGTCGCGCGAGGCCGCCGCTTCGCCGAGCCGCGCCTTCAGGCCGGTATCGTCGACATCGCGCGCGGCCTGGCCGAACAGCGCCCGCATTTCGGCATTTTCGGCGACGCGGATTTCGGCCGCGCGGTCGTGCTCTTCCGCCGTCATGAACATCATCATGCCCATGATGCCGACATTGCCCATCGAGTATTCGGCATTGAGATGCGGCGCGACATCCATCAGCAGCGTGCCGAAGAAGCCCTGCATCACCTGATCGACATCGGGTTTCATTGGCGTGCCTCCCGCGACAGTTCCGCGAGGCGCTTCGCCAGCACGCGGTTGTGAACATCGGTGCAGTACCAGCTTGAAAAGGCCAGCACCGGATCGCGATTGGCGCCGGTCTGGTATTCCTTGCCGGCCGAAATCCAGATCGCGAGCCCCTTCAGCGAATTGAAGACCGCCCACCAGCGCAGGCGTTCGGGGTCGACCTTGAGGCCGCTTTCCTTCTCCCAGATCGCAAACGCTTCCGCGCGGCCGATCATGCCACCGGGCCTGTCCGGCCGCTGAAACGCCCAGAGCGGATCGGCCGCCCAGGCGACATCTTCGAGCGGATCGCCGAGATGGCACATCTCCCAATCGAGGATGGCGCGGATATGGCCTTCCGGATTGAACAGGAAATTGCCGGTGCGATAATCGCCGTGAACGACCGAGATTTTCGGCGGCGGCGGCGGCGGATTGCGCCGCAGCCAGCGGATGGCGGCGCGCGCCACCGGCTGCGGCGCAAGCTCGTCCTCGTCGATCACCTTTTCCCACTTGTCGAGTTCGCGCTTCCAGCAATCGGCGGGAGCGATGTCGCCCATATTTGCGTCGAAGCCGATCGCTTTCGGATCGGCCGCGGCGATCCGCCCGAGATGCGTCCAGAATTGACGCCCGAGCGTTTCGGCAAGCGGACCATAGGGTTCGGCATTGAAGGGCGATGCCGCCGAACAGCCTTCGATCTGCTCCATGATGAAGAAGGGCCGGTCGAGCCATTTGAGATCGGTTTCGAGATAGAGCGGCTCCGGCACCGGCAGCCCGGTCGGGTGAAATGCACGATAGGCATTGTATTCGATGTCGCGCTCGGTCTCGATCAGGCTCGCCACCGGATCGCGGCGCAGGATCAGCGGCCGGGATTTGCTTTTGCCGCCTTCGTTCCAACTTGCGTTGAGCCGGAACGTTTCGCGGCTGGCACCGCCATGAATGCGCGAGACGCCCGCAACTTCGATCTGCGAAGCATGCGGCATCTTGTGCGCGAGGTATGCGACGATGCGAGGTGCAAGATCTTCCATCGTCACTTCGCCGGGTCGAGATTGTCTTTGAACCCCGACGGCGCATGGGGACCGACGATCATCTGTTCGAGAATGCCGGCCCCCGCCCGCGTCGATCCGCCGGGAAGCGTCATCTCGGCCTTGACGAAGGCCTGAATGTGCAGATGCGGCGGCGCAAAGCTCTTGATGTCGGCGAGTTTGAATTCCTCATAGCCGAGCGCGTTGTCTCCTTTGTGCGCGCCGTGGCCCCATTCCGGATGCCCGTAGCCGAGGCCCATCATGTAGAAATTCCATTTGGCCGTAAGGTCGATGCGTGTCTTGTCGCCTTTGCGGTTTTCGAAAAAGATCGACGCCGATTTCGCATGCCGCGACCCGGAAACGAACTGCAACTCCGAACGAACGCGATCCATTTCCTCCGGCTTCGCATCGCGGCCGAGGCCGCACATCACGCCCGAAAGGTTCCACGGCTCGCCATGCTCGTCGTCATTGACGTGGAACAGCGTGATGCGATCCTCGAAATTGAGCGGCGCCCAGAGCCAGTAGAACTGGAACGGCATCGGCGGCACCATCGGCTGCGCGTCCGGCGCGCCGACGGGGCGCACGCCCCATGAACGGTCGCGCGTGCCGACAAAGGCGTCGCGCGTCACTTCGATCCGCTTGTTCTTGACCTCGATCCAGCCTTCCCAGTCGCCGTTCTGCGTCAGGCGCGTCAGATCCATCAGCAGGCGCGGTCCGTTGCGGCGCGTGAAACGCGGTTCCTTCAGCGCCGGCGCGCGTCCGTGAAATGTCAGATCGGCCGTGATGCCGTATTCATTGTCGGCGACGCGCACCCGCAGGCATTGAAGCGGCTCGACGACTTCGATGGAGACCGGTCCGACATGCGTGTCCATGCGCTCCATGTTGAGGAAGCGCGAGGCATGGATGTTGCGCTGCACGCCGTCGACGATGACGCAGAACGACGCATCCATGATGTTGAGATGCGGATAGACACCGAGAGCCGCGGCGAAAAACACTTCGCCCTCGCGCGTGTAGCCATTGAAGAAGTAGCGGTCGTAGAAATTGCGGTCGGTGCCCGAAAACGCGATCGGCTCCGGCGTCTGATGAATCGGAAAATCGTCCGCCTTGGTGAGCATGTGACTGGCCTCCCCTGCCCGGCTTCGAAGGCCGGATTTGTTCTTGATTGCTTGCCGGCCAGAATGACGGCGCACACGGCGAGGGTCAACGCCACCCCATGCGCCGTGACGCAGCGGAAGCGCCGCCGCTCAGATTTCTTCCATGTCGAAATCGGCTTTCGGCGTGCCGCAATCGGGACAGACCCAGTCTTCAGGCACGTCCTTCCAGCGGGTCCCCGGTGCGATCCCGTCGTCGGGCCAGCCCTCGGCCTCGTCGTAGATGAAACCGCAGGTCGCGCAGACCCATTTCCGGTAGGGCTTGGACATGTTCAGCCTCCCGATCACGTGGAATATTGCGACGAGCATAGTTCACGACTGCGTGACTTGCATCCACCGGCCTTGTTCCCGATCTTCAATTCTCCATATGACCCGAAATTGTTGCGTAGCGTCCGCGTGAGGAAACACCACACAAAGGGGCAATCATGAAAATTTTCATCACCGGCGCGTCGGGATTTGTCGGCGGCGCCGCGGCGCGGGCGCTTGCGCGCGACAATGAAGTGCTGGCGCTGTCGCGCTCGGAAAAATCCGACGCAACCATCAAGGCGCTCGGCGCGACGCCGGTGCGCGGCGACCTGAATAGCATCGACGCGGCGATGCTACGCGGTGTCGATGCGGTGGTGCATTGCGCGGCCAAGGTCGAGACCTGGGGCCCGATGAAGGAATTCATCGAGATCAACGTCAAGGGCACCGAACGCCTACTGGCGGCGGCGAAGAAGGCGGGCGTCAAACGCTATGTCCATATCGGCACCGAGGCGGCGCTCTTTTACGGTCAGGCGATGAACGATCTCGACGAGACCGCGCCGATGGCCTTCGCCTCGCCGCTCCCTTATCCGCGCAGCAAGGCGCTGGCCGAACGCGCGGTGCGCGCGGCAAACAACGACAACTTCACAACCATCGTGCTGCGCCCGCGCTTCATCTGGGGACCGGGCGACCAGACCTTGCTGCCGGCGCTGAAGGACATGGTCAAGGCCGGCCGCTTCACCTGGATCGACAAGGGCCGCGCGCTCACCGATACGGTGCATGTCGACAATGTGGTGCATGCAATCAAGCTCGCGCTGACACAAGGCAAGGGCGGCGAGGCTTATTTCATCACCGATGGCGGCACGCCGATTTCGTTTCGCGACATGATGACGAAAATGGCGACGACCATCGGCCTTGAACTGCCCGACAAGAACATGCCGGGCTGGCTCGCGCGCGGCGCGGCGGGACTTCTCGATTTCATCTGGCGCCTGACGCTGCGCCGGACGCCACCGCCCATCGACCCGCACACGGCGGCGCTGCTGTCGCGCAACTGCACGCTGAAAATCGACAAGGCGCGGCGCGACCTGGGCTACGAACCCGTCATCACGCGCGACGCCGGCATCGCGGCGCTGATGCAGGCCGGACGCTGAACCCGATTGCACCAAGCGGCGCTTTGCCCGATGCTTCGGCGGCAGGCATATGGCGGAGGAAATTCACATGCGGCTCTGGCTGACCATCGGCGCGCTGAGCGGCCTCGTCTCGGTGGCGCTTGGCGCATTTGCCGCGCATGGGCTGCAGGCGCGAGTCGGTCCGGCGGAAATCGCCGCTTTCGAAACCGGCGCGCGCTACCAGATGTATCACGCGCTGGCGCTGCTCGCGGTCGCCTGGGCGGCATCGCAAGGCGGCGGAAACTTCGCGCAGGCCGCAGGCTGGGCCTTTCTTATCGGCACGATCCTCTTTTCGGGCTCGCTTTATTATCTTGGCCTCACCGGCAGCCGCGCGCTGGTGCTGGTGACGCCCATCGGCGGCATCGCCTTTCTGGCCGGCTGGCTGGCGCTTGCCCTTTCGGCCTGGACCATGAAAAACGGAAGCTGAGCCGCCGCCCCTTGTAATAAAGTAGACTGCGGTCTATTTTCTGCCTCGGGGCAAGAGTCGAGGCGGAGACGAGCGTATGGGCGAACGGATTCTGGTTATTGGCGGCGGTATCGCCGGTCTGTCGACCGTGCTGGCGCTGGCCCGCGCGGGCAAGGACGTAACCGTGCTGGAGCGCGATCCGCCCCCACCGGACAGCTCCGCCGACGAGGCCTTCGAGCGCTGGGAGCGCAAGGGCGTCGGCCATCTGCGCCACAGCCATGCCTTTCTGGCGCGGCTGCACATGCTGATCCGCGACAATTATCCCGAGCTGATGAAGGACCTGCTGGCCGCCGGCTGCCGCGAAATCAACTTCGCCGACAATCTCTCGCCGGCGATGCGCGCACGCTATGTGCCCGCGCCCGGCGACGAGGACATGACGATCCTGACCAGCCGCCGCACGACGCTGGAACTGGTGATGCGCCGTTATGCTGCCCGCCAACCCGGCATCCATTTCGAGACCGGCGCGCTGGTGCGCGGCATCCTGACCGACCGCGCAAACGGCAAGCTGCGCGTCACCGGCGTCACGGTGGAGCAGAACGGCGAGCGCCGCGACTGGCCGGGCGACATCGTGATCGATGCCGCCGGCAAGAACAGCCAGATGATCGAATGGCTCAATGAAGCTGGCGCCGGTATCTCGGAAGAAAACGAACGCGCCGGCATTCTCTATTTCACCCGCCACTACCGGCTGCACGACGGCACCGCCGAACCCGAGCGCGGCAAGGTGCCGGGCGCCGGCGATCTCGGCTTCATCAAGTACGGCGTCTTCCCGGCCGACAATGGCTGCTTCTCGATCACGCTGGCGGTGCCGGAAATCGAGATCGAGATGCGCAAGGCCGTCGTGCGCCCCGAAATCTTCGACGCCGTCTGCGCGCAACTGCCCGGCATCGCGCGCTGGACATCGGCGGAAACGTCGGAGCCCATCAGCCGGGTTTTCGGCATGGGCGAACTCATCAGCCGCTGGCGCCACATGACGGTGAAGGGCGAGCCGCGCGTGCTCGGCTTCTTCCCGATCGGCGACAGCGTCATTCGCACCAATCCGCTATACGGACGCGGCTGTTCCTTCGCGGCCATCGCCGCCGAGGCGCTGCGCGATGCGCTGGACCGCAAGGACCCCGCCGCCCGCGCCGCCTATTATCACAAGCGCCTCGCGCTCGATCTTCGTCAGTACTATGACGATATGGTGAAGCAGGACCTTGCCGCCACAAGACGGGCGCGCAACGCCATCGACCCCGACTACAAGCCGGGTGTGAAAGCGCGCGTGATCAAGAGTTTCGCCGAAGACGCGATTATTCCCGCGATACGCGGCGACATCGAACTGCTGCGCAACTTCATGCGCGCCTTCCACATGGTCGATCGTCCGAACCTGTGGCTGCGCGATCCGCGCAACATCACGAAAATCCTCACCACCTGGGCGCGCGGCAAAAGGCGCAATGCCGACTATTATCCGCCGAAGCTCGGGCCCAACCGCGACGAGATGATGAAGACGCTCGGCCTCTCGCCGACGGCCGATGTCGAGCGCCTGAAAGCCGCATAGCAATCAAACGAACAGTCCGCAAAACCGGGAGGACACGGCCATGAAATTTCCTGAGCCGCACTACGTCAACACCAACGGCATCAGGATGGCCGTCTACGAACAGGGACCGAAGGACGGCGTGGCGGTCGTGATGTGCCACGGCTTTCCGGAACTCGGCTATTCGTGGCGCCACCAGATTCCGGCAATTGCCGACGCCGGCTTCCGCGCCATCGCGCCGGACCAGCGCGGCTATGGCAATACCGGCGGCCCGAAGGGAGAGGATGCGGTGCCGCTCTACGACATCGCCCATCTGACGGACGACCTGGCCGGGATGCTCGATGCGCTCGGCATCGACAAGGCGATCTTTGCCGGGCACGACTGGGGCGGCATGGTGACCTGGCAGATGGCGCTGCGTCACCCGGACCGCGTCGCCGGCGTCATCGGCGTCAACACGCCCTTCATTCCGCGCGGTCCCATCGATCCGATCGCCGGCATGCGCATGGTCTTTGGCGAGGACATGTACATCGTCTATTTCCAGAAATTCGGCGTCGCGGAAAAGATCTTCGATGCCGACGTCGCGCGCTCGATGCGATTCTGGTACCGCAAGAGCGCGATGAAGCTCGCCGATTTCGATGCCCTTCCGGCAGACCAGAAGAACTTCTCCTTCCTGAAAAGCTTCGATGCCGACGAAAGCACCTGGCTCGGCACGCAATTGCTGAACGCCGAAGAACTCGACTACTACACCAGGGCCTTCGAGAAATCGGGCTTTGAGGGCGGTATCAACTGGTACCGCAATTTCACACGCAACTGGCAACTGACCGAAGGCCAGACCGAAAAGATCGACGTGCCCTGCCTGATGATTTCGGCCGCCGACGACATCGTGCTCCGGCCCGAAATGACGGTCGGCATGGAAAACCACATCTCCGACCTCGAAAAGCACGTCATTGCCGATTGCGGGCACTGGACCCAGTCGGAAAAGCCCGCCGAGCTGAACGCGTTGATGACCGACTGGCTGAAACGCCGTTTCGGCTGAGCACGCTCGCGGCGATGTGACTTGCCGCCTGCCCCAAAAATGACCAGAATGACCGAATTGTATCATTTGGTCAGTCCAGTCCCGGGGGAGCGTCGGCATGGAATGGATGGAGCGTCTGCTCGTCGATCCCGCCCTGCCGCGCGCCTTTCTTGGCTGGCTGATCTTCGTCAATTCGCTGGCGGTGTTCTTTTTCTTCCGCCATTTTGCGGCCCGCACCGTGCTGGCAGCCTGGCTGGCCAACCTGGCGCTGGTCGCCGCGGCGCTCGGCAGCGGCATGGTAGCGCTGAGCCTTGCCCTGTGCTGGACGCCGCTTCTCGCCTGGCTCGTCTGGCGCAACCCGCAGTTCCGGCTGACATCGCCGCTCGGATTGTGGCTGGTCGCGGTCTTCGCCTCGAACCTTGTCGGCCTGACCGCGGCCTATGCCGTGCTTCTGGCCGGACACGGAAACGGTGTCGCGATGCTCGCCGGGCTCTGAAAGCCTGATAGACTGGGGCCCGACCCCCAAGCTCCGGCAAATGCATGTCAACCGAACGCGACCGCGCCGCCCTGCTATTCGCCAACGAGACCTTTTACCGCGCCTTTGCCGGACGCGACGTGACGCTGATGGGCGCGCTCTGGGCCGATGCCGAACAGGTGACATGCCTGCATCCGGGCTGGCCGCCCGTCGAGGGGCGCGACGCGGTGCTGCAAAGCTGGCACGCGATCCTGACCGGGCCCGCGAGCCCCAACATCGAATGCCTGCACGCGCGCGCCAATCTTCACGGCGACACGGGCATCGTCATTTGCTACGAACGCATAGGCCCGGACTATCTGCTGGCAACCAACATTTTCGTCCGTAGCGGCGAGGGATGGCTGCTCGTCCATCACCAGTCGGGCACGGCGCCGGACCCCGGCGAAGAGACCGCAACGCCCCGGGGACGCCTGAACTGAAGCCTGAATCAAGGCCCGAAAGCCACTCGCTGACATTCTTGTTAGCGGGTTGTTGCCTTGGCCCTATGCCGTTATGATCCGCCGCGCTTTAATGCGGCGCAATATGGGGATAACCCCGCCGGCCCACCCGGACGCCGCCTCCGGCGCGCATCAATTCGAGACCGAGGAAATCTGTATGTCGCAGGCGCTGGAGCGCAATGAGACGGATGACGCGCTGGCCGGGCCTGCGAAAAAATCCACCACAGAAACGCCGAAGCTTGCCGCCATTTCCGGCGACCGGCCGCTGCGCATCCTGCTGCCGAGCTACCGCTCGAACCCGACCACGGGCGGCCAGGGCGTCTATATGCGCCACATCGCCAAGGCGCTGGTGGACCTCGGGCATCAGGTGGATGTGATTTCCGGCCCGCCCTATCCCGAGATCGATCCGCGCGTGAAGCTCATCAAGCTGCCCTCGCTCGATCTCTATGCGAACCCGCATCCGATCCGTTCGCTGCGCCCCTGGATGTTCGCTTACCCCATCGACCTGTTCGAATGGTGGAGCCACGCGACCGGGGGCTTCTCCGAGCCCTACACTTTTTGCGAACGCATGGCGCGCTATGTGCGCGGCACGGTGCAGGACTACGACGTCTGCCACGACAATCAGACGCTGGGCTGGGGTCTGCTGAAACTTCGCGACATGGGCCTGCCCATCGTCGGCACGATCCACCACCCGATCACGATGGACCGGCGCATCGACATCGAACACGCGCGCACGCTGCAACTGAAGCTGCTGAAGCGCCGCTGGTATTCCTTCCTCAACATGCAGATCAAGGTCGCGCGCCAGCTTGATCCGCTGATTGTCGTCTCCGAAAGCACGCGCCGCGACGTGGCGCGCGAGTTCGGCGTCGACATTTCGAAGACGCGGCTGGTGCTGCACGGCATCGACCACATCCAGTTCCGCCCGATTCCGGAGGTAAAGCGCCGCGACGACCTGATCGTCGCCTGTGCCAGCGCCGATGTGCCGCTGAAGGGGCTGATCTACCTGATCCGCGCCTATGCCGAACTGCTACAGACGCGGCCGAACCTGAAACTCAAAGTCATCGGCCGGCTGCGCGAAGGCAACACTTCGCATGAGCTGCGCACGCTCGGCATCATGGACAAGGTGGAGTTCATCGGCGGCGTCAGCGACGACGACATCACGCAGATTTACAACGAGGCGACGATCGCGGTCTCGCCCTCGGTCTATGAGGGCTTCGGCTTTCCCTGCGGCGAGGCAATGTCCTGCGGGACGCCCGTGATCGCCACCAATGGCGGCTCGCTGCCGGAAGTCGTGGGCGATGCCGGAATCGTTGTGCCGCATTCCAATCCGCCGGCGCTGGCGCGCGCCATTGCGGCCATGCTCGACGATCCGGAGATGCGCGCGCGCTATGGCGAGGCCGGGCGCGAGCGCATCCTCGCCAATTTCAAATGGGAACGAGCGGCGCGCGAATGCGTCGAGATTTACAGGCAGACAATCGCAGATGCAGACAATCGACTTGAACGTGCTCGGGCTTAGGGACGGCCAGCGCGCGCTCGACCTCGGTTGCGGGGCGGGCCGGCACGTCCATGCCATGTACTACCACGCCGAATGCCACGTGGTCGGGATCGACCTCGGCTTCGAGGACGTGAAGCGAACGCGCGAAGGCTTCGGCACCTGCCCCGATATGGACCCGCAGACGCGGCGCAGCTTTTCGCTGTCGGTCGGCAACGCATTGTCGCTGCCCTTTCCCGATGCAAGCTTCGACAAGATTGTCTGCTCGGAAGTGCTGGAACACATTCCGGACTACAAGCAGGCCGTCGCCGAGATCGAACGCATCCTGAAGCCGGGCGGCACACTGGCCGTCAGCGTGCCGCGTTTCTTCCCCGAATGGGTGTGCTGGAAACTCTCAGACGACTATCACAACGAGCCGGGCGGCCATGTCCGCATCTTTCAGGAAAGCGAACTGAAAGGCGCCGTCGAAAGCCGCGGCCTCTCCTTCTTTCACTGCCATTTCGCCCACGGCCTGCATTCGCCCTATTGGTGGCTGAAATGCGCCGTCGGCGTGAAGCGCGATGACGTGAAACTGGTCAATCTCTACAAGCGCTTTCTCGAATGGGACATCCTTGAGGGCCCGTGGCTGACGCGGACGCTCGAAAAACTCGCCGGACCGCTGATGGGAAAAAGCGTCGTTCTCTATTTCACCAAGGGAACGGCGTGATGGTGCATCTGACCTGGGGCGATGCGGTGCCGCCGGAATTCTTTGCCGGTTCGCGCGCGCGCATCATGGAATTGCAGCGCGACAATGGCGCGATCCCCTGGTACGACGGCGGCGTCATCGACCCGTGGAACCACACCGAAGCGGCGATGGGCCTGACGGTGCTCGGCGAAATCGATCATGCGCGCCGCGCCTTCCGCTATCTCGCCGAGACGCAGTTGAAGGACGGATCGTGGTGGGGCCAGCTCGGCTCCGCGGTTCCCTTCGACGACGACGAACAACGCTTCACCGGCGAGGAACACGAAGCGGGCCATCACATCCGCGACACCAATTTCGCTGCCTACATCGCCACCGGCGCCTGGCATCACTATCTCGTCACGCGCGACCGCAAATGGCTGGCCGGGATCTGGCCGCATGTGAAGGCCGCGATCACTTTCGTGCTGGCGCATCAGAGCCCGCATGGCGACATTCGCTGGTCGGCCGCCGACCCGCATACGCCGGAAGACGACGCGCTGATCACCGGCTGCTCCTCGATCTACAAGAGCCTCGAATGCGCCGCCCATATCGCGCGCGAGCTCGGCGAACCGTCGCGCGACTGGCTGACCGCGCGGGCCCGGCTCGGCGAAGCGCTGCGCGACAAGCCGCATCGCTTCGACCGCACCTGGGAGCCGAAGGACCGCTATTCGATGGACTGGTACTACCCCGTCCTCGCCGGTGTCGTCACCGGCGAAGCGGCGCGGAAACGCCTCGACTGGAAATGGGACATCTTCGTCGCCGACGGCAAGGGTTGCCGCTGCGTGCTCGACCAGCCCTGGGTGACGGTCGCCGAAAGCGCCGAGCTGACCATGGCGCTGCTGGTCGCCGGACGGCGCAAGGAAGCCGAGGCCATGCTCTCCTGGCAGCACCAGTGGCGCGCCGATTGCGGCGCCTACTGGATGGGCTATCAGTTCGAGGACGATGTCGCCTGGCCGGCCGAGAAACCGGCATGGACGGCCGCCGCCGTTATCCTCGCGACCGACGCCGTGACCGGCATGACGCCCGCCGCACGCCTCTTCGCCGAGCGCACGCTAGCCGAGGCGGCGGAGTAGCCTGAGGCTCTTCACGGCTTTCTCTTCCTCAAACAGTTTCGACGCCAGCGCCATCTTGTAAATCTCGTAGGGCGGGCGGCCGCCATCCTTCGGGTCGGGGAAGACGTCGTGAATGGCGAGGATGCCGCCCGGCATCACGCGAGGGCCCCAGAGGCGATAATCGGTCAGCGCCGGTTCCATGCCGTGACCGCCGTCGATGAAGACCATCGCAAGCGGAGTCGCCCAGCCTTTCGAGGCAACCTCCGACGGCGCGACCAGCGGCACCACCGTGTCTTCGAGTTGCGCCATACGCATCGTCCGGCGGAACAGCGGAAAGGTGTTGAGACGGCCGGTCTCGGCATCCTGGAGTTCGGCGTCGTGATGCTCCCAGCCCTGCTGGTTTTCCTCCGAGCCGTAATGATGATCGAGCGCATAGAGCACGGCGTTGTTGGCCTGGCAGGCGACACCGATATAGACCGTCGACTTGCCGCAATAGGAGCCGATCTCGAGCACCGGGCCGCGCCGCGAGGCTTCGAGCGCCGCCTCATGCAGCGCCCAGCCCTCTTCCGCGTCCATGAAACCCTTCACCGCCTCGATGTCGATGGGAAGCTTGCGCGCCAAAATCCGGTCCTTTCGCCTTGCCGGAACGCCCGGCCCCGCCTTCTCTAGCCTCTCGCAAGGGCGCGAAGCAAACGGTTAAGCAATGCCTCCGATAATGGCTGGGCCAGTCTCACCCGGAGCCAGATACATGAGCCAGCCCGCCTTCGCCCCGGAACCGGACGATTACGACGCCATCGAACAGGCGGTGCGCGAAACCCCGCGCGGCCGCTGGTTCCTGGAGGAATTCGCCCGCCGCCACGCTGCCGGCGCCGCCGAGGTCGTTGCCGCGATCGAGAAACTGGCAAGGGAAACCGATGCCGGGCTCCGGCTCGGCTTCGTCTATCACGAGGCGCAGGAACTGGCCCGCGCGCTGGCCGAAGCGCAAGCCGGCTTTGCCGAAGTCGGACCGGACGAGCCCGCCGCCGACCCTGCAACCATCGCCGATGCCGCGGCCCGCGCCGCCACCGACATCGCGAGCGCCGCCGAAAGGCTGCAGGAAATCGCCGAGGCATTGCGCGGCAAAGGCGCCGACGCCGACCTCTGCGACGAGATCGAAACCCATGCCGGCGGCATTTTCATGGCCACGGCCTATGAGGAACTGACCGGCAAGCGCATCGCCAACGTCGCCGCGGCACTCGACCAAATCGAGGAACGCATCTCGCGTCTGATTGAACGCTGGGAAAACGAAGTCCGCTAGCCGGCGAGCACGCGCGCAAACGCCGCCGGGTCGGCATTGCCGCCGCTCAGCACCAGCGCCACCGACTTTCCCTTTGCGTTGAACCGCCCGGCCAGCACCGCCGCCAGCGCTACGGCGCCGCCGGGCTCGACCACAAGTTTCAACTCCTCGAAGGCAAAACGCATCGCCGCCGCCACTTCGGCATCGCTGACAGCCAGACCGCCGGCAAGATGCACGGCGTTGATCGCGAAGGTCAGTTCGCCCGGCATCGGCGCCAGCAGCGCGTCGCAAAACGACTGCCCGCCAGCTTCATTATCGAGCCGCTGCCCCGCGGTCAGCGAGCGCGCGTGATCGTCGAAGCCTTGCGGCTCGACGCACCAGACTTTCGCCTCCGGCATCGCCGCACCGAGCGCCAGCGCCGTGCCGGCGGCGAGCCCGCCGCCGCCCGCCGGCACCAGCACCCCATCGAGCGCGACGCCGCGCCGCGACGCATCCTCCGCGATCTCGAGCCCCACCGTACCCTGTCCGGCAATGATCCCCGGATCGTCATAGGGCCGCACAACAACCGCACCGCGCTCCGCCGCGATGCGCGCACCGATTTCCTCGCGTACCTCCTTCAGCCGATCGTAGAGCACCACTTCCGCGCCAAGGCCGCGCGTCCGCTCGATCTTGAGCCGCGGCGCATCCGACGGCATGACGATGAGCGCCGGAATGTCGAGCATCCGCGCCGCTGCCGCGACGCCCTGCGCGTGATTGCCCGACGACCAGGCGACGACACCGCCACGCCGCTCGTCCGCCGAAAGCTGCGACAGACAGTTCCAGGCGCCGCGAAACTTGAACGACCCCGTCCGTTGCAGCACTTCCGGCTTGATGAATATCCGGCCACCGCAGCGCGCATCGAGCGCCGCACATTCAAGGAGCGGCGTCCGAACCGCAACGCCGGCGATCCGCGCCGCCGCGGCACGGACATCCTCGGCATCGGGCAGACGCACGGTCACACCGAGAGATCGAGATTGATGCAGCCGACGCTCCATTGCGCAACGCCGTCGACATCGCGGTGGCCAAGCCGCGTGATCGACAACGGCGCAACTTCAACGCGCAACGCTGTCGCAAGATCGATGCCGAGCGCATGGACGATCGCCGCCCGGACCGCCCCGGCATGGGCGACCGAGACGAGCGTGTGTCCCGCATAATGCGCACTCAACCTGTCGATGCCCGCCGCGATGCGCGCCGCCATTTCGGCAAAGCTCTCGCCCTCGGGCGGCCGGATGTCGGCCGGATGCGACCAGTCCAGCGTCCGGTTGGCGGCGAAGACATCGTTGTAGCTCATGCCCTGCCAGCGCCCGTAATGCTGGTCGGTGAAATCGCCGACCGCCACTGGATCGACACCGGATTTCAGCGCCAGCGCCGTGACCCGGGTTCGCAGCAGTGGCGACGACAACCAGACGGCAACGGAGGGCAACCGCCGCGCAATGGCCGACGCCAGCGCCGGATCGACCGGCTCGGCGGCGACGTCGAGATGTCCGTAATAGCGGCTCTCGCGCCCCTGCACCGGCGCGTGAACAATCCATATCCATTCGGTCCGCACACCCGCCATCTAGAGCCAGCCGCGTTGCTTGAAAAAAAGATAAGGCGTGACGGCGGAGACCACCATCGCCAGCAGCGCTAGAGGATAACCGAAGGGCCAGGCGAGTTCGGGCATGAACTCGAAATTCATCCCGTAGATACTGGCGATCAGCGTCGGCGGCAGGAAAACGACGGCGGCCACCGAGAAAATCTTGATGATGCCGCTCTGCTCGTTGCTGATCAGGCCGAGGGTCGCATTGAGAATGAAGCTCGTATTGTTGGCGATGAAGCTCGCATGGTCGCTGAGCGCCGTCAGGTCGCGCGAAATCGTCTTGAAGGCCCGCTCGGTCGATTTCGGCCGTTTTTCGGTCGCCGGCCGCGCGATGAAGCTAACCAGGCGGCCGAAACTGACGAGACTTTCGCGCACTTGCGAGGTCAGGGCATGACTGCGGCCGATACGGCGCAGGATTTCGTCGTAATTGCGTTTTCTTTTGCCCCCGTCATGCGGAAATACTTCGCCCGACAGCACATCGATGTCGGACTGCACCCGTTCCAGAATGTCGGCAACACGATCGACAATGGCATCGAGCAACCCCGCCAGAACCTCCTCGCCGCTTGCGCAAGGCACGCTGTGACGCCGCGCCTCGGACGCATAGTGACGAAACGGCGTCGGCTCGGCATAGCGCAACGTCAGCAGCCGGTGGCCGGCAAGAACGAAAGTGACGGGTACAACCAGCGGCGTCGGCGTGTCGGCCTGCGTCACCATCGCCGCCGTCATGTAGACCGCATCGTCCTCCAGATAGAGGCGGCTCGACACCTCGATCTCCTGCATGTCTTCCTCGGTCGGCACGTCGAGGCTGAGCTTGACGTCGACATAGGTCAGCTCTTCGTCCGTCGGCTGAAGAAGATCGAGCCAAACCGCCTCGGCGGGAATTGCCTCACCGATGGCGACCGTAACCGGCGTCAGCGCACCATTGGCCGGCACATAGGCAGTAATCATTTGAATGTCCGCATCGGCATTTTCGAATCTCGCCCGATCATGCCCACTCATGGCGCCTGCGACAATCCGCCTCTCCGAGCCCCGTTAAGGTTTCACGAACCCTTTCGTTCTTGACTTGCGCGGCCAAAAGGCCCATTTAGCGCCTATCTGCCTTCGTGTGCGCGCTCTGCGCTGCCTTCCCGGCACCGCCTAACCCCGAAGCAGCAGACCCTTTCCTCGATTCCAAGCGCGTTGGAACGCGGCAAGACCCCGCGTGAAGCGACGGCCATAGTGGCCGGCGCACGACGTTTGACTTGTGAGATTGTAACTTATGACCACCAAGACCTTCGCGGATCTCGGCATTGCCGAGCCGCTCTGCCGCGCGCTTGCGGCGCAGAACTACACCACCCCCACCCCCATCCAGGCCCAGTCCATTCCGGCGCTTCTCGAAGGCCGCGACCTGCTCGGCCTCGCCCAGACGGGCACCGGCAAGACGGCGGCTTTCGTGCTGCCGATCCTCCAGCGTCTCGACCCGCAGGCCAAACGCCCGCACAAGGGCGCCCGTGTCGTCATTCTCGCGCCGACGCGCGAACTGGCGATCCAGATCGGCCAGAGCATCGAAACCTATGGCCGCAACCTGAAGCTCCGTCACACGGTGATTTTCGGCGGCGTCAACCAGTTCCGCCAGGTCAAGGCGCTCGCCGGCGGCGTCGACATTCTCGTCGCAACGCCCGGCCGTCTGCTCGACCTGATGAACCAGCGTCATGCCGATCTCCGTCAGGCCTCGGTTCTGGTGCTCGACGAAGCCGACCGCATGCTCGACATGGGCTTCATCCACGACGTCAAGAAGATCGTCGCGGCGCTGCCCAAGACGCGCCAGTCGCTGCTCTTCTCGGCCACGATGCCCTCGAACATCGAGCATCTCGCGGCTGAAATTCTCAACGATCCGGTCCGCGTCGAAGTGCGGCCCGAAATCATCACCGTCGACAAGATCGACCAGCGCGTGCTGCATGTCGACGGCAAGCGCAAGCGCGAACTGCTGACGAAACTGCTGGACAACAGCGAGTTGAGCCGCGTCATCGTCTTCACGCGCACCAAGCATTGCGCCAACCGCGTCAGCGAGCAGCTCGAAAAAACGGGCATCGCCGCCGAAGCAATCCACGGCAACAAGTCGCAAGGCGCCCGCCAGCGCGCGCTCGACCAGTTCCGCACCGGCAAGGCCCGCGTTCTGGTCGCGACCGACATTGCGGCCCGCGGCATTGATGTCACGGGCATCACGCATGTCATCAATTACGAGCTGCCCAACGAGCCGGAAAGCTATGTGCACCGTATCGGCCGCACCGCGCGCGCCGGCAAGAGCGGCATCGCGATCTCCTTCTGCGATGCTTCCGAGCGTTCGCATCTGAGAAGCATCGAAAAGCTGACCAAGCGTCCGATCACTGTGGTCGCGACCACGGAATGGCTGGGCGAC
>PHEO01000198.1 GCA_002841195.1 Alphaproteobacteria bacterium HGW-Alphaproteobacteria-11
ACCGCGTGGTCTTTATGGATGAGGGCGAGATCATCGAGCAGGCCGCGCCGGAGGAGTTTTTCAGCGCCCCGAAGAACGAGCGCACCAAGTCGTTTCTGGCGCAGATACTGGCGCACTAGAAAGCAGCGTCAGTCGATTTCCTCCAGCTCCGCCTCCTCCTGCGCGTAGGGCGTGAAGCCGTGGCGCTGGTAGAGGGGGAGGGCGCGGGGGTGGTCCAGTGTGCAGGTTTGCACGATCAGGCGCTTCGGGCCGCGCGCCCAGGCGAGCGCGATGGCCTCGCGAAGCAGAAAGCGTCCGAAGCCCTTGCCCAGATGTTCCGGCATAACGCCGAGAAACGAAAGCTCGGCGCGTTCGGGGTTGCGGAAATCAAGTTCGTAAAACCCGCCGGGCGAGCCGCTGCAGTAGAGAATGAAAATATCGACGCCGTCATGCTGTACGATTTCGGCAAGGGCGTTGTCGGAGAGCCGCTTGCGGTTGACCCAGACATGGTTACGGCCGATCACGTCGTAGAGATAGCGGTAGAAATGGACCGGCGGCTTTTCGGCGCGCATCAGGGCATATTTGCCGAGCGGGCGCGGTGCCGGCGGCAGACGCGGCTCGGCCAGCATTTCGAGATGCGTGACGATGGTCTTGTGCTTCTTCCCCATGCGCTCTCGGCCCGGTTTGCTGCCCCGGTTCAGGCCTCGACGGGCATCTCCATGACGGCGCCCCATTCGGCCCATGAGCCATCATAGACGGGGACTTGCGGCTTGCCGAGTACGGCGAGGCCGAGCGCGAGGATGGAGGCGGTGACGCCGGAGCCGCAGGTCGTCACCACGGGCGCCGAAAGATCGAGGCCGGCACGCTCGAACAGGGCTCGAAGCTCGCCGGGTTTCCGGAGCGTGCCGTCGGCGGCGATCAGTTCCGAAGCCGGAAGGTTGAGGCTGCCCGGAATGTGTCCGCCGCGCAGGCCGGGGCGCGGCTCGGGCTCGGTGCCGTTGAAGCGGCCGGCGCTGCGGGCGTCGAGCACCTGCTCGGCGCGCGTGTCGAGATTGGCCATCATTTGCGTCCGGTCGCGGATCAACCCGGAATTGCGTCGCGCCGTGAAGTGACGGGCGCTGTGGCGAGGTTTCATGTCGTCAAGCGGCCGGCCTTCTTCCTTCCACTTCAGAAGGCCGCCATCCAGCACCGCGACATCGTTGTGGCCCATGACGCGGAACATCCACCAGACGCGGGCGGCGCTGAAAAGCCCGGCGCCGTCATAGACGACGATGCGGGCGCCGTCGCCGAGGCCCAGCGCGCGGACGCGCGAGGAGAATTTCTCCGGCGGCGGCAGCATGTGGGGATAGGGGCTGTCGAGATCGCAAATCTCGTCGATGTCGAAGAAGACCGCACCCGGGATATGCGCGCGTTCATATTCGGCGCGCGGATCGCGTTGCGCTTGCGGCAGGTACCAGGAAGCATCGACAACCCGCACATCCGGCGCGTCGAGATGCGCGGCCAGCCATTCGGTTGTCACCAGCGTTGAGACGGGGGCGGGCATCCTTGGGCTCCTTGCGGTTGACGCTCAGAGCCAGTCCGGCGCGGGCAATCCTTTTTCCTTCAGGAAAGCCGGATTGAACATCTTGCTCTGGTAGCGTGTTCCGTAATCGCAAAGGACGGTGACGATTGTATGACCGGGGCCCATCTCCCGGGCGAGGCGGATGGCGCCTGCGACGTTGATGCCGCTCGAGCCGCCGAGGCAGAGTCCTTCCTCTTTCAGCAGGTTGAAGACGATGGGCAAGGCTTCTTCGTCGGGAACCTGAAAGGCGTCGTCGATGGGTGCATCCACGAGATTGGCCGTGATGCGGCCCTGGCCGATGCCTTCGGTGATCGAGGTGCCCTCGGCCTTCAGCTCGCCATGCTTGTAGAAGTGATAGAGCGCCGCGCCCATCGGGTCGGCAATGCCGATCCGGACATTCCGGTTGCGTTCCTTCAGCGCCATGCCGACGCCGGCCAGCGTGCCGCCGGTGCCGACCGCGCAGATGAAGCCGTCGACCTTGCCGTCGGTCTGCGTCCAGATCTCAGGACCGGTCGTTTCGATATGCGCGAGGCGGTTCGCCACATTGTCGAACTGGTTGGCCCAGATGGCGCCGTTCGGCTCTTTCGCCGCCAGTTCCTCGGCGAGGCGGCCGGAATATTTCACGTAGTTGTTGGGGTCCTTGTAGGGAACCGCCGGCACCTCGATCAGCTCGGCGCCGCAGAGCCGCAGCATGTCCTTCTTTTCCTGCGACTGTGTGTCGGGAATGACGATGACGCTCCGAAAGCCGAGCGCGTTGCCGACTAGGGCGAGGCCGATGCCGGTGTTGCCGGCCGTGCCTTCGACGATGACGCCGCCGGGCTTCAACGTGCCGCGCTTGACGGCGTCCTGAATGATGTAGAGCGCCGCGCGGTCCTTGACCGACTGGCCGGGATTGAGGAACTCCGCCTTGCCGAGTATCTCGCAGCCGGTTTCTTCCGATGCGCGCCGCAATCGCAGCAGGGGCGTGTTGCCGATCGAATCGACCAGTCCGTTTTTAATATCCATGAGGTCCGGGGGCTTTGCTTTGTCGGTGGCGGGGGAACTGGAACATACGGACGAGACCCCTCGCATTCAAGACGAAACGGGTGGATTTCAGGTTCATGCCATTTGCGACTTGTTCAATATAAGCCATTGAATCATAAGAGTTGTTTTTGCGTCGACGATGCGTCCGTCCTGGGTAGCGGCATAGGCGTCGGCAAGCGGCACGACGACGGCGCGAATATCCTCATGCTCATGTGCGAGCCCGTGAATGCCGCCGACACCGGCAAGGTCGGTCGGCGCAGCATAGAGATAGGTGCGTTCGCCGTATCCGCCGGGCGACGACCAGACGGTCGAAATCGGATGCGGCGTTCCGATCTTGCAGCCGGCCTCCTCCCGTGCCTCGCGGATGGCGACCCCGGCCGGCGTCTCGCCGTCATCGACAATGCCGGCGACCGCCTCGAAGAGCCATGTCGCCTCGCCCCAGACGAGCCCACAGGCGCGGAATTGTTCGATCAGCAGCACTGCATCGAGCCGGGGATCGTAGGGCAGCACCATCGCGACCTCGCCGATGGTGTACATGTCGCGCGTCACCTCGTCTGACCAGCCGCCGTCGAAGCGGCGATGGCGGAAGACGAGGCGTTCGAGTTTGCCCCAGCCGCGACCGATGATGTCGCGCGAGCGGAGATCGACGTCGGCGAGACTGCGCGGCGTCGGGATCAGGCGATTTTCCATGAATGGACTCCAGACTGGCGGGAAAGCGCAGTCTAGCAGTCCTGTTCAAGGGCGCGCGAGTGTCACCTGCGTGACGTCGATATTGCCGGCGCGAAAGCCTGCCTCACAGTAGGCCAGATAGTATTCCCACATGCGGCGGAAACGTTCGTCGAAGCCCTGGCGCTGAATATCGGGCCAGGCGGCGCGGAAGCGTTCGCGCCACTGGCGCAGCGTTTCGGCATAGTCGAGGCCGAATTCCAGATTTCCGGCCCAGGTCAGACCGGCGCGTTGTACCTGCTGTTTCAGGATCGACGGCGAGGGCAACATGCCGCCGGGAAAAATGTAGCGCTGGATGAAGTCGGCGCGTTTGCGATACGCGGCGAAGGAGCGGTCGGCGATGGTGATGATCTGCAAACCGGCCTTGCCGCCGGGCTTCAGACAATCGCGAACCTTGTCGAAATAGGCCGGCCAGTATTCCTCGCCCACCGCTTCGAACATTTCAATGGAGGCAACTCGGTCGAATTTTTCATCGACGTCCCGGTAATCCTGATAGCGGATGTCGACCTTGTGAGAGAGCTGCCTCTTCTCCATACGTTCGCGGGCGAAAGCGAGTTGTTCCTTGCTGATCGTGATGCCGGTCACGCGGCAGCCGATCTCGCCTGCCGCATATTCGGCGAAGCCGCCCCAGCCGCTGCCGATTTCAAGCAGATGGTGTTCGGGCCGAAGGTCGATACTTTCTGCCAGTGAACGATATTTGTTGATCTGTGCCGCCGACAAATCCTGTTCCTTGTGCGCGAAACGCGCCGAGGAATAGGTCATGGTCGGGTCGAGCCAGCGGCGGTAGAAGCTGTTGCCGAGATCGTAGTGATATTCGATGTTGCGCTTCGAACCGCTTTTCGAATTGCGGCGAAGTATATGCCCCAGCCGCGCGACGAAGCGGAAGACCGGGTTGCCCGTCAGCTTTTCCTGCAAGGCGTCGGCGTTGCCCAGAAAGAACTCCAGAAATGCCGTGACATTGGGGCTGTCCCACATGCCGTCGAGAAAGGCCTCGGCCGCGCCGAGGTCGCCGCTGGCAAAGAAGCGCCGGGCAAGGCCGAAGTCGCGAATGATCATTGTTGCGTCGCTGCCGGGTTCCGTGCCCTTGAAGCGCAGGCTGCGTCCGTCTGGCAAAACGACGGTCAGCGAGCCGCGCCTGACGCGCAGCAGAAGTCTGAAGGCGAGGCGGGCAAGCGGCGGAACGCCGTCCAGCGTGGCGAGATTTTCGGCCGTGACATCGACCGGAGCCGGATGCGTTGCCAGTTCCACGGGCTTGTCGTGAGTACCGCCTTGGGCGGCAAGTGGCGTGTCCTGCATCGCTGCGAGACCTCCTCCTCCAATCAGCCGTTGCAAAGAGTATAGGCCATTAGCCGCGCAGGCCCAACGCTTCCCGGTCTTGATGACTACGGCGCGGCGCGCTGCGTGGTTCAGTTGGGAAGGGTGCCTTTCGGCGGTATGCCAATAAAAAGGGCCGCCGGGCGAAGCGCTCGCGGCCTTTCCGTTGCGTGGCGACGAAAATGGCTCCCCGGGCCGGATTCGAACCAGCGACCAACCGGTTAACAGCCGGTTGCTCTACCACTGAGCTACCGGGGAGCAGACCGGCGATGCGCCGCATGGCGACCGCCGATGAAGGCTGCGTATAGCAAAGACATTTGCCCCATGCCAGCCAAATGTCTTGTTCCCGCCACCTTTTCCCCTTATCTGCCTTGGCGGCGGGCCGCTCGTGAGGGCGCCTACTCAAACCTCACGCGGAGAGCGATCTGTCATGGCGGCCGTGCGGCTGGGCAAGCGGAGAATCAACGTTCCCGGAACGCCGATCGTCCGGATTGTGATCGGTGTACTTCTGATCATCTTCGGAATGTTGGGCTTCCTGCCGTTCTTCGGCTTCTGGATGCTGCCGCTCGGTGTCGTCGTGCTGTCGGTCGATTTGCACCCGGTTCGCCGGTTCCGGCGCCGCTTCGAGGTCTGGTGGGGACGCCGCAAACGGCGCAAACGGGCCGAACGGCGTGCCGCCCGGCAGCGGCAATTGCCGCCGTCAGTCGATTCCCAGTGAACGGATCGGCCGGGCGAGCGCGAAGGGCAATCCGCTCAGCAACGCTTCCAGCATGCGCCGGTCCTGATATTCCCCGTTGAGCGAGAGGCGCGGCAGGCGGCATGGACGGCATGCGTGTTCGGGTTTGACGAGCCCCTTGCGCGTCGTTGTGGCCGACCGGA
>PHEO01000398.1 GCA_002841195.1 Alphaproteobacteria bacterium HGW-Alphaproteobacteria-11
GGGCCCGCAAAGCAACTCACCTCAATATAGCGGCCAGATTACTTCAAAATTGGTTATCACGCCAAAATTTACGAAGTTTCAACGGATAGAATGGTTAATAACCGCACAATCGGCGTCCAATGGAGGCCGCCGACGCCGCGCTTGCCAAATCAGCGCGGCAACGGGTACAAACGGACCGCGCCAGGCAGGCCTTGTGGCCCTTAACGGCGCCGACACAGGATTTCGGGCAATCCGTCGCGCCACCCCCTTCAGAACGAACGGGACCGGGCGTCGACCGCGTAGGGCCCGGCGTTTTCCAAGACAATTCGTCCAGGACAACGCCAAACAGACGCATCGCCGCAGGCGCTCTCGCGTCCGCAACGCCGCCCGGCCGAGATGGCCGATCCGCGCGGTGGAAACAAGAACACGCCGGCACCCGGCGGCTCGATGGGTGCACCGAAGGTAGAGATGCACAACGCAGTTCCGCGACTTCACACCCGGCAGACCGGACAGGGCTCTTTCCAGAGCCAGGTTCGCCCGGTTGCGATACCGGCCGCGCGGCGCGTACTCGCCACCCTTTTACATATCCCGTCCGGACCTGCCGCGGCGCGCCTCAACGGCGCCGGCGCGACGGTCTGGACGCATTCAACAAACGGCGCACGCCCGCGCTTGACCGGCCGCATCGATTTGCGGCGGGACATGCGCGGCGGACAGCGCCCCGGAGATACTCCATATGACCAAGACCATGCTGATCGACGCGGCCCACCTCGAGGAAACTCGGGTTGTGGTCGTGAGCGGCAATCGCGTTGAAGAATTCGACTTTGAATCGGAAAACAGGAAGCAACTTCGAGGAAATATCTATCTAGCCAAGGTCACGCGCGTCGAACCGTCGCTTCAGGCGGCGTTCGTCGAATATGGCGGTAACCGGCACGGCTTCCTCGCCTTCAGCGAAATTCACCCCGACTACTACCAGATCCCGGTCGCCGACCGCGAAGCGCTGCTGCGCCAGCAGGCCGCCGAAGCGCGCCGCGAGC
>PHEO01000199.1 GCA_002841195.1 Alphaproteobacteria bacterium HGW-Alphaproteobacteria-11
ATGCCCGGCTTCGGATAATCCGGGATCGTGCGGATCAATTGCTTGATGTTCATGTGTCGGCCCTCACCCCTTGAGCACGCGGCCGGCGACCGCGTCGAGGCGGCCTTTGCCCGCGCCGCGGCGCTTTGCGACGCCGATGTCGAGACCTGCCGCATGATCGGCGTTCACGGGTTATCGATTATTCGCGGTATAGCGGAAGCAAAGCCCGGCCGCCCGGTCAACATCCTCACCCATTGCAATGCCGGATGGCTCGGCTGCGTCGATTGGGGCACGGCGCTGGCGCCGATCTACATGGCGCATGATGCCGGCATTCCGGTTCATGTCTGGGTCGACGAAACGCGGCCGCGCAATCAGGGCGCGGCGCTCACCGCCTTCGAGCTCGGCGGCCACGGCGTGCCGCACACCATCATCGCCGACAATGCCGGCGGTCATCTGATGCAGCACGGCCAAGTCGATATATGCATCACCGGCACCGACCGCACCACCGCGACCGGCGATGTCGCCAACAAGATCGGCACCTATCTGAAAGCGCTGGCCGCCGACGCCAGCGACATCCCCTTCTATGTCGCGCTGCCGCACACCACCATCGACTGGTCGCTGACCGACGGCGTCGCGCAAATCCCGATCGAGGAGCGCGACGCGCGCGAGATCACGCATGTGACCGGCCGTGCGGAAAACGGCGAAATCGTCACCGTCGAAATCTCGGCGCCCGGCAGCCCCGCCGCCAATTACGGCTTCGACGTGACGCCGGCGCGCTACATCACCGGCCTCGTCACCGAACGCGGCCTCTGCGCCGCCAGCCGGGAAGGCTTGCTGGGGCTTTATCCGGAGAAGCGGGGGTAGGGCGGGGTGCGAAGCCGTACCCCATCACCCAACCCAAAGATGTCACCCCGGCGGAAGCCGGGGTCCATGGGCATATCGTCATATAGATTCATTGGCGATGAGGAATGCGACGGCTCAGATGGATCCCGGCTTTCGCCGGGATGACATCTGAAAGTGATGTGGGCAGGGCGATAAACTCACCCGCCCCCTCACACCCCGTCAAACAGCGCCAGCGTCCGCTGCAGCGCTAGCTCCGCCGACGCCTTGTCGTAATTGTTGCGGCGGTCGGAATTGAAGCCGTGGTCGGCGTCGTAGACATAGATCTTCACTTCCGGATGCGCAGCCTCGATGCGGCGCACGTCCTCCATCGGGATGCCCTTGTCCTTCTCGCCGAAATGACAAATCGTCGGGCATTTCGGCGTCTCGCCGATATAGTCCTTGATCGCGCCGCCGTAATAGCACGACGCGGCGTCGAGCCCCTTGGCGCGGCAGGCGGCGACCCAGCTCACCGTGCCGCCGTAGCAATAGCCGGTGATGAAGACCTTCGCGTTGCCGTCGGCGCGCAATTTGTCGATGCACATCTGCGCGTCGAGCACGGTGTTCTCGTAAGGATTGTTGGCGCGCAGCTCCAGCGACTTCTGGATATCTTCCTGCGCATAGGTCGCCTGGAAATCCTTCACCTGCCGGTCATAGAGCTGCGGCGACAGCACGTCATAGCCGCGCGCCGCATAATCGTCGCAGAGATCCTTGATATGCGCGGTAACGCCGAAGATTTCCATGATCAGCACCAGCCCACCCTTGCGCGCGCCCTCGGCTTTCGCGTGGTAGCAGAGTATCTCTGCGCCATCGCCGCTTGTCAGCGTGATCGTCTTGCCCTTGCGTGCCATCGCTTCCTCCCTGACGTTTCTGTTTTCAGCCCGGATTGCGGCGCTCGATCATGCCCTGTCCGGTAAATTCGAGCACCGTCTGCCCATGCTGGTTGATGCCGATGTTTCGGCTCCGGATGATGCCCCAAGCTGGGCGCGATTTCATTTCGATTTTCTCGATCACCGTTGACGAATATGTGATCGTGTCGCCGGCTCGCACCGGGTTCGGCCATTTCATGTCGAGAAAACCGGGTGAAGGGCCGCCGGCGGGCTTTCGCCCCGTCTCGTCGGGCAGGTCTTCGCGGCCCGTCCGTGAACGGATCATCATTTTCATCCAGGTGGCGGTCGTGTGCCAGCCGCTGGCCGTCAGCCCGCCAAAGGGACCGGCCTTCGCGGCTTCCGCGTCGATATGGAAATATTGCGGGTCGTATTTTGTCGCGAAGCGGATGATCTCCTCTTCGGTGAAAGTGTACGGTCCGAGTTCCATGCGGGCGCCGATCTCGATGTCTTCGAACCAGGGCATCAGGCGTCCCCCTCGACAGGCGCGCCGGGGTGGCGGCGTCCATACATCGCCCAGCCGAGCGAGGTCAGCACCACCTCGTCCTTCTGGTTCAGCATTTCGATCAGGAATTTGGTCAGGCCCATTTCCGGGCGGCTTTTCGACACCCGCCGCTCGGTGCAGGTGCGCCGCACACGGAGCACATCGCCCACATAGACCGGCTTCTTCCAGCGCACCTCGTCGACGCCCGGCGCGCCCATCGAGGCGCTCTCAAGGACGTAGCCGTCGAACATCATCCGCATCATCATCGCGCAAGAGTGCCAGCCGCTCGCGCAGAGCCCGCCCAGAATCGACGCCTTCGCCGCCTCTTCGTCGAGATGGAAAGGTTGCGCGTCGAACTCGCTCGCGAATTCGATAATCTCCTCCCTGGTCACCAGCTTTCGGCCGAACTCCACCGTCTCGCCGAGGCGAAAATCCTCCCAGTAGTATTTCGGTTGGGTCATCGGGTTACGTCACTCTCGTTTTTCTCACTTTCGTCATGACCCGCTTCATGCGGGTCATCCACGTCTTGGCGTCATGTTCCGAATTGAAGACGTGGATGGCCCGGACAAGCCGGGCCATGACGAGTTTGTGCGATCATACGGGTGGGGATAAATATTTTTCATCCATCGAATCGCACAGGGCATTTTCTGCGTCCGCCAAAACCGGGGATAAATTATTTTCCCCGTCTCCGAATCGCCGCCCCGGCATTTCCGCCGCCGGCCGAAACCGGGGATTACTTTTTTCTGCGGCGCCCGAAATCCCGTTTGTGACAGTTTCGTGACAGTTCAGTGACAGTGAGGGGTTTTGCTGCCGTTTTCGACTGTCACAAACCGGGTTATCCCCGGCCGCCGGAGGTGTGATCGGATGGCGTTTCCGATCCTCAATTGGCAAACCGGAAATGCATCACATCGCCGTCCTGAACCGTATATTCCTTGCCTTCCAGACGCATCTTGCCCGCGTCCTTCGCGCCCTGTTCGCCGCCGAGTTTCACATAGTCCTCATAGGCAATCGTCTCTGCACGGATGAATCCCTTTTCGAAATCGGTATGGATGACGCCGGCGGCGGCGGGCGCGCGCGTGCCGCGCGTGATCGTCCAGGCGCGTGTCTCTTTCGGGCCCACGGTGAAGTAGGTGATGAGGTCGAGAAGTGCATAGCCGGAGCGGATCAAACGCGCGAGGCCCGGTTCGGCGAGGCCCAGCGTTTCGAGATATTCGGTGCGGTCTTCGGCCGGCAGTTGCGCGATTTCTTCCTCGATGCGCGCCGAGATGACGACGGCTTGCGCGCCCTCGGCCTTGGCGCGCGCTTCGACGGCCTTCGAATGTTCGTTGCCGGTCGCGGCCGACGCCTCTTCCACGTTGCAGACATAGAGCACCGGCTTCGAGGTCAAGAGGTTGAGGCCCTCCCAGGCTTTCATGTCCTCGGCGGAGATTTTTCCCTGCGCCGTCGCGATCCGCGCCGGCTTGCCCTCGCGGAGAAGTTCAAGCGCCACATGCATCAGATCGAAAAGCTGCCTGGCTTCCTTGTCGCCTGCCTTTGCCTTTTTTTCGGCAGCCGCCGCACGCTTCTCAAGGCTTTCGAGATCGGCAAGCATCAGTTCCGTCTCGACGATTTCGGCGTCGGCCAGCGGGTCGATGCGGTTCTCGACATGGGTGATGTCGTCATCGACGAAGCAGCGCAGCACATAGGCGACTGCATCCACCTCGCGGATCGTCGCGAGAAACTGGTTGCCGAGCCCTTCGCCTTTCGACGCGCCCTTCACGAGGCCTGCGATATCGACGAAGGTCAAACGTGTCGGGATGATTTCCTTGCTCTTCGCAATGCGCGCCAGCTCGTCGAGCCGCGCATCGGGCACCGCGACCTCACCGACGTTCGGTTCGATGGTGCAGAAGGGATAGTTCGCGGCCTGCGCGGCGGCGGTCTGCGTCAGCGCGTTGAAAAGCGTCGATTTGCCGACATTCGGCAGTCCGACAATGCCGCATTGAAAACCCATGGCTCACGCATCTCCGTCGTTTGTATCGGTTGCTTTTTTCTTTTCGGGCACGGGGTTCAGCGCCAGATGCACCTTGTTGGCGAATGTCGCGTCCTTGCCTTCGGCGAGCAGCGGCGCGGCGTCCGCAATCGCGTCGATCAGCGGCTCCACCCAGTCCTTCATCTCGGCCTTCGAGAAATCGCCCAGCACCGCACCCAGCACGCGGTCCTTCTCGCCCGGATGACCGATACCGATCCGTACACGGCGGAAATCGGGGCCGATATGCGCGGCGATGGAGCGGATGCCGTTGTGTCCCGCCGTGCCGCCGCCGGTCTTGATGCGCAGCTTTGCCGGCGCGAGGTCGAGTTCGTCGTGGAAGACGATCACATCGGCGGGTTCGAGCTTGTAGAAACGCATCGCCTCGCCGACGGCGCGCCCGCTCTCGTTCATGTAGGTGGTCGGTTTCAGCACGATGGCCTTTTCGCCGTCGAGCGTGCCTTCCGACACGAGCCCTTGAAAGCGCGCGCGCGGCGCGGCAAAGGAATGGCGGCGGACAATCGCGTCCGCCGCCATGAAACCGATATTGTGGCGGTTGCGGGCGTATTTCTCGCCCGGATTTCCGAGACCGACGAGCAGGATCATCGCCGGCTCCTTTCAGGCCACGCGGATCAGTCTTCCTTCTTGTCGGAAGCCTTCTCCTCGTCGCTCTTTTCCTCGCCCTCGGCTTTGGCTTCCTCGCCGGCACTCGCTTCGGCGGAGACGACGGCAGCCGGCGCCGCAATGGTCGCGATGGTGAAGTCGCGGTCGGTGATGGTCGGCTTCACATTCGACGCAAGTTTGACGGCCGAAATATGAATCGACGTTCCCATCTCGTAGCCGGTGAGGTCGATGTCGAGCTGTTCGGGAATCGCGTCGGCCGGACAGACCAGTTCGACTTCGTGGCGCACGATGTTCAGTACACCGCCGGCTTTCAGGCCGGGCGAAGCTTCGTGGTTGTGGAAGTGCACGGGCACGTCGACGGTGACGGTCGCGTTCTTGCCGAGGCGCAGGAAGTCGACATGAATGATGAAGTCGCGCACCGGTTCGAACTGCACGTCGCGCGGAATCACGCGTTCCTTCTTGCCGCCGACTTCGACGTCGAGCACATGGCTCATGAAGGTGCCGGTCTGGTAGAGC
>PHEO01000200.1 GCA_002841195.1 Alphaproteobacteria bacterium HGW-Alphaproteobacteria-11
TGCCGATGCTGCTCTATGTGTACGCGGTCGTGATGACGCTGGTGATTATCACCTACCGCGAATGGCGCGGCGCCATTTGTGTCGTGTTGCCGCTCGTTCTCGCTACGCTGATCGGCGACTGGTTCCTGACCGCCTTCGGCATCGGCCTCAAGATATCGACGCTGCCGGTGCTCGCCATCGCGGTCGGCATCGGCGTCGATTACGGCATCTATGAGTACAACCGGATGCAGCGCTACATGCGCATGGGCAAGACGCCGCACGAGGCCTATCTGCAGGCACTCTACGACGTCGGCTCGGCGACGATGTTCACGGGCTTCACGCTCGCCATCGGCGTGTCGACCTGGGCGTTCTCGGCGCTGAAGTTCCAGGCCGATATGGGCCTGCTGCTGACCTTCATGTTCATGGTCAACATGCTGGGTGCCGTGACGCTGCTACCGGCGCTGGTCGCGGTCTTCGAATATATCTGGCCGCTGAAGCGCAAGCCGCTGTCGGAAGTCGAGGCGCGCGCGGTAATGCGCGGTCACTGAGTTCCGTCTCATCGAATATGCCGAAAGGGCGGCCCTCCCATGGAGGTGCCGCCCTTTCTTTTTGGCCGATTTCCGCAAATTTCCAACCCGCCTTAGCCCTGACTTGACTATTTGGTCAATTTATGACTAAATAGTCAAATCGAGATCGGGAGGCGGTTTTGGCCGGCAGGGCAGCAACGGACAAATCGGAAGAAGCGGGGTCGCGCCGGCGGGCGCAGATGCGCGCGGTGCTGGTCGAGGCGGCGATGCAGCTTTTCGCGCGGCAGGGCGTCGACGCCACCACCATCGACGAGATCGTCGTGCTGGCCGGGGTCGCCAAGGGCACCTTCTACAACTACTTCACCGACCGGACCGAAATTGCACGCGCGGTTGCCGCCGCGATCCGTCACGAGTTCAACGCCGCCGTTGCCGAACTCAATGAAGGTATCGACGACCCGGCGATCCGTGTGTCGCGCGGCGTCCGGCTTTTCATGGCGCTGGTGGCGCGCGATCCCGTCAAGGCGTCGATGCTGGCGCGCATCTACGAAAGCGGCGCCGCGGTCGATGCACAAGGCAACGAACACCTTCTCGGCGACATTCGCGACGGCGTCGCCAAGGGCCGCTTCGTCATTCCGGGCGAGGCGGCGGCCGTGCATCTTGTCGTCGGGCTCGGCACGACCGCCATGCGTCATCTGCTCGATGCCGGTGCGGACGCCCGGATTCTCAAGGGCGAGGGCTATGCGCGCGACATCGTCATTGTGATGCTGCGGGGGCTCGGCGTTCCGGAAGCCGATATCGCCGCCGTTCTCGCACATCCGTTCGACGTGTCGCGGATTTCCGTTTTCAAATGAGGAAAGTGTCATGATCAAGGTCACCGACATCGCCTATGTGCGCTTTCGCGCGCCCGATCTCGACGCGATGGAAAAATTCCTGATCGAGTTCGGCCTGGTGCGCGCGGCGCGCCGCGGCACCCAACTTTTCATGCGCGGCACCGACCCGCTTGCCTTTGCGCATGTGACGGAGGAGGGCGATCCCGGCTTTGCCGGTCTCGGCCTCTATGCGCAGAGCGTCGCCGATCTCGAAAAGCTTGCAGCGGCTTACGGTCTGCCGGTCGAGGAGAGCGTCGCGCCGGGTGGCGGCCGGATCGTGCGCTTCACCGATCCAAACGGCTTTCCCGTCGATGTCGTCGCCGGCCAAAAGGCGCCGCCCGCGCTCCCTGTGAAGCGCCACCTCGTTCACAATGATGGCGAGGTACGACCGCGGCGCGGCGAGACGCTCCGTGTTGAGCCCGGTCCTTCCCAGGTGAAGCGTCTCGGCCATTGCGTCATCAACGTGAAGGATTTTCGCGAAACGGAAGCCTGGTACAAGGAACGCTTCGGCCTCGTCACATCCGACGAGATCGAGATCGCGCCCGGCGCGCCCATCGGCGCCTTCCTGCGCTGCGACCGGGGCGCTGCCCATGTCGATCATCACACGCTCTTCCCTGTCGGCACCGGTACGCCCGGCTTCAATCACGCCGCCTTCGAGGTCGCGAATTTCGACGACCTGATGGCGGGGCGCGAAGTGCTCGTCGAGGCCGGACGCCGGCATGAATGGGGTGTCGGCCGCCATATTCTCGGCAGTCAGATCTTCGACTACTGGCGCGATCCCTGGGGGCACACGGTCGAACACTGGACCGATGGCGATCTCTTCAACAACGAGACGCCGCCCAATGTTGTCGGCATCGACCAACTGATGGGCAATCAATGGGGCCCGCCCGCGCCGCCGAATATGGGCTCTTGAGAAGAACTCGGAAAAAGGAAACGGACCATGAAGCTTGCAACCTTCACGGAAGGCAATTCGACGCGCGTCGGCGTCGTCCGCGACGACGGCATCGTCGACCTCTCTGTGGCGGCGCCCGATCTGCCGCGCGACATGGTGGGGCTCATATCGAGCGACGCGGCGATGGCCAAGGCGCGCGCGGCGGCCGCAAAGGGCGCGGCGCTTCCGCTTTCGCGCGTGACGCTCGAAGCGCCCGTGCCGCATCCCGGCAAGGTGCTCGCCATCGGCCTCAACTACCGCGACCATGTGGAAGAGTCCGGCCAGCCGGTGCCCGAACATCAGGTCTGGTTCAACAAGCAGCACAATTGTATCACCGGGCCTTACGCCGATGTGGCGCTGCCTTCCGTCTCCGCCTTTCTCGATTACGAAGCCGAGATGTGCTTCGTCATCGGCAAGCGCTGCAAGCATGTGCCGGCGGACCGCGCGCACGAAGTGATTGCCGGTTATTTCGTCGGCAACGATGTCAGCGTGCGCGACTGGCAGCTTCGCACCAATACCTGGCAGATCGGCAAGTCGTTCGACACGCATGGGCCCATCGGTCCGTGGATCGTGACGCCCGACGAAGTCGGCGATCCGCATGCGCTCGACATCAAGTGCTGGGTCAATGGCGAGCTTCGGCAGAACTCCAACACGAAGCACCTGATCTTCGATTGCTTCGAACAGATCGCGCATCTGACGCAGGCCTTCACCCTCGATCCGGGCGACGTGATCTTCACCGGCACGTCCTCGGGCGTCGGCGGTGCGATGAAGCCGATGCAATTCCTGAAGGAAGGCGATGTCGTCAAGGTCGAGGTCGAGAAGCTCGGATATATCGAAAACCGTGTCGTGCCCGAAAAGGCCGAGACGGTGATCGAGGCCGCCTGAGGCACAAGGAAGCGGGGGAAGATGAAACGCGAGGAAACGGAAGTCCTGATCGTCGGGCTCGGGCCTGTCGGCGCGGCGCTCGGCGTCTATCTCGGGCGCATGGGCGTTTCGGCCATCGCCATCGAGCGCGACGCCGAGGTCTATCCCTTGCCGCGTGCCGCGCATCTCGATCACGAGACGATGCGCCTGCTGCATCTTGCCGGCGGGGCGGAGGCGGTCGCGCGGGCGAGTCAGCCGCTCTCCTCCTACGAGTTTCGCAATGCGGCGGGCGAACTGCTGCTGGGCTTCAAGCCGACAGGCGATCTCGCGCCGACGGGTTGGCCCTACTCCTCGATGTTCCATCAGCCGACGCTCGAACATGCGCTGCGGGCGCGTCTGGCGGAAATGTCCACGGTCTCGACGCGCCTTTGTCACGCGCTCAAGACTTATGAAGTGGCGGGCGAGGGCATCGTCGCGCAGGTCGAAAGCGGCGACGGCGTTTACGAGATCGCCGCGCGCTTCATTGTCGGCTGCGACGGCGGCAACAGCACCGTGCGCCGCAAGGCTGGCATCGCGCTCGACGATATGGGTTTCGACGAGCCCTGGCTCGTCGTCGACACGGTATTGAAGAACGGCGTGACGCGCCTTTCGACCATCGGCTTCCAGCATTGCGATCCCGCACGCCCCGTTACCTCGATGCCGATGGCGCCCGGCCGGCACCGTTTCGAAATCATGCTGCGGCCCGGCGAGAAGCCGGAAGATGTCGTTTCGGACGAAGCGATCTCGGCGATGATCGCGCCCTATGCCGACGCATCGGCGCTCGACATCGAACGCCGCGCCGTCTACCGCTTCCACGCCGTCATCGCGAAGACGTGGCGCGCGGGGCCGGTCATCCTCGCGGGCGACGCGGCGCACCAGATGCCGCCTTTTCTGGGGCAGGGCCTCTGTTCGGGAACGCGCGATGCGGCCAATCTCGCCTTCAAGATCGAAGCCGTGCTGCGCGGGCGCACAAAAGACTGCCTTCTCGACAGCTATCAGGCAGAGCGCGAACCGCATGTGCGCATGATCACCGAAATGGCGGTCGCGATGGGCCGGGTCGTTTGCACGCAGGATGCCGAAGCCGCGCGCCAGCGCGACGAACAGATGTTGGCCGCGCCCGAGGCGTCGCGCATGAGCCCCCTGCTTTCGCTCGACGGCATCCGGTCCGGGATTCTCGAAAGCGGCGGCGCCATCGCGCCCGATCCCGGCTTCGATGGCGGCCGCCTCGACGACGCGGCGGGCTATGCGGCCCTCCTGATCGTCCGCGCCGAGGACGACGCCTCGCGTGCTTTCGCGGGCGCCGGCGGCTTCGTTGCCCGGCTCGATGCGCTGCCCGACAGGGCCGGTCATCTTGCCGCGGCGTTCGGCGACCGGCCGGCCATCCTGATCCGGCCCGACCGCTATGTGTTCGGCGCGGGCGAGGCGGCGGCGCTCACCGGCGCCTGGGCGGCCTATCTCGCGACCGGCAAGGTGCCGGTGCCTGCCGCTGCGGCATGACGCCACTGGCGATCCGCGCCGGCTTCCGGTCATAATCTTTCCCATCGGTCTCGACGGGAGGGGAGAGGCAGGATGCCGGAAGCACCGGGTGGAGGCACCCCGCGTATTCATACCATCGAAGTGCGCGACCTTGCGGCGGCGCTGAAAGCGGGGCTTCGCGATTTCCTGCGCGCGCCGCTTTTCGGTCTGGTCATCGGCGGCGTCTTCGCGCTGATCGGCGCGGTCATCGTGCTGTCGCTGACGATCTGGGAATTGCCCTGGCTGATCTATCCCTTCGCCATCGGCTTTCCGCTGGTCGGGCCCTTTGCCGCCGTCGGTCTCTACGAAGTGAGCCGGCGTCTCGCCGAGGGCGCGCGCCCCGCATGGCGCGACGTCTTTGCCGTCATCTGGGCGCAGCGCCGCCGCGAAGTTTCGTGGATGGCCTTTGTGATGCTCTTCGTCTTCTGGGTCTGGATGTATCAGGTGCGGCTCCTGATCGCGCTTTTTCTGGGTCTCGTTTCCTTTGCCTCCTTCGAGCAGTTCCTGACGGTCGTGTTCACGACGCCGCACGGGCTGATCTTCCTTGCCGTCGGTCATGTCGTCGGCGGGGTGCTGGCGCTGGTGCTGTTTTCGATCACCGTCTTTTCGATCCCGATTCTGCTCGAGCGCGAGGTCGACATCGTC
>PHEO01000201.1 GCA_002841195.1 Alphaproteobacteria bacterium HGW-Alphaproteobacteria-11
GTCCGGCACTTCATCGACAACGACCCGGAAGCCGAAAATGTCCGAAAGCTGCTCCAGCGAAATGCCGCGGCGCTCCATCTTTCGCCACATCGAGTAGGGGCGCTTCTCGCGCCCGATCACCTCGGCGGCAAGACCTTCTTCCTCGAGCTTCGCTTCGATCTCGGCGGCAATCTGCCTCACCGTGTCGCCGCTTTCCTCGCGAAACTCGTTCAGGCGCCGCAAAAGCGCTTCGCGCGCTTCGGGATTGAGCTCCTTGAAAGCGAGGTCTTCTAGCTCTTCGCGTATTTCCTGAATGCCCATACGTCCGGCGAGCGGCGCATAGATTTCCATCGTCTCCTGCGCGATGCGCTGGCGCTTGTCGGCGGAATCGATGAAGTGCAGCGTCCGCATGTTGTGCAGCCGGTCGGCAAGCTTGACCAGCAGCACCCGAATGTCATTGGACATGGCGAGCAGGAACTTGCGGAAATTCTCCGCCTGCTTCGAGCGTTCCGAGGTGAGTTCGAGACGCGTCAACTTGGTCACGCCGTCGACAAGGCCGGCGACCTGCGAGCCGAACAGCTTGGTCAACTCGTCCATCGTCGAACCGGTGTCTTCCATCGTGTCGTGCAGGAGCGCCGTCACGATGGTCGCGGTGTCGAGTTTCAATTCCGTCAGGATTCCGGCGACTTCGATCGGATGGGAAAAATACGGGTCGCCGCTAGCCCGCATCTGGCTGCCATGCTGCTTCATGGCATAGACATAGGCGCGGTTGATCAGGGCTTCGTCCGCCTTCGGATCGTAGCCGAGCACGCGATCGACGAGCTCATACTGACGCAACATCCAACGATTCTCCTGCGCCGCCTCTTGCCAACTTCCTAACGTTCCGCTCGTCCAAACGAAAAGCGCCGCCCCTCACCTTCCGGCCGGGCGGCGCTCAAACCGATTGACGTCTGCGGTGGGACCAAGCCCTCCTCGCCCGTTCTCAGTCTTCCCCGTCCATGTCGTCCGCGTCGGCCGATTTCTGCTGCGGCGAGTCAATCTGGCTCTGGATCGCGCGCAGCAACTCTTCCTCGCTCATGCGGTCCGACGAGCCTTCTGCCGCGCCAAACGTGTCGGCAACTTCGCCGGCCGCTTCGCCCGAAATCAGGAGCTGCATGTTCTCGACTTCCGGCTCCTCGGTCTCCACCCGGTTCTGCATGCTGGCGACCAGGTCTTCGCGCAAATCTTCCGGCAGGATGGTCCGCTCGGCGATCTCGCGCAGCGCCACCACCGGGTTCTTGTCGTTGTCGCGCTCGACTGTCAGCTCGGCACCGGCCGACATGGCGCGCGCGCGGTGTCCCGAAAGCAGAACCAGCTCGAATCGGTTGGGCACCTTGTCGACGCAATCTTCAACGGTCACGCGGGCCATTGCAAAACTCCAGTATGGGCGGGAACCTGATTTGGCCCTTTATGTAGGGGCCAGAATAGCAGAACGCAAGCAAGAACAGGCATTTAGAAGTCAATCTGCGGCAATTTTAACCGCCGAACCGCTCAATTCCCCGCATGGCATCCGCCGCAAGACCGCGGATCAGGGCATCGACACTCTCCCCCGTTACCGGATGCCGCCAGCCCGGCGCGACGTCCCGAAGCGGCAGCAGCACAAAAGCCCGCTCGGCAATCGCCGGATGCGGCAGCGCCAGAGGCAGCGGTCCGGCGCCTGCATCCGGACCGCGACGCCCCACCGCTGGCACGATCAATCCGCGACAATCCAGCAAATCGAGGTCGAGCACCCGTGGCCCCCACCGGTCCCGCCTGACCCGGCCGAACAAGGCTTCGATACGGTGTAGTGCCGCAAGCAGGGCCTTGGGCGGCAACGCCGTTTCGATCTCGGCCACCGAATTAACATAAAAATCTTGTATATAAGTCGAAAGCGATGGCGTCCGGTAGAAAGGCGCGACTTTGCGAACCCAAAGCCCGAGAGCCGGCATCATCGTCAATGCGGCTTCAAGCGTCTGTCGCGGCCCGCCTGCGGCGCTAGCCAGATTGCCGCCAAGCGCCACGAGGACGGTACTGGCCGCGCTGGCAGGCCGCCCTATATCTGTCACGGCAAGGCTGTTCATGGCGCCGATCCTCATCAAAATTACGGCGGGGAGACTTGCCGAAGTCGCCCGTTTGCCCGTAATGCTTTGCCGTCACTTCAAACGACTACCCGATTCCATCGCCGAATTTTGATCGCAAGCATTTTATACACAGGAGTTTCAGGATGATCTTTTATGCGCATGAACGCATGGTGCTTTTCATTGATGGCGCCAATCTTTATTCGGCGGCCCGCGGCCTGAATTTCGACATCGACTACAAACGCCTTCTCGATCATTTCCGCGCCAAGGGCACGCTGGTCCGCGCCTATTACTACACCGCCCTTCTCGAAGATCAGGAATATTCACCGCTCCGGCCATTGATCGACTGGCTCGACTACAACGGCTATTCGGTCGTGACCAAGCCCGCCAAGGAATTCACCGGCGCCGACGGTCGCCGGCGGGTCAAGGGCAACATGGACATCGAACTGGCGATCGACGCGCTCGAAATGGCCGATCAGATCGACCATCTGGTTCTCTTCTCCGGCGACGGCGACTTCCGCCGTCTGGTCGAGGCGGTCCAGCGCCGCGGCAAGCGCGTGACCGTCGTCTCGACCATGCGCAGCCAACCACCGATGATCGCCGACGAATTGCGCCGCCAGGCCGACCAGTTCATCGAGCTCGAATCGCTGCGTGACGCTGTCGGCCGTGCCCATAGCGACCGCCCGGCAGCGGCGCCCGCGCCCATGCGCAACGATCTCGACTACGAATATGACGACGAGGACGAGGAAGCCCTCGACCGGCCGGCCCGCGCCTGAGCCGCGCCGCGTGCCGACACCCGGTCCCGAAGCCCCGCGCGACTGCCCGCTCTGTCCGCGGCTCGTCGCCTATCGCCGCGAAAACGCCGCCGCGCATCCCGACTGGTTCAATGCGCCCGTGCCCTCGTTCGGCACCGAAAACGCACGCCTCTTGATCGTCGGGCTGGCGCCCGGCGTTCAGGGTGCAAACCGCACCGGCCGCCCCTTCACCGGCGACTTCGCGGGCGACCTTCTCTATTCGACATTGCTCGATTTCGGATTTGCGAAGGGCACCTACGCGGCCCGCCCCGACGACGGTCTCAAACTGGTCGATGCAATGATCGCCAATGCCGTGCGCTGCGTGCCGCCGCAGAACAAGCCGACACCGGAGGAGGCCAGAACCTGTCTCGGTTTCCTGACCGCACGAATGGCCGCCTTGCCGCGCCTCAAGGCGGTGCTGGCGCTTGGCCGCATCGCCCATGACGCCGCATTGTCGGCACGCGGGCTGAAACGTTCATCGGCCGTCTTCGGTCACGGCGCGTCGCACGACATAGGCGGCGGCCTCCGCCTTTTCGACAGCTACCACTGCTCGCGCTACAACACCAATACGCGCCGTCTGACCGAGGATATGTTCCGCTCGGTATTCGCCGATGTCAGGGCGTTTCTCGACTAGCCCTTCTCGCGCAGCAACCGGGCCTTGTCGCGCGCCCAGCTTCGCTCTTTCAGAGTCTCGCGCTTGTCGGCAAGTTTCTTGCCCTGCGCCAGCCCGATCTCGACCTTCACCATGTTGCGGTCGTTGAAATACATCTTCAATGGCACGACGGTCATGCCCTGACGCTGCATGGCATTGATCAGCTTTTCGATTTCGCGCTTGTGCAGCAGCAGCTTCCGCGGACGGCGCGTTTCATGGTTGAACTGGTTGGCCTGCAGGTAGACCGGGATATAGGCGTTGACGAGCACGATCTCGCCGCTCTTCGTCGCCTGCGCATAGGCTTCGTTGAGGCTGCCCTGGCCGGCGCGCAAAGATTTGACCTCCGAGCCTTTCAGCTCGATGCCGGCCTCATAGGTTTCGGAAATGCTGTAGTTGAAACGCGCCTTGCGATTATCCGCAATGATCTTCCGGCCGTCTCCAGCCTTCTTCTTGGCGCCGCCGCTTTTGGAGGACATGGCTCACCGGCCCTTTGCTCGGCCGTCTCAGTTGACCAGTCCGGCGGCCCGCATGGCCTCCCGAACCTTTTGCTCGGTCGCCGCCGAGGCGGTTACCAGCGGCAACCGCAATTCATTGGCGCAGAACCCGAGCAGGCTTAGGGCAAACTTGGCCGGTGCCGGATTGGGATCGAGGAACAATGCATGATGAAGCGGCATCAGCCGGTCCTGAATGTCGAGCGCCTTGCCGAAATCGCCATCGAGCGTCGCCGCCTGAAACTGCGCGCAAAGCGCCGGTGCGACATTGGCCGTCACCGAGATGCAGCCGACGCCGCCATGTGCGTTGAAGCCGAGGGCGGTCGCGTCCTCGCCCGACAGCTGGCAGAAATCCGGTCCCATGGCCGCCCGCTGCTGGCTGACCCGCGCGAGGTTCGCCGTTGCGTCCTTCACGCCGATCACGTTCTTCAATTCAAACAGCCGCGTCATCGTTTCGAGGTTGATATCGACGATGGTGCGGCCGGGAATGTTGTAGAGCACGATCGGAATATCAGCCGCGTCGTTGACGGCCTTGAAATGCGCGTAGATACCGTCCTGCGACGGCTTGTTGTAATAGCCGGTCACGCTCAGCACGGCGTCGGCGCCGACCTTCTTTGCAAACCTGGTCAGTTCGATCGCCTCAAGCGTGTTGTTCGACCCAGCCCCCGCGATCACCGGCACCCGGCCCCTGGCGGTCTTGACGCAAAGCTCGACCACCCGCTTGTGCTCGTCATGGCTCAGCGTCGGCGACTCGCCGGTTGTACCGCAGGGAACCAGCCCATGCGTGCCCTGTTCGATCTGCCATTCCACAAGTTTGACGAACGCAGCCTCATCCACCGCGCCGTCCCGAAACGGCGTTATGAGCGCGACATACGATCCCTTGAACATTGCTTTGGCTCCGGTGCCGCCCGGCCGGTCTGGCGGGCGGTGAATTCTTCGGTTGCTCCGAAGGCGCGCAAGATACCCATAAGCGGCACCAGCGGCAAGAAAACAGCCAACTTCGCGGCCTGCGGCCTATTGCCGGAGGCGTTAGCACACAGGTAGTCTCATTGGTGGATAATCCGTGACGCCGAGGCTGGCCGCGCCGGATGTCCCGATGCGGAAATCCCGGACCGGAAGAGCCTCCAGTGAGGCCACTTCGACCGGTCCGCGCGCCTCTGGAGTTTTGGGAACGCGTTGTGACAATCGACATGGGATTTAGCCTGAAATTGCGTGCGCGGAGCGCGGCCGTTGCGGCCGTCTGCCTGATGCTCTCCGTTTCGGCTGCGGCGGCGTCGACCGTTCCGCTGGCGCGTCCCGACGGCCAGAAGCCGCCAAGTGCCACCGCCAACCCTGCAACCCGTGCCGC
>PHEO01000202.1 GCA_002841195.1 Alphaproteobacteria bacterium HGW-Alphaproteobacteria-11
GCAGCATCGGGCCTTGTGCCTCCCATTTTGTAGCCGTTCGGACTTTTGCCGGGTCTTGCGGGATGATCAGGCTTTCGAAGCCGCCCCATGAATAACCCATGCCGAAAAGTTCCAGACCGTCGAGCATTGCGGCGAGCGCGGCTTCGGATGCCGGCTTGAGCTCGATGCTGAAAAGCCCGCTCGCGCCGGTAAAATCGCGCTTCCAGAGCGCATGCCCGGGATGGCTTGGCAACGCGGGATGAATGACGCGGGCGACTTCGGGCCGCTTTTCGAGCCAACGGGCGAGCTTCAATCCGGTCTCCATGTGCCGTGCGAGGCGGATGGACAATGTACGGATGCCGCGCAATACCAGATAGACGTCGTCCGGCCCGGCGCAGAGTCCGTTTGCGCCGTAGCTGGTGACCGTGTCGCGCCATGCGGCTTCGGTCGTCGTGATCGCGCCCATCATTACGTCGGAATGGCCGCATAGATATTTGGTCACGGCCTGGATCGAAATGTCGACGCCGTGTTCGAACGGCTTGAAATAGAGCGGTGAGGCCCAGGTGTTGTCGATCATCACGATTGCGCCAGCCTTGTGTGCGGCTTCGGCGATGGCCGGGATGTCCTGCACCTCGAAAGTCACCGAGCCGGGGCTTTCGGTGAAGACGACGGCGGTGTTCGGTTTGATCAGCGTCGAAATATCTCTTCCCAGACATGGGTCGTAGTACTCGACGTCAACCCCGTAGCGTTTGAGAACGCGCTCGCAGAAATGGCGCGACGGTTCGTAGGCGCTGTCGGTCATCAACAGGTGGTCGCCGGTCTTGAGATGCGCGAGGAGGGCCGCGGTGACGGCGGAGAGGCCCGAGGGGGTCAGCAGTGTGCGATAGCCGCCCTCAAGCTCGGCGATCGCTTCCTGCAGGGCGGCGGTTGTCGGTGTGCCGCGCCGGCCATAGGTGAAAGGCTGTTTGCGCGTCCGGACCGCATCAAGGGTTGGATAGAGAATGGTCGATGCATGATAGACGGGCGGATTGAGGATACCGAAATTAGCCTCCGGGTCGCGTCCGGCGGTGACGATCAGCGTGTCCTGCTTCTTCTTCATCCGGCGTCGTCCGTCAATTGGCGTCGGCCGATCATGCCCGCGGCCCTTTGTGCCCTTCAAGGCCAAAACGTTATTTTGCAAGAAGGAGGTGGGTTGGAATGGACTACAGGGTTTGCGTGCGGGCCGCCGGCGGTTAGTCTCAACGAATCCAGCATAGCATTTTCATCGAACAGGCTGACAAAGGACGCTGAATGAGGAATCCCGTGGCCGCCCTTCTTCTGGGCATCCTGATCGGCGTGGGCGGGCTCTATTTCGTGCTGCCCTACGATGCGGCGGCCGTGCTGGCCGGACGAGGGACAGCACCTGCGACCGCCGTGGAAACGGAGCCGGGCGCGGAGCGGACGGGCGCGGGCGAGACGCTGAGGCGCGTCATGCGCCGTGGTTTCCTGCAATGCGGTGTCAGCCAGGGGCTTGCCGGCTTTTCCAGTCCCGACGAGCGCGGCCGGTGGTCCGGCATCGATGTCGATTATTGCCGGGCGATTGCCGCAGCGATTTTCGGCGACGGCGAGAAAGTTCGCTTCCGGCCGCTTTCGGCAAAGGACCGCTTCACGGCGCTGCAATCGGGCGAGGTCGACATCCTTTCGCGCAACACCACATGGACAATGTCGCGCGACACGCAGCTCGGCTTCGATTTCGCCGGCGTCATCTATTATGACGGGCAGGCATTCATGGTGCGGAAAAGCTCCGGCATCACCAAGGCCGAACAGCTTGCCGGCGCGACGATCTGTACGCAGACCGGGACCACGACCGAGCTCAATCTTGCCGACTATTTCCGCGGCCGCGGGCTCGACTACCGGGTGCTCTCCTTCGAGAAGAACGACGAGGCGATCAGCGCCTACGATCAGGGCCGGTGCGACGGCTACACGACGGATGCCTCCGGCCTCTATGCTGAACGGTTGAAGATGCAACATCCGGCGGACAATATCGTTCTCCCCGAGATTATTTCCAAGGAACCCCTCGGACCCGTGATACGGCAGGGCGATCCGCAATGGGCCGACATCGCGCGCTGGACGCTTTCGGCGTTGCTAAATGCCGAAGAGCTTGGCATCACATCCGAAAACATCGAGGAAATGCGCGAGAGCGAAAATCCGCTGGTTCGCCGCCTGCTGGGCGCGGAAGGCTCGTATGGTGCATCGGTGGGTCTCAGGCCCGACTGGGTGATCGACATTGTGCGGGCCGTCGGCAACTACGGCGAGATTTTCGAACGCAACGTGGGTGTCGACACGCCGCTTGGCATTGAGCGCGGGCTGAATGCGTTGTGGACCGACGGAGGCGTGATGTATGCGCCGCCGATCCGCTGACGGATTGCAGGCGAGGGGGCCGGGGCAGGTATGCAGAAACCCGTTAAACGCGGATCGGGCATGGGGATCAGTTGGTACAACCCCCGCGTCCGCTCGATCGTCTACCAGACGGGCGTACTGGCCGCCGTCATCGCCGTCGTCTGGTTTTTCACGGCGACGGCGCAGGAAAATCTCGAGCGTCTCAACATTTCGACCGGCTTCGGCTTTCTCGACACGACGGCCGGTTTCGGCATCATCCAGACCCTGATCCCCTATACCGAACAATCGAGCTACGGCCGGGCGTTTCTCGTCGGGCTGCTCAACACGCTCTCGGTCGCGGTCATCGGTATCGTGCTTTCGACGATGCTCGGCTTTGTCATCGGTGTGGCGCGGCTGTCGCCCAACTGGCTGCTGGCAAAGATCGCGGCAGCCTATGTGGAGGTGATGCGGAACATTCCGCTGCTTCTACAACTCTTCTTCTGGTACTTCGCGGTGCTGCGGCCGCTCCCCGGCCCGGCCGAAAGCATCGAGGCACTGCCCGGGGTCTTTCTCAGCAATCGCGGATTGATCCTTCCCGATCCGGTGCTGGATGCAGGCGCCGGGATGTTTTTCGGCGCGCTTGCGGCGGCGGCCGTGGCCGGCTTTGTGCTGGTCCGGTGGGCGCGGGCGCGGCAGCGCGCGACGGGCCAGTTGTTTCCGGCCCTGCGCGTCGCCGCGGCGCTGATTGTCGTTCTGCCGCTTCTTGCATGGGCCATCGGCGGCACACCCTTTCATCTGGAATATGCGACGCGCGGCGACTTCGATTTCAGCGGCGGCGTGCGCCTGCTGCCGGAGTTTGTGGCGCTGGTGCTGGGGCTCACGCTCTACACGGCGGCTTTCATCGGCGAAATCGTCCGCGCCGGCATTCAGTCGGTCGACCGGGGCCAGGGCGAGGCGGCGGCGGCGCTCGGCCTCAAGGACAGCACAACGCTGCGGCTGGTCGTGGTGCCGCAAGCATTGCGCCTCATCGTACCGCCGCTGACGAGCCAGATACTCAATCTCACTAAAAATTCGTCGCTGGCCGTTGCCATTGCCTATCCCGATCTCGTGGCGGTGTTTGCCGGCACGGTGCTCAACCAGACCGGACAGGCCATCGAGGTCATTGCCATCACCATGGCGGTCTATCTGACGCTCAGTCTCGCGACGTCGCTGGCGATGAACTGGTACAATGCGCGCATCGCGCTCAGGGAGCGGTAGGCCATGAGCGCGATCGACATGATGGGACCGCCGCAAAAATCCGGAAGCGTTCTCGGCTGGCTGCGACGCAATCTCTTTTCGAGCATCGGCAACACGGTGCTGACACTCGTTGCCGCCTATCTCCTGTGGCTCACCGTGCCGCCGCTGCTCAACTTCGCGATCTTCGACGCCGTGTGGACGGGCGAAACGCGCGAGGCCTGTCTCGGTGAAGGCAAGGGCGCGTGCTGGCCGCTGGTCTGGGCGAATTTCGGCCAGTTCATTTATGGCCGCTATCCGGAATCGGAAATCTGGCGGGTCAATATCGTGTTCGCGCTCGGTTTCATCGCGCTGGTGCCGATGCTCATTCCGTCGGCGCCTGCCAAGCGCTTCAACGTGATCTTCCTGCTGGTCGTCTATCCGCTGATCGCGCTGGTGTTGCTTGCCGGCGACCGGCCCGGTCTGCCGCCGGTGCCGACCAGCGAGTGGGGCGGACTTCTGGTCACGCTGGTCGTCGCCGTTACCGGCATCGTCGTGTCGCTACCGCTCGGCATCGTGCTGGCGCTCGGGCGGCGTTCGTCGATGCCGGCGATCCGCATGTTGTCGATCATCTTTATCGAATTCTGGCGTGGCGTGCCGCTGGTGACGGTGCTGTTCATGGCGAGCGTCATGCTCCCGCTGTTCTTGCCGGAAGGTCTCAGCCCCGACAATCTGTTGCGCTGTCTTGTCGGCGTCGCGCTTTTCTCGTCGGCCTATATGGCGGAAGTGGTGCGCGGCGGGTTGCAGGCGATACCGGCGGGGCAATATGAGGCGGCGCGCGCTGCCGGCCTCAGCTATTGGCAGACAATGGGGCTCGTCGTGTTGCCGCAGGCACTGCGCCATGTCATTCCCGGCATCGTCAACACCTTCATCGGGCTCTTCAAGGATACGACGCTGGTGCTGATTGTCGGCATCTTCGACGTGTTGGGACAGGTCAGAGCGCAGCTTTCCGATCCGACATGGACCGTGCCGCAGGGCGCGCTGACCGGCTATCTATTCGCCGGGATCGTCTTCTGGATTTTCTGTTTCGGCATGTCGCAATATTCAAGTTTCATGGAGCGCCGGCTCAATGCCGGGCGCGGCCGCTAGGAGGGCAGGATGGCGGCGGATACCGCAAAAGCGATGCGCATCTCGGACAAGGTGATGATCGAGATGTTGGGCGTGCATAAATGGTTCGGCGATTTTCATGTGCTGAAAAATATCGACCTGACGATCAAGGAGGGCGAGCGAATCGTCATCGCCGGGCCGTCGGGTTCGGGCAAATCGACGCTGATCCGCTGCATCAATCATCTCGAAACGCATGATGCGGGGAAAATCGTCATCGACGGCATCGAGCTGACCGAAGACCTGAAACGCATCGACGAGGTCCGGCGCGAAGTCGGCATGGTGTTCCAGCAATTCAACCTCTTTCCGCATATGACGGTGCTGGAAAACTGCACGCTGGCGCCGCTCTGGGTACGCAAGATGCCCGAGGCCGAGGCGCGCGACCTTGCGATGAAGTTTCTGGAGCGCGTGCGCATTCCCGAACAGGCCGACAAATATCCCGGTCAGCTGTCGGGCGGACAGCAGCAGCGCGTGGCGATCGCGCGGGCGCTCTGCATGAACCCGAAGATCATGCTGTTCGACGAACCGACCTCGGCGCTCGATCCGGAAATGATCAAGGAAGTTCTCGATGTGATGGTGGAGCTGGCGCGCGAGGGTATGACCATGCTTTGCGTGACGCATGAAATGGGTTTTGC
>PHEO01000203.1 GCA_002841195.1 Alphaproteobacteria bacterium HGW-Alphaproteobacteria-11
CGCTCGCCGTCGCGATGCAGGAGATGTGGAATGCCGCCTGCATGTCCTTCGGCCTCTGCCCGATCCTCAGCCAGGGTGCCATCGAAGCGCTGACGGCGCATGGCACCGAGGCGCAGAAGCAGCTCTATCTCGCCAAGCTCGTTTCGGGCGAGTGGACCGGCACGATGAACCTCACCGAGCCGCAGGCCGGTTCCGACCTCAACGCCTTGAAAACAAAAGCCGTTCCGCAAGGCGACGGCACCTACCGCATCACCGGCACCAAGATCTTCATCACCTATGGCGATCACGACATGACGGACAACATTGTCCATCTCGTGCTCGCGCGCCTGCCCGATGCGCCGGCCGGCACGAAGGGGATATCTCTCTTCCTTGTGCCGAAATTCCTTGTGAATGCAGACGGTTCGCTGGGGGGGCGCAACGATGCCCATTGCATTGGGCTCGAAGAAAAACTCGGCATCCATGGCAGCCCCACCTGCGTCATGTCCTTCGGCGAAGCGGGCGGCGCCATCGGCACGCTAATCGGCGAGGAGAACCGCGGCCTTGCCTGCATGTTCACGATGATGAACAACGCCCGCCTGCTGGTCGGCACGCAAGGCGTCGCAATCGCCGAAGCGGCCTATCAGCACGCGCTCGCCTACGCGAAAGAACGCAAGCAGGGCAGGCCTTTGGGCTCGACGCTCGCACCCGGCGACATGGCGCCGATCGTCGAACATCCCGACATTCGCCGCATGTTGCTGACGATGAAATCCTCGACCGCCGCCGCCCGCGCCATCTGCTACGCAACCGGCGTCGCCATCGACACCGCCCATGCCGGCGAAACGGCGGAAATCCGCGCCACCGCGCAAGCCCGCGCCGATCTGCTGACGCCCATCGCCAAGAGTTTCTCCACCGACATCGGCTGCGAAGTCGCCTCGCTCGGCGTGCAGATTCACGGCGGCATGGGCTTCATCGAGGAAACCGGCGCCGCGCAATATCTGCGCGACGCGCGCATCCTGCCGATCTACGAAGGCACCAACGGCATTCAGGCGATCGACCTCGTGTCGCGAAAACTATCCCTCGGAAACGGCTCGGTGGTGCAAGGCTTTATCGCCGAAATGCGCGAGACGGCGGAAGCGGCGCGCCGCTCGAACGTCAAGACGCTCGGCGCCGTCGGCGTCGCGCTCGACGAGGCGCTGGACACGCTCGACAAGGCGACCGCCTGGATGCTCGACCGCGTGAAGTCGTCGCCCAACGACAGCCTCGCCGGCGCCTCGCCTTACCTCCGCCTCTTCGGCACGGTCGCCGGCGGCCACTATCTCGCGCAGGCCGCGTTGAAAACCGCGGACAGCGCGCGCCTCGCGCTGGCGGGCTTCTACGCCGCCAACATTCTGCCCGGCGCCCACGGTCTTCTCGGCCCCGCAACCGCCGGTGCCGAAAGCCTTTTCTCGCTCACGGCCGACGAGCTTTCCTGATTGCCGCAGCGTCGGCCGGGCAGGGGCTGGGCCCCGTTTGACCTCACGCGCCCCTGCGCCTATCACGGGAAGGGCCGCCCCGGCCTCTCGGCGGCGGCACAGTATGAGAGTCCCGAATGTCCGATATTTCTCAAGCGACCATCGAAAGCGCCGGTCTGCGCTATCCGTTCGAACGGCGGGTGCCGGAACCGGCGGAAGTCATCGAGGTCGCGCCGGGCATTTCATGGGTCAGGATGCCGCTGCCCTTCCAGCTCGACCACATCAATCTCTGGCTGATCGAAGGCGACGAAGGCTGGACGGTGGTCGACACCGGCGTTTCGACCGACGAGGTCAAGGCCTTGTGGCGTCAGGTCTTTCAATCGGGCCTCAAGGGCAAGCCCATCACCGGCCTCATCGTCACCCATCTCCATCCCGATCATGTCGGCCTCGCCGGCTGGTTCACGCGCAAATGGAACGTCGAACTCCAGATGTCGCGCACCGATTTCCTGATGTGCAAGACGCTGGTCCTCGACACCGGCCGCGAAGCGCCGAAGGAAGCGCTGGATTTCTACCGCGCGGCCGGCTTCAGCCAGCGCGGCGTCGACAGCTATGCGGCGCGTTTCGGCGGTTTCGGCAAGAATGTCTCGCGCATGCCCGACATCTTCCGCCGTCTGCGCGAGGACGATGAATTGACGATCGGCGGCCGCCAATGGCGCGTCGTCGTCGGCTCGGGCCATGCGCCGGAGCATGTCTGCCTCTATTGCGAGGAAGCGAAGATCCTGATTTCGGGCGACCAGGTGCTGCCGCGCATTTCATCGAATGTCAGCGTCCACCCGACCGAGGCCTACGAAAACCCGCTGGAAGACTGGATCGAAAGCTGCAAGCGCCTGCGCCGCAACCTGCCGGACGATCTGCTGGTGCTGCCCGCCCACAACGAGCCCTTCTACGGGCTGCACACGCGCCTGACGCAACTGATCGACGGCCATGAAGAAGGGCTGACGAAACTTCTCGACATGCTGGACGAGCCGAAACGCGCCATCGACGTCTTTTCGGCTCTCTTCAAGCGCAAGATCGGCCCCGAGGTCTTCTTCATGGCAACCGGCGAAAGCCTCGCCCATCTGAACTGCCTGCTCGTCCGCGGCCTTGCGACCGTTGCCCGCGACGACAAGGGCGTCAATTGGTACCGCCGAGCCTGAAGTGCCGGCATGCTATAATTATTATCGATGACCACGCTTCTCGTTACCCATTCCGCCTGTCTCGAACACGAGACGCCGCCCGGCCACCCCGAATGCGTCGAGCGCCTTCGCGCGGTACTGGGCGCGCTGGAGGCCGAGGAATTCGCGTTGCTGGCGCGCGACGAGGCGCCCCGCGCCGCCCATGAACAGATCGCCCGCGTTCACCCGGCCGCGCATATCGAACGCATCGAAAATGGCGCGCCGGCCGAGGGTTTCCGCCGCATCGATGCCGACACCGCGATGTCGCCGGGCTCCGCCGAAGCAGCCTTCCGCGCCGCCGGCGCGGTGGTTCACGCGGTCGACGAGGTGATGGCGGGCCGCGTCCGCAACGCCTTCTGCGCCGTGCGCCCGCCCGGACACCATGCCGAGCCTGAAACCGCGATGGGCTTCTGCCTCTTCAACAACATTGCCATCGGCGCGCAGCATGCCCGCGCCGCGCATGGCTGCGCGCGCGTGGCCGTGGTCGATTTCGACGTCCATCACGGCAACGGCACACAGGCCGCTTTCGAAACCGATCCCGCGCTTTTCTACGCCTCGACGCATCAATGGCCGCTCTATCCCGGAACCGGCCGCGCCGGCGAACACGGCCTCGGCAACATCCTGAACCGCACCCTGCCGCCCGGCGCCGGATCGGATGAATTCCGCGCCGCCATCACCGGCGCGGTCCTGCCGTCGATCGAACAATTTCGCCCCGATTTCATCTTCATTTCGGCGGGTTTCGATGCGCATATGGCCGATCCGCTCGCCAATCTGCGTCTGACCGAAGAAGATTTCGGCTGGGCGACCGGCGAACTGGTCAAGCTCGCAGGCAAGCTCTGCGGCGGCCGCGTTGTCTCGGCGCTTGAGGGCGGTTATGACTTGGGGGCGCTCGCCGCGAGCACCCGCGCGCATGTTCGGGCCCTGATGCTGGCTGCCTGACAAATCCCGGAGGAAAGACGCCCATGTCCGCTGCCAAGGCCGACGCCCACAAGGACATCGAAAAGCTGAGCTTCGAGGAAGCGCTGGCCCAGCTGGAAAAAATCGTCGGTCAGCTTGAATCCGGCGAAGCGCCGCTCGAAAAATCGATCGAGCTCTATGAACGTGGCACGGCGCTGAAAGCCCATTGCGAGGCGAGGCTGAAGGCGGCCGAAGCGAAAGTCGAGAAAATCACGCTCTCGGCCAATGGCGAGCCTTCGGGCGCCGCCCCGCTCGACATCGACTGAGCGCGCAGCCGATGGCCGCTTCCCCCTTCGATCGCGCGTTGGCCGACCATGCAAGCGAAGTTGAGACGATGCTCGACCGGTTGTTGCCGCGCGTCGAGGGTCCGGAAAGCCGCCTTGCCGAAGCCATGCGCTATGCGGCGCTCGGCGGTGGCAAGCGTTTCCGCCCTTTTCTGGTGACGCAGAGCGCCCGGCTGTTCGGTGTGAATTCCGAATCCGCATTGCGCGCCGCGGCGGCTGCCGAATGCGTCCACATTTATTCGCTGGTCCATGACGACATGCCCTGCATGGACGACGACGAGATGCGTCATGGAAGGCCGGCGGTCCACAAGGCTTTCGACGAGGCGACTGCCATGCTGGCCGGCGATGCGCTGTTGACGCTCGCCTTCGAGATCGTCGCCGACCCCGCGACCCATGAGCGCGCCCGTGTTCGCATCGAACTGGTGCGGCGTCTCGCCGCGGCGGCGGGCGCCCGCGGCATGGTGGGCGGCCAGATGATCGACCTCGCAAGCGAGGGCCAGCCGCTCGACATCGGTGCCATCACACGGCTTCAGCATCTGAAGACCGGCGCGCTGATTGCGTTCTGCTGCGAGGCGGGCGCGGTGCTGGGCCGCGCATCGGCCGACGTCGAGAAAGCGCTCCACGCCTATGCCCATGATATGGGCCTTGCCTATCAGATCGCCGACGACCTGCTGGACGCCGAGGGCGATCCCGCCCTGATGGGCAAGAGCACAGGCAAGGACGCCGCCGCCGGCAAGGCGACCTTCGTCTCGATTCTGGGTGCAGACCGGGCCCGGGCGCAGGCCCGCATGCTCGCCGATCAGGCCGTCCAACATCTTGATTTATTTGACGAAAGAGCCGACCTTTTGCGTCAGGCGGCGCATTTCGTTATAACGCGCCGCAACTGAGAGCCGCCCCGCATCGCCGGCTCCGGACATTCGTATCTGGCCCTTGCCGGCCGAGGTGAGCGTTGACCAGCAAACCCGCGACCCCATTGCTTGACCGGGTGAACAGCCCGGCCGATCTGCGCGCCTTCCCTGAAAGCGATCTGCGCCAGATCGCCGACGAATTGCGCGCCGAAATGATCGACGCCGTGTCGGTGACAGGCGGCCATCTGGGCGCGGGCCTCGGCGTTGTCGAACTCACCGTCGCGCTGCATCACGTGTTCAACACGCCCGAAGACCGGATCGTCTGGGACGTCGGCCATCAAGCCTATCCGCACAAGATTTTGACGGGCCGCCGCGACCGCATTCGCACCTTGCGTCAGGGCGGCGGTTTGTCGGGCTTCACCAAGCGCGACGAGAGCGAATACGACCCCTTCGGCGCCGCCCATTCCTCGACCTCGATTTCGGCCGGCCTCGGCATGGCGGTCGCGCGCGATCTCAAGGGCGGCACCAACAATGTCGTCGCGGTCATTGGCGATGGCGCGATGTCGGCGGGCATGGCTTACGAGGCGATGAACAATGCCGGTTCGATG
>PHEO01000006.1 GCA_002841195.1 Alphaproteobacteria bacterium HGW-Alphaproteobacteria-11
CCGACCACAAGTTTCAACCCGCCATAGACGACGAGGCCGAGGACGGTGGCATATGCGACACCCACCAGCGAGCCGACAAGCTGGCTCATGAAGCTGACGCCACCGAGGCCGCCAAGCTCCGCCATGCCGAAAATGCCGACCGCCAGACCGCCCCAGAGGCCGCACAGCCCGTGCAGCGGCCAGACGCCCAGCACGTCGTCGATCTTCAAGCGGCGCTGGCAGAAGTCGAACATCACCACAAAGAGCGCACCGGCGACGCCGCCGACGATGAGCGAGCCGACAGGGTGCATGATGTCGGAGCCGGCGCAGACGGCGACGAGACCGGCCAGCGCGCCGTTATGGATGAAGCCCGGATCGTTGCGGCCGACGACGAGCGCCGCAAGGATGCCGCCCGCCATGGCCAGCACCGAGTTCATCGCGACGAGGCCCGAGACGCCTTCCAGCGATTGCGCCGAGACGACGTTGAAGCCGAACCAGCCGATGCAGAGCAGCCAGGAGCCGAGCGCCAGCCACGGGATCGAGGAAGGCGGGAAGCCGATCAGCTTGCCGTCCTTGGTGTAGCGGCCGGCGCGGCGGCCGAGCATGATGACGGCCGAAAAGGCCAGCCAGCCGCCGACCGCATGGACGACGATCGAGCCGGCGAAATCGTGGAAGGGCGCGCCGAACGTGCCTTCGAGCCAGTCCTGGAAGCCCCAGTTGCCGTTCCAGACCAGACCTTCATAGAAGGGATAGACCAGACCGACGATGATGGCGGTCGCTGCGGCCTGCGGCCAGAAACGCGCGCGCTCGGCGATGCCGCCCGAAATGATTGCCGGAATGGCGGCGGCAAAGGTCAGCAGGAAGAAGAACTTCACGAGGTCGACGCCCTGGGGCCCGTAGCTTGCGCCCTCGGCGCTGCTGCCGCTCAGCTCGGCGGCATTGACCAGAAAGTCGACGCCATAGGCGACGCTGTAGCCGATGAAGAAGTAGGCGACCGTCGAGACGGCGAAATCCGCCAGGATCTTGACCAGCGCATTGACCTGGTTCTTGTGACGCACCGTGCCGACTTCGAGAAAGGCGAAGCCGGAATGCATCGCGAAAACCAGAATGGCGCCCATCAGAATGAAAAAGACGTCGCCGCCCGCGCCGAGACCGGCGCTAGCGCTTTCGATCGGATCCATGGGGATCTCCCTTTCGTTGCCACCTGGAGTTGCCCCCCGTTTCATCGAAACGGCGGGAAACTCATAAGCTCTTGTTGTGTCGCGTTTCCGAACCGCAAAAGTGCCTTCTTCATTCGAAGGAGGCCCTTTTGCTGAAAACGCTTCGGGAGCCCGGTCGCGTTCCCCCCATTTCGAGTTCCCGGCCGGGCGGCTGAGGCCGTTGCCGGCCTTTTTCTTCAGCGCCCTGCACAATCAAGAGGCATGCCACGACGTTGCCGGTTTGAAGGGCAAGCCGATCAATGACTTAGCGGAAAGGGGCCGGGAGAGACGCCTGGAAGCGCCTAGCGAATAGCCACGCTTTGGAGGCATTCGGATTAATTCTTGTGCATCGGCCGGGCTGGTCAAAAAACAGGCGGGCGGCGACGCGCGGCGCTGCGGTGCGGATAAAAAAGGAGCCCGGGAGGGGGGACCTGCCGGGCTCCAAGTATCGCCGCCGGCGCCCCGGATTTGGTGGCAGGGGACGCCAGCGGCTGCGGGAGGAGTGCGGAGGCCCGAGGGAGGCCTCCGCGCCCATGATGCGGATCTAGTTGGTCACGAACTCGGGATAGGCCTCGACGCCGATCTCGCCCTTGTCCATGCCCATCATTTCCTCTTCCTCGCTCGCCCTTATGCCGATGGTGACGCGCAGCGCCGTCCACAGCACAAGGCTTGTCAGGGCAACGAAGAGGCCGATCGAGATGACGCCGGTTGCCTGAACGGCGAAGCTCGTGTCGGCATTGGTCAGCGGAACCGCCATCGTGCCCCAGATGCCGGCGAAGAGATGGACCGGAATGGCGCCCACCACGTCGTCGATATGGAGCTTGTCGAGGAGCGGTACCGTCAGCACCACGATGACGCCGCCGACGGCGCCGATGCCGAGCGCCCAGCCGAGCGTCGGGGTCAGCGGTTCGGCCGTGATCGCGACGAGACCGGCAAGTGCGCCGTTCAACGCCATGGTGACGTCGACCTTCTTGTAGAGGAGCTGCGTCAGCGCCAGCGCCGCCACCACCCCGCCGGCCGCGGCGATGTTGGTGTTGATGAAGATGGTCGCCACCGCGTTCGCGTCCGCGACGGTGCCCAGCGCGAGTTGCGAGGCGCCGTTGAAGCCGAACCAGCCCAGCCAGAGGATGAAGGTGCCGAGCGTCGCCAGCGGCATGGACGAGCCGGGCATCGGGTTGATGCCGCCGCCCTTGACGTATTTGCCGAGACGCGGACCGAGGATGATCGCGCCCATCAGCGCGGCCCAGCCGCCCGTCGAGTGAACGATCGTCGAGCCGGCGAAGTCGGAGAAGCCCATTTCGCTGAGCCAGCCGCCGCCCCACTGCCAGGCGCCCTGGATCGGGTAGATGAACCCGGTCAGGAAAACCGTGAAGAGGAGGAAGGGCCAGAGGCGAATGCGTTCGGCCAGCGTGCCCGACACGATCGACGCGGCGGTGGCCACGAAGACCATCTGGAAGTACCAGTCGGAAGCGGACGAATAGCCCGTTCCGTCTTCGGCGACGCCGCCCGTGTCGTCGACGCCCCAGAGCGACAGCGAACCGATATAGCCGCCATCGACGCCGTCATACATCAGGTTGTAGCCGACGAGGTAATAGAGGATGCCGGCGATCGAGTAGAGGCTGATGTTCTTGGTGCATTGCATGGCGACGTTTTTCGAACGCACCAGGCCCGCTTCGAGCATGGTGAAGCCCGCCGCCATCCACATGACGAGGAAACCGCCGATCAGAAACAGCAGCGTGTTGAAGATATATGCCGTTTCAGGGCCGCTCAGTTCGAACGCCTCTTCCGCGATCTCCTCGATTTCCTGCGCCATCGAAGGCACAGTCATTGCCAGTGTCGCGAGCCCCGCCATGCCCGCCAGGCGTGTGTATCGTCCTATCTTAATCATCGTTCCTCTCTCGTTAGAGGGTTGCCGTCCCCTGTTGCCGCAAAACCCCTTCAATCCGTAGACGGATTAAAGGGCTTCCGCGTCCGTTTCGCCTGTGCGGATACGCAGCACCTGCTCGACGGAAATTACAAAAATCTTGCCGTCGCCGATCTGACCGGTCTTGGCAGCGCCGCTGATCGCGGACACGACCGCGTCGGCCTGGTCGCTGGCCACCACGATCTCGATCTTCAACTTCGGCAGAAAGTTCACCGCATACTCCGCACCGCGGTAGATTTCGGTCTGGCCCTTCTGACGGCCGTAGCCTTTGACTTCCGTCACGGTCAGGCCCTGGACGCCGATCGCGGTCAACGCTTCGCGGACTTCGTCCAGCTTGAATGGCTTGATGATCGCCATAACGAGCTTCATTTGAGTTTCCTCTTTTCTATTGCCACCGAACCGCCTCTCGCATCCGGCGTGCTGTTTGTTCGACCCTTGCCGCGACGCGAACCGCGACAGCCGCAAGGGCGCGGACCAGAGCTACCAATCAAGAACCGTGCCGCGACTGCGAAGATGCAAAAAGCGCCGGACTCGGGCGGATTTTCGTCGCGTGCCGACCGGGATGCACCGCAATGCCCATGTTGCGGCGTGTTGCTGCACAAATTCTGTGCAACCTGTTTCGGCGACAGTCAGCCCACGGAGCGACGCGGCGTGCGCAGGCATTTCGCACATAAAAAAGGGCGCTCCCGCGGGAGCGCCCTTTCGTTGCGATGTGCGCGATCGTCAGTGGATCGTTTCGCCGTGCAGGCTGATGTCGAGACCATCGACTTCTTCCTGCGGTGTCACGCGCAGGCCGAAGAAGATCTTCGTCACCATCAGGAGAACGAAGGTGCCGAGACCGCAATAGACGATCGTGGCGACGACGCCCTTGATCTGGATGCCGACCTGGGCCCAGTTGCCTTCGAGACCGCCAAGCGGCGCGTCGCCGCCGGTGATCGCGATGGTGGCGAAGACGCCGGTCAGGATCGCGCCGACGATGCCGCCGACCGCGTGGACGCCGAAGACGTCGAGCGCGTCGTCATAGCCGATGGCGCGCTTGACGCTGGTGGAGGCGATGAAGCAGATGACGCCTGAGGCGAGACCGATCCAGAGCGCGCCCATCGGATCGACGAAGCCGGCCGCCGGCGTGATCGCGACGAGACCGGCAATGGCGCCGGTCGCCATGCCGAGCAGCGTCGGCTTGCGGTGGACGATCCATTCGGCGGCCATCCAGCCAAGCACGGCCGTCGCGGTCGCGATCTGCGTCACCGCCATCGCCATGCCGGCGCGGCCATCGGCGGCAAGCTGCGAACCGGCGTTGAAACCAAACCAGCCGACCCAGAGCAGCGCCGCGCCGACCATCGTCAGCACGACATTGTTGGGCGCCATGTTTTCCATGCCGAAGCCCTTGCGGGGTCCGAGCACGAGGCAGGCGACGAGACCGGCGACGCCGGCATTGATGTGCACCACCGTGCCGCCGGCGAAGTCGAGAACGCCGTCCTCGCCGAGGAAGCCGCCGCCCCAGACCCAGTGACAAATCGGCGCGTAGATGAAGATCACCCAGAGCGTCATGAAGACCAGCATGCTGGAGAACTTCATGCGGTCGGCAAAGGCGCCGACGATCAGCGCCGGGGTGATGATCGCAAAGGTCATCTGGAAGGTCATGAAGACGCTTTCGGGGATTGTGCCCGACAGCGCATCGACGGTGAGGCCCGCGAGGAAGAGATTGTCGAGGCCGCCGACCCAGGCGTTCATCGAGCCGCCATCGCCGAAGGCCAGCGAGTAGCCGATGACCATCCAGACCACCGACATCAGTGCGGCGATCGCGAAAATCTGTGCACCCATCGCAACGAAATTCTTCTTGCGCACCATGCCGCCGTAGAAAAGCGCCAGACCAGGAATGGTCATCATCAGCACCAGCGCGGTGGCGGTGATCATCCAGGCGGTGTCGCCGGCGCTCAGTTCGGCGACTTCTTCCTGGGCGAGCGCCGTGCCGGACATCGCGGCCAGCGCGAAAATGCCCGTGGCGGCCGCCAGCGCGGTCCGGCGGACAAGCCCCCGTTTTTCGATTGTGTCGGTCATTCGTTTCTCCATGTGCCGCCGGTGAGCATGGCCCCCGGCCTTGTTGCGCGCGGCGCGCCACCCGTCTCCCCGGCGGGCGGTCTTCCGGCGCTTGACACCCTTGTTCTCAAGAAGCATGCCGTTTGGGCTGGGAGTCATACCTCATTGTATTTGTTGAAGGATTCCTTTCGGAAGCCGGGTGTGCCGCGGCATTCAATCGAAGATGTGCATAGAAAATGATCACATTTTCCAATCTGCATTCTTTTTGTGCTTTCTGCCTTTCCCGAGTCGGCGGCGGGCGGCGGTGAGCGCGGATTAGCGGCGCTTTTTTCGGGGAAGGGGGTGGTTTCGCGGCATCGGCGCTTCGGCTAAGCTTTCGCCACAAAAAGTGGAGTGCAACTCCGCAAAGAGGGCATCGGCGCGGCCCAAGCGGCGGCTGGCGGCCGGGAAACAGGGACGGGGAGGTCATGGCGGATCTGGCAAAGAATTGGCCTGTGGCGGTCAACGCCGCGGCGGGTGTGGTGTTGGCCGGTTTTATCGGCTGGCAGTTTATTTCCGGCGGCGCGGACAGCGCCGGGACGCCGGTCGTCGAAGCGCCGGTCATCGAGACGCCGGCCGAAGAGCCTGCGCCGCGCGGACTGGCCGATATCGACGGCGCGCGCATCGCGGCGGCGGACGCGGAACCCGGCAACTGGCTTTCGCATGGCCGCACCTATGACGAGCAGCGCTTCTCGCCGCTTGACGACATCAATGACGGCAATATCGGCGAGCTCGCGCTTGCCTGGTCGCTCGACACCTATACGACGCGCGGCCTCGAGGCGACGCCGATCGTCGTCGACGGCATCATGTATCTGTCGCTCAACTGGGGCGTCACCATCGCGGTCGATGCAAAGAGCGGCAGCGAAATCTGGCGCTTCGATCCGGAAGTGCCCGGCGAGTGGGGCCGCTATGGCTGCTGCGACGTCGTCAATCGCGGCGTCGCCGTGTGGAAGGGCCGCGTCTATACCGCGAGCTTCGACGGGCGGCTTTTCGCGCTCGACGCGGCGGACGGCTCCATCGTCTGGGAAGTCAACACGATCCCCGGACCGCCCTACACGATCACCGGCGCGCCGCGCGTCTTCGGCGACAAGGTGGTGATCGGCAATGGCGGCGCCGAATACGGCGTGCGCGGTTACATCACCGCCTATGACACCGACACCGGCGAACAGGCATGGCGTTTTTACACCGTGCCCGGCGATCCGGCGCTGCCGGTCGAACATCCCGAGCTCGAAGCCGCGATGCCGACATGGAAAGGCGGCGAGTGGTGGAAGATCGGTGGTGGCGGCACGGCCTGGGACTCGATGGTCTACGAGCCCGAAAGCAACACGCTTTATGTCGGCACCGGCAACGGCTCGCCCTGGACGCGCGAAATCCGTTCGCCCGGCGGCGGCGACAATCTCTACCTGTCGTCGATCCTGGCGCTTGACGCGGATACGGGCCGCATGAAGTGGTATTACCAGACAACGCCCGGCGACAATTGGGACTACACCGCGACGCAGCCGCTGATGCTTGCCGACATCGAGATCGACGGCGTGCAACGCAAGGTCATCATGCAGGCGCCGAAGAACGGCTTCTTCTATGTGCTCGACCGCGAGACCGGCAAACTGATTTCCGCCAATCCTTTCTCAACGACAACATGGGCAAGCCATATCGATCTCGAGACGGGACGCCCGGTCGAGACGGGCGAAGGCGAATTCGGTCATGCGACGGCTTTCGTGCTGCCATCGGCGAATGGTGCGCATAACTGGCACCCGATGGCATTTCATCCGGGTACCGGCCTTGTCTACATTCCGACGCAGGACATCGCCGGCATCTATTCGCTGAGCGAGCAATGGAAGACCGAAGGTGAGTTCACGCCGAACGAGAACTGGTGGAACACCGGCATGGACTGGACAGCCTATATCGACGCGATCACCGCGCTGCCGGAAGTTCCGATGGAGAAGGGTTTTCTGAAGGCATGGGATCCGGTGACCGGCGAAGCGCGCTGGCAGGCGGAATATCCCGCGCCGCTCAATGGCGGCGTACTGGCAACCGCCGGCAATCTCGTTTTCCAGGGAACGGCCGACGGTTACTTCCACGCTTACAAGGCCGACACAGGCGAGCGCGTCTGGTCGCAGCACATCCAGACCGGCATCGTCGCCGCGCCTGTCACCTACACGGTCGACGGCGAACAATATGTCGCCGTGCTGGCGGGCTGGGGCGGCGTCAACATCGTCTCGGGCGATGCGCGCACATCGGCGGCGGCGAAGTACGGCAATGAAGGGCGGTTGCTCGCCTTCAAGATCGGCGGCGGCGGGGAACTGCCGCAGCTTGCGTTGCGCGACCAGTCGATCCCGGAATGGCCGGCGCTGACCGCCGACGAGGCGACGGTGCGGCAGGGCGAAATCGCCTATACGCAATACTGCATGCTCTGCCACGGCGCGTTGGCGATCAGCCCGGGCGTCACGCCCGATCTTCGCCGGATGGGCGAGAATATCCGCGAGCACTTCCAGGACATCGTGCGCGGCGGCATCCTGTCGGATAACGGCATGGCGAGCTTTGCCGATCTCGTCAGCGAGGAAGATGTCGAGGCGATCCTCTCCTACATCCAGAAGCGGGCGCTAGAAGACAAGGCGCGGGGCGAGCCGACCAACTGACATCGGCCAGTAGCGAAAAACGAAGCCCCGGAGAGAAATCTCCGGGGCTTTTTTCTTTCAGTGCATCGCGCGTTCGACGGAAAGCGCAAGGCCGAGCAGTTTTTCCTCCGTGGACGGATGGGTTTGCAGCATCAAGCCGACCGGCAGGCCAAGCGCGTCGTAACCGGTGGGCAGGGTTATCGCGCAAATTCCGAGCTGGTTGCCGATGGTGGCGTTGCGCAACGCCATGCGGTTGGCGCGGAAGTAAGGTTCGCCGCCCGCTTCGAGCGCGGCAATCGGCGGCGGCGAAATGGCGACGGTCGGCAAAATCACCGCATCGACGCCCGCGGTTGCCGCGAGGTAGCGGGCGCGGATTTCGGCGCGCTTCAGATCGGCGGCGATGATGCCCGATGCGGAGAGTGCGGCGCCCGCCATCACGCGGTCGTAAACCGGCGGATAGATGTCGGGTTTGTTGGCGGCCAGCATATCGCCCCATTGCGCGTGGGCTTCGGCGACGAGGCGGCTCGAACCCGGCGCCCAGGCGAGCGCGTCGATTTCATCAAGCTCGGGCAATTTGTGTTCGACGATTTTCACACCGGCATGAACGAGGCGGCGGATCGCCGCTTCGAGTGCCGTGGCAACGCCCTCGTCGAGGCCTTCCCATGCGATGCCGCCCGGCAGCCAGAACGTCGCGCGCGCGAGATCGAAAGGTTCAGGCGCGCGCGCCTGCTTTCCTTCGAGCAGCGCCAGCAGCGCCGCCGCATCGGCGACATCCCTCGCCAGCGGCCCGACCGTGTCGAAGGTCGGTGAAAGCGGCACCGTGCCCGCGAGCGGCAGGCGGCCCGCCGTCGTCTTCAAGCCGACAAGGCCGTTCCAGGCGGCGGGGATGCGCACCGAGCCGCCGGTGTCGGTGCCGATGGCGGCGGCGGCCAACCCGCGCGCCACCGAAACGCCGGCGCCCGCCGAAGAGCCGCCCGGCACACGCTCGACATGTTCGTCATGCGCGTTGGCGGGCGTGCCGAATTTCGGATTGATGCCGAGGCCGGAAAAGGCAAGCTCGGTCATCGTCGTCTTGCCGAGGCAGACGGCGCCGGCGCGAGTGGCGCGCGCCAGCACTTCGGCATCGCGTTCGGGCATGCGGTTCTTCAGCGGCAATGAGCCCGCCGCCGTCGCCTCGCCGGCGATGTCGAACAGGTCCTTCCAGGAAAGCGGCACGCCGTCGAGCGCGTGGCGGCGCAAACCGCTCTTTGCCCGTGCGGCGGCGGCATCGGCCTCGGCGCGGGCGCGGGCCTCCAAAAGGCGCACATAGATGCGATGCGCCGGATCGGCGGCTGCGGCGCGGGCCAGGAAATCATCCGTCACGGCGCGCGGGTCGGCGTCGCCGCTTTCGAAGCGGCGGCCGAGTTCGAGCGCCGTCAGGCCGGCGAAATCCATGTGCCTCTCCTTTATTTTTGCGGAGATTAGGCCCGCCGGGTGCTTGCGTCCATCCGCCCCTTGCCTTTGGCGTCCGCGCGGCCGATCTTGCTTCGATGAACGGTGCGAGCAACAGTGATGTTCTGATTGTCGGCGGCGGGTTGACCGGCCTGCCGCTGGCGCTGGCCTGCGCGCAAGGCGGATTGAGCGTCACTGTGGTCGATGTGCTCGACCCGGCGACGGCGACGGATGCCAAATTCGATGGCCGCGTGTCGGCCATTGCGTTTGCCTCCTGCCGGATGTTCGAGCGGCTGGGCGTCACCGCGCATCTTCAAGGCCAGATGCAGCCGATCAACGACATCATGGTGTCGGACGGGCGCGTGCGCGAGGGCGCCTCGCCCTTGTTCCTGCATTTCGACCACAAGGAAATCGGCGACGAACCGCTCGGCAATCTGATCGAGAACCGGCATATCCGCATCGCGCTGCAAAAGGCGGTGGAGGCCGAACCGGCGATCCGGCTCGTCGCGCCGCAATCGGTGAAGCGCGTCGAATACGGCGCCGGCGTCACCGCGACGCTTGCCAATGGCGAAAGCGTGACGGCGCGACTTTGCTTCGCCGCTGACGGGCGCAATTCGCCGACGCGCGAAGCGGCCGGCATCCGCACCGTCGGCTGGGACTACGGGCAGACCGGCATTGTCTGCACTGTCGAGCACGAATTGCCGCATGAAGGCGTGGCGCAGGAATATTTCCTGCCCGGCGGGCCCTTCGCGATCCTGCCGATGGTCGGAAATCGCGCCTCGCTGGTCTGGACCGAAAAGACGGTGGACGCAAAAGCGATCCTCGCGCTTGGCGACGATGCTTTCGCCGAGGAGATGCGGGCGCGCTTCGGCGACTATCTCGGTGCGTGTGCACCTGTCGGCCCGCGCTGGTCCTATCCGCTGACGCTGCAGCTTGCGCGCGACTATGTACGTCCGCGCCTCGCGCTGGTCGGCGACGCGGCGCATGGCATCCATCCGATTGCGGGCCAGGGGCTCAATCTCGGACTGCGCGATGTCGCGGCGGCCGCCGAAGTCGTCGTCGATGCGGCGCGGCTCGGGCTCGATATCGGCACGCTCGATGTGCTGGAGCGTTACCAGCGCTGGCGGCGTTTCGACAATGTGGCGCTGTCGCTGCTGATGGACGGGCTCAACCGGCTGTTCTCCAACGACATCGGCCCGCTCAGGCTGGCGCGCGATCTCGGGCTCGGGATCGTCAATGAACTGCCGCCGCTCCGCCGCTTTTTCATGCGCCATGCCGGCGGCGCCGTCGGCGACCTGCCGCGGCTCTTGAAGGGCGAGGCGGTTTAGTCACTCGCGGGCGAGGCCTTCGCGCTCCAGCGCCGTCAGATAGTCCGTCCAGATTTTTTCGCTGTCTGTCCCCAGGCGGTAGAGCGTTTCCCAGGTGTAGAGGCCGGTGTCGTGGCCGTCGTCGAAAACGATGCGCAGCGCGTAATTGCCGACGGGTTCGAGCGCGACGATGGCGACATTCGCCTTGCCGGGCACGGTCTTTTTTTGTCCGGCCCCATGACCTTGCACCTCGGCCGAGGGGCTTTCGACGCGCAGAAGCTCCGCTCCCAGACGAAAATGCGCGCCGTCGTCGAAAGATATGTCGAGAAGGCGTTCGGATTTCTTCAGTTTGATTTCGACCGGCCAGGGATGCGTGCCGGGCTTTGGAATATCAGGCATCGTCGAGCGACCGGGCCTCGTCGACCAGCATGATCGGAATGCCGTCGCGGATCGGGAAGGCGAGACGCGCCTTCTCCGAAATCAGTTCCTGCTTCTCGCGGTCGTAGCGCAGCGTCGTCTTGGTGACGGGGCAGACCAGAATTTCGAGCAGCTTCGGATCGACTTCCATGCGCTTGCCGCGGGCGCTTTCCTGTGTCTCGGTCATGTTTTTTCTTCCGTCTTTAATTGTTGCGCCCTTGCGCTATTGAACCGTGGCGTCGCCCGGCGAGAGTTCGCGCAGCGCCTGTTCGGTGAGCGCGATCAGCATCTGGTTGCGGTCTTCCAGCGTCTTCGCCTCGAGCAAGGCCTGCTTCTCGCGCGGCCCGTAGGGGCTGATGGTGCAGAGCGAGTTGACCAGCGTTTCGTTCGACGACAGCTTGATGGCGCGCCAGTCGGCCTGAAGGCCATGCGTGTCGAGATATTCCTTCAGGATTTCGAGCAGCCGCTCGCGGGAGACCTCGTCCTGGCCGTGGCCGGGCGTCAGGTCGTCGGCGAAAGCGCCCCAGTCGATTTCGAATTGCCGGTAGGGCGTCATTGCCGGCAGTTCCCGCCCGAGGACGAAGCGGCAGATGCCGGTCAACGTGATGACGATGCGTCCGTCGCCGGTTTCGGCGAACGAGGTGATGCGGCCGGCGCAACCCGTGGTGCAGAGCGGCGGTTTGCGGCCGTCGATTTGCGAGGCGAGGATCGCCTCGTCGCCGTCGGGCTGCACCATGCCAATGATGCGCTCGCCGCGAATGGCATCGTCGATCATCTTCAGATAGCGCGGTTCGAAAATGTTGAGCGGCAATTGTCCACGCGGCAGCAGGATCGCGCCGGCAAGCGGAAAGACCGGGATCGTTCCGGGTAAGTCCGCCATCGTCCGGTATCGATCCGTGTACCCCATATCCGGCCTAGCTGAACAGGATGGAGGAAAGGCGGCGGCGTCCGCTCAACGTCGCCTCGTCTTTCGGTCCATAGGCTTCAAAAAACTCGACGAGGCGCTTGCGCGCCGCCTCTTCGTTCCAGTTGCGGTCGTATTCGACGATGATCAGAAGTTCCTCCACCGCGCGTTCGCGTTCGCCGGCCGCGTTCAGCGCGAGCGCCAGGTCGAAGCGCGCCTGATGATCCTTCGGGTTCGTCTTGATGCGTTCGATGAGTTCGGAGACATCGCCGAGATCGGCGGCCTTTTCGGCCAGCGACAGCGCCGCCTCGGCGGCGGTGAAGGCCGGATCGTTTTTTCCGTCGGGCCGGACAAGCGCCAGCGTCTGGCGGGCGCGGTCGAGATCGCCGGCCTCGATGTAGCAGCGTGCGAGGCCCGCGACCGCCGCCGGGTGGCCGGGTTCTTCCTGCACGGCCTGCGCGAAACCTTGCGCGGCGCGGGAAAGATCGCGCGCCTCGAGCGCTTCCTCAGCCATTTCGATCAGCTGCTCGGCGGGCGAGGGCTCAAGGCCGCCGGCGAGACGCTCGATGAAGGCCTTGACCTGGCTCTCGGGCAGGGCCCCCATGAAGCCGTCCACGGGCTGGCCGTTCTTGAAGGCATAGACGGCGGGGATCGACTGGATGCGCAATTGCTGGGCGACGGCCGGGTGGTCGTCGATGTTCATCTTGACGAGCTTCACCGCGCCGCGCGCCGCCAGCACGGTCTTTTCGAGGACCGGCGTCAGCTGCTTGCAGGGCCCGCACCAGGGGGCCCAGAAATCGACAATCACCGGGACCGCCCGCGAGGCTTCCAGCACATCCTGCGCAAAGGTCTGGGTCGTGGTGTCGACGATCAGGCCTTCCGCGTCGGCGGCGCCTTGTCCGATGATCGGTTCCATGTTTCTCGGCCTTCTTCTCCTGCTCCTTAAGATGGAGCGGCGGCGTTGCGAGACAATGGTGTAGCGCGGGGCGCGCGGGCGGCGCAAGAATTGGGAGAATTATTTGTGACGGCTCTGGCAAATGCCAATCCGGGTCCTCACATAAGAGCCTCAACGGCAACACAGGGGGGATACCGATGTCGGCTGCACTTTTCCGGATCGTTCTGGTGCTTTCGGGCGCCGCGGTGATTTTTCTGGCGCTCAATGTGGCGCTGGCCGGTATTCCGACCATGGGCTGGCTCGGCGAGCGGCCCTTCCTCTCGGTCACTGACGAGGCGCAATATGCGCTGATCGACAATCATGTACGGTTTTTCGGCGGGCTGTTCGCCGGGCTCGGCCTTCTTCTCTTCCTCGCCGCCACCGATCCGGTCAAATACCGGCAGGCGACGATGCTGGTCTTCGGCGCCATTTTCGTTGGCGGGCTGGCGCGGTTCTCGGCGCCGGACATGTCGGTGGTCTTCGCCCCCGAAATCGTCAATTCGCTGGCGGCCGAGCTTGTGCTGATGCCGCTGCTGGCCTTCTGGCTGTCGCGGCTCAGCCGCTAGAGTTTTGTTTTGTCGCGTTTCACCTGGAAACGCTCTGGCCGGCAGCCGCCACCAGATCGACGATCATCGGCCGATGGCCGGTGATCGTCAGGAACGCCAAGAAATCGTCGCGGGAAAGCGCCGTGGTGGCGGTGTTTTCGAGCGGGTGGTAGTTGAGCCGTTCATGCGCCAGCATCGGCGCATCAAGGACCACGGTGACGCGATGCTCATGGTCGTTGACCAGCGCAAAGGGCGTCACGGAGCCCGGACGGACGCTCAGCACCTCCCACATCAGCTCGGCATTGCCGAAGGAAAGCCGGGCGCTGCCCAGCGGTTTGGCAAGGCTGTTGAGCTTCAGCTCCCGCTCCTCCAGCGTCACGATCAGCCAGAGGCGGCCCTTCTTGTCCTTGAGGAAGAGGTTCTTGCAGAAGGCGCCGGTGCGCGCCGCTTCCGGCCATGAGGCGCGGTGGGTTTGCGCTTCCTCGACCGTGTGGAGGGCCGGATGGGTGCGGGTTTCATGCGCAATGTCCTGCCTTTCGAGCCAGTCGAGGAAGGCCGCGCTTGTCGTCAGTTTCGGGGTTGCATCGCCGGTCATCGCTCCTGATTGGCATGGATTTCCGGCGGAAAACAAGGGCCTTGCATTGGTTCTGGCGATAGGCCATAAAACCGCCCTCACAGGCGGCGGCTCGTTTTTCGGGCCCCGGCTGACCCGGATGCGGGCGTAGCTCAGGGGTAGAGCACAACCTTGCCAAGGTTGGGGTCGTGAGTTCGAATCTCATCGCCCGCTCCAGATTTACGAAGCCGCCGCGAGGCGGCTTTTTCTTTGGCTCGCGTTCGACAAGAGGGGGTTTCCACCGATGATTTCCGGTTCCGCTGCCTGCCCTTGCGGCTCGGGTCTCACTTTTTCCGCCTGCTGCGAGCCGCATCTGACCGGCGCGAAGCTGCCGCCGACGTCCGAGGCCCTGATGCGTTCGCGCTATGCGGCCTTCGCCACCGGCAATATCGACTATCTCGAAGAGACGCTGCTGCCCGGCACGCGCGAGGATTTCGACCGCAAGGGCGCCGCCGACTGGGCGGCGGCAAGCGATTGGACCGGCCTTGAAATCCGCCACACGCAGGGCGGCGGACCCGGCGAGGCGGAAGGTGTCGTCGAATTCGTCGCGCATTACACGCAAGCCGGCGACAAACGGCTTCACCACGAGACCAGCAGCTTCCGCCGCCAGGACGGGCGCTGGTTCTATGTCGACGGCATCATGGGCGCGCGGCCGCGGCATGTCGAAAAGATCGGCCGCAACGATCCTTGTTCTTGCGGTTCGGGCAAGAAATACAAGAAGTGCTGCGGCATGGCCGCCTGAACCTCGCGGCTTCCACGGCCCGGCTATTCATGCTCCACTTTGGAAAACGAAATCGGGTCCGCAACAATGCAGGGCCGGGTATCAAGGGGGCGGGCGTTGGATTCTCATAACCGTGCGGCGGATGACGAGCCCTTGCGCGTTCAGGTGCCGGGGCAGGCAAGCGCGCAGCTTCTGTCGGCGACGGGCGCCCATGCCGCCAACGGTCTCGGGCAATGGAGCTGGGCCGTTTTCGAATGGGCGCGCAATCCTTATGTCATCCTGATCACCATCTACATTTTCTCGCCCTACTTCTCGAACGTCGTGGTCGGCGATCCGGTGCGCGGTCAGGCGATCTGGGGCAACATCAACGGCGTGGCCGGTTTCTTCATCGCCTGTCTCGGGCCGGTGCTGGGCGCCATCGCCGACACGGGCGGACGGCGCAAACCGTGGATCGCTTTTTTCGTCGCGCTGATGGTGCCGGCGATTTTCGCGCTGTGGTGGGCGATGCCGGGCGGCGAAGGGCTTTCGATCCTCACCATCGCGGTGCTGATCGTGCTGATCGCGGTCGCCTTCGAATTCTCCGCCGTCTTCCACAATTCGATGCTGCCGGCGGTCGCGCCGCATGAGCGCATCGGCTTTCTGTCGGGCCTCGGCCTCGCGCTCGGCAATGCCGGGGCGCTGCTCATTCTCTGTTTCATGCTCTGGGCTTTTGTGCTGCCGGGCGTCGTCGGCTGGGGCTTCGTTCCGGAAGCGCCGCTTTTCGGCATCGATGCCGGCGCGCATGAGAACAGCCGCATCTCGGGGCCCATCGTTGCGGTCTGGATGTTCCTCTTCACGCTGCCGTTGCTGTTGTGGACGCCGGATGTTTCGGGTTCGGGTGTCCCGGTGGCGACGGCGATCCGGCGCGGCATCGGCTCGGTCGTCGGCACGGTGAAGAAGCTCCGGCACTATCGCAACATCGCGATCTATCTCGCGGCGCGCATGTTTTACAATGACGGCAAGACGGCGGTGCTGATTTTCGGCGGCGTCTACGCGGCCGGCGTTTTCGGCTGGGACGTGCTGACGCTGACGGTCTATGGCATCGTGCTCTCGGTCTTCGCCGTTGCGGGCGGTTTTTTCGGCGGCTGGCTCGACGACACGTTCGGTTCCAAGCGCGCCATCATCGTTTCAATCGGCGGCACCTGTGTCGGGCTGGTGCTTGCGATCTCGATGACGCCGACCGAGATGTTCTTCTTCATTCCGCACGACCCGGCAACCGCGCCGCCGGTCTGGAACCTGCCCTTCTTCGCGACGCTGCCGGAGCTGATGTATCTGATCGTCGTGCTCATCGTTGCCATCTGCATCACGGCGGCCTATGCCAACAGCCGCACCATGCTGGCGCGCATCGCGCCGGTGTCGAAGATGTCGGAATTTTTCGGCATCTACGCGCTGTCGGGCACCGCGACGGCCTTTCTCGGTCCGCTGCTTGTCGGCGTCGTGACGCATATGTTCCAGAGCCAGCGCATCGGCTTTGCCTCGATCCTCATTCTGCTCGGGCTCGGTCTTGCGGGCATGTTTTTCGTCAAGGAAGAACGCGCGGAGGCGGTCGATTGACCGCGGTGATCGAAGGCGCGGTGCCGGAGTTGCAGCCGCCGCACGATACGGGCGGGCGGGAGCCCGCCTCCAATGTCGCGCAGGGTGCCTGGGTTCTCTATGAATGGGCGAACCAGACTTATTTCTCGCTCATCACCATCTTCCTGTTTCCGCCCTTCTTCACGCAGGTGCTGGCCGCCAATCCGATCGAAGGTCAGGCGCAATGGGGCTATGTGCAGGCGGTGGCCGGCATTTCGATTGCGTTGCTCAGCCCGCTGCTCGGCGCGATGGCCGATGCGGCGGGGCCGCGCAAACCCTGGATCGTCGTCACCACGCTCGTCTGCGCGGCAGGCTGTTTCGCGCTCTGGTTCGCCGTGCCGGGAACGCCGCTGCTGCCGGTGATGATCGCCCTTGTCGTCGCCGCCATCGGCATGGAATTCACGATCATCTTCGCCAACGCCATGCTGCCGACCATTGCGTCGGACCGGCGGATGGGGCTTTTGTCGGGCATCGGCATCGGCGTCGGCCAACTTGCCGCCATCGTCGCGCTGGTGCTGGTGCTGATCCTGCTGCAATTGCCGGGCGAGGTGGATGCGTCCTTCATTCCCGCTGAACCGATTTTCGGTCTGTCGAAGGAAGCGCATGAAACCGACCGCATCATCGGACCGATCTCGGGTCTCTGGTTTGCCATCTTCATGCTGCCGCTGCTGCTGCTGGTGCCGGACCAGAAGAGCCGCGGCATCAGTCGCACACAGGCCGCGCGGGAAGGTCTCACGCGCCTCGTTGCGACGCTGCGCTCCGTCCGCCATTTCCGCAATGTCGCGCTCTATCTGTTCTCGCGCATGCTTTTCTATGACGGCATGACGGCGATCTTCGTTTTCGGCGGCATTCTCGCCGCAGGAATTTTCGGCTGGGGCGCGATGGAGATGGCGGTCTACGGCATCTGGGTGACGCTCTTTGCCGCCTTCGGCGCATTCGTGGGCGGTTGGGTCGACCTCAAGATCGGCTCGAAGCGCACGCTGGTCTGGTCGCTTCTCGGCGTGATCGGAACGTTCCTCGTGCTGCTGTCCTTCGACCGGGACAAGATCTTTTATGTGATCGAGGTGCAGGTGGCGGCGGATGCGGGCGCCTTCACCACGCTGCCGCAGCAGCTCTTTCTGCTCACCGTCGGTTTCTTCGGGCTGTCGGTCGGACCGGTGATCGCATCGAGCCGCACCATGATGGCGCGGATCAGCCCCCGCGAAATGATGACGGAGTTCTTCGGCCTCTTCGCGCTGGTCGGCAAGGCGACCGCCTGGGTCGCGCCGCTCTTCATCGGCATCGTGACGACGATGACGCAGAACCAGCGCTTCGGGCTGATGGTCGTGGTACCGTTGATCCTTGCCGGGCTGATCGGGCTTCTGTTTGTGAAAGAGGAGCGTTCGTCACCGCTCGCCGAAATTCACCGCCATTGAGGTAATGACGTTCATTCAGTAAAATGGCGGCACTTCGCGCCGCGCGAAATTCCGGGGACATGCACATAGATGGCCAAGAAGAAATCCCTCAGCCAACGGCTGGTCCGAAGCTTCTATTACAAATACTTCGCCCGCAATATTCTCTTCGAGCTGCAGATGCGCGCCCGCGCGCAATCGGCCGACTATGCCGAGGCGCATATGGCGGACGCGATTATCTTCGAAGATGCGATCAAAATGCTCAAATATTGCGTCAAGCAAGCGCCGGCGGGCGCCGTTCTCGAATTCGGTGTCGCGGATGGCGGCTCGATCGCCGACATCGCTTCGGTCCATAACGGCATCGTGCACGGCTTCGACAGTTTCGAGGGCCTGCCGGAGGATTGGACCGGACATACCGAAACTGCCGGTACTTTCGACCGCGGCGGCGCGCTGCCGAAAGTTCCGAAGAATGTCGAACTGCACAAGGGCTGGTTCAGCGACACGATTCCGGTCTGGAAGGCGGCGCATGCCGACAAGGTCGGTTTCCTGCATATGGATTGCGACATTTATTCGTCGACGCGCGACGTGCTGGCGCTGATGAAGGACCGGTTGCAGGTCGGCACCATCATCAAGTTCGACGAGTATTTCAACTATCCAGGCTGGCAGAGACACGAGTTTCGCGCCTGGAAGGAATTCGTCGAGGCGAACGGCGTCGAATACCGCTACATCGCCTTCACGTCGCTGCATGGACGTGTCGCGGTCGAGATCACGAAGATCTGAACGATCCGTCTCAGTGGCGGAAGTGACGCATCCCCGTCATCACCATGGCGAGGCCTTTTTCATCGGCCGCCGCAATCACTTCGTCGTCGCGCATCGAACCGCCGGGCTGGATCACCGCCGTCGCGCCGGCTTCCGCCGCCGACAGAAGCCCGTCGGCGAAGGGGAAGAAGGCGTCGGACGCCACCACCGAGCCGATGGTCGCCGGCGTCTTTTCGCCTGCGGCTTCGGCGGCGTCCTGCGCCTTGCGCGCCGCGATGCGGGCCGAGTCCACGCGGCTCATCTGGCCGGCGCCGATGCCGACGGTGGCGCCGTTCTTCACATAGATGATCGCGTTTGACTTCACGTGCTTGCAGACGCGGAAGGCGAATTTGAGATCGGCCATCTCCTGCGGTGACGGCGCGCGCTTCGTCACCACCTTCAGGTCGAGCGTATCGATGCGTCCGTTGTCGCGCGACTGCACCAGCATACCGCCCGCCACCGCCTTGAAGTTGAGGCCGGGCGTGCCGGCATCCGGCAGGCCGCCGGTGATCAGCAGACGCAGATTCTTTTTCGCGCCGATGATGCGGCGCGCATCCTCGTCGGCATCGGGCGCGATGATGACTTCGGTGAAGATGCGGGCAATCTCTTCGGCCGTCTCGCCGTCGAGCGGTCGGTTCGAGGCGATGATGCCGCCAAAGGCCGACACGGGATCGCAGGCCAGCGCCTTGCGGTAGGCGTCGGCCAGCGTCTCGCCCGTCGCGACGCCGCAAGGGTTTGCGTGCTTGATGATGGCGATGGCGGGGGCGAGGCCCGCGTCGAATTCGGCGACGAGTTCGAAGGCGGCGTCGGTGTCGTTGATGTTGTTGTAGGACAATTCCTTGCCCTGCAACTGGCGCGCGTTCGAGACGCCGGGCCGGATCTCGCCGGTCACATAGAAGCTCGCCACCTGATGCGGGTTTTCGCCGTAGCGCAGCGTCTGTTTCAGCGACCCGCCAAAGGCGCGGAAGTCGGGCGCGGTTTCGCCCAGCGCATCGGCAAACCAGTTCGAGATCGCCGCGTCATAGGCCGCCGTGCGCGCATAGGCCTTCTGCGCGAGGCGCGAACGCAGCGCGAGGCTCGTTCCGCCTTTTGCGCCGATTTCCTCGATCACGGCGGCATAGTCGGCGGCATCGACGACAACGCCGACATAGGCGTGGTTCTTCGCCGCGGCGCGGATCATCGCCGGGCCGCCGATGTCGATATTCTCGATGCAGTCGTCATAGGCCGCGCCCTTCGCCACCGTCGCCTCGAAGGGATAGAGATTGACCACCAGCAGGTCGATGCCGCCGATCCCGTGTTCCTTCATCGCGGCGGCATGGGCCGCGTCGTCGCGCACCGCCAGCAATCCGCCATGCACTTTCGGATGCAGCGTCTTCACGCGCCCGTCCATCATTTCGGGAAAGCCCGTCAGGTCCGCCACGTCCTTCACCGGCAGCGCCGCATCCTTGATCGCCTTTGCGGTGCCGCCGGTCGAGACCAGTTCGACGCCCGCCCCGTGCAGCGCCCGGGCGAATTCGACGAGGCCGGTCTTGTCGGAAACCGAGAGCACGGCGCGGCGGACGCGCTGGATGTCGGCGGCCTTGGGGTGGGGTTTGGCGGTGGTCATGGGGTGCGGTTCCGGTTCGGGCGGGGATGGCCGGGGCGATAGCATGAAACGAGGCCCCGCGCCAAGGCGATCGACGGGCGCCGCCCACAAATTGGCCCCTGTGTTATTACCTCAAAGGTCATCGAAACAGGGGCATGAAGCGGCTAGGCTCGGCGGCATTCCCGTTATTCACCAGCGAAAGAGCCCTGTCCATGAGTGCCGCCCTCGACATTTCCTATCTCCCCTTCGCCCATCTCCTCGGCATCGAGCTTGTCGAGGCGGCGCCCGACCGGGTCGTGGCGAGGCTCGAGGTCCGCAAGGAACTCTGCACGATCCCGGATATCCTTCATGGCGGCGCGATCATGTCGTTTGCCGACACGGTGGGTGCGGTCGCCACGGTCCTGAACCTGAAGGAGGGGGCGGCGACCACGACGGTCGAGAGCAAGACCAATTTCCTGGCGCCCGTGCCGCTCGGCGATGTCGCGACGGCCACTTGCGAACCCTTCCACAAGGGCGGGCGGCTGATGGTCTGGCAAACGAGGATCACGCGGGGCGACGGGCGGCTCTGTGCGGTGGTCACGCAGAGCCAGATGGTGCTTGAGCCGAAGAAGAAGGCCTAGCGCTCTTCGGGCATGCCGAGTTCGGGCAGTTCCGGCACCTCTTCCTCGCGGGCCGTGCGGCCGGCATTGCGGGTCGAAAGCCGCCGCCAGGCCCAGTTGACGCGCGCCTCGCCGCGGAAAACCCGGCCCGTCACCACCACCTGTTCGGCGCGCCGCGTCGTGTCGCCGGAGCCGAGATAAACGCTTTCCTCGATCGCGATGTCGCATTCGCCGCCGCCTGCGCGGGCGCGGAACTGCCAGCCGTCGCCGTTCGATAGCATCACCAGCACGTTGGAGCGGTCATGCGCCAGCGAGGCTTTCGCATCGGGATGCAGATGGAAGCGGATGGTGAAGCCTGGATCGGCGGGCGGCTTCGTCCAGAAGCGCCGCTGCCAGGGCAGGGCGCGGACGGGCGGCGCTTCCTCCAGCATGTCCTCGCCGCGCAAATCCTCGCCGGTCGCCGAAAGAAAAAGACGCCGGCGATGCAGAAGACCGAAATTGCCCGCATAGCCGTCATGCGCCATGTCGAGCCAGACGCCGGCCTCGTTTTCGTTGCGGCGACTGTCGACGCGGGTCGGCCCTTCCATGATGCGGGCGCCGAGCAGCGCGCGCGAGATTTTTCCGCGCAGCATACGGGCCGACGAGGTGTCAGCCAGCACCAGCGTCGAATGCGCGGCAGTGGCGCGGCTTGCCGCTTCCCAGTCCGGCCCCAGCACTTTCGTCGCGCCGCAATTGACGATCATGCGGGCGCGGCCGACGCTCATCTCGAAGGAGAGGCAACCCGCATGCGCCTCGTGGCTGAAGGGACCGGGCGGCGGCTTGCCGGCATCGACGACAAGGCCGGCCGGCCCGGCCGCGAGCCGTTGATAACCCGAATGCGGCGCGTAGCCGAAGGGGCGTCCCTTGGTGTCGTCGCGTTCGAGCACGGCGTCGATCGCGCCTTCCGGCCCCTCGGTCGAGCCGTTGAAAAGCGCCAGCCGTCCGTCGCCATGGCGGAAGAAGCGCAGCATCGGCATCATCCGGTCGATCGCGTCGCGGATCGGCTTCGGCACTTCGATGCGCCGTGTCGTCAGCGCCTCGCGCAAGGAGAGAAGATCGAGCAGGATCGACAATTGCGCCGACGGATTGCGGCTGACATGGCCGCCATCGGGAAGGATCTGCCGGTTCAACTCGCGGCAGAGAAGCGCGATGCCTTTCTTCAGCCGCCTGTGGCCTTCCGAAAGACAGAGGCCCGAAAAGGCGAGGCCGATGGCCGCGACGATGCGCGGTTCGCCGGCCGGCGCCATCGCGGCGACGCGCGAAAGGTGGCGCGCCTGGCGGGCCATGTTGCGCAACAAAGTCGAGCGATAGACAAGCTCGGTGCCGTCGATGATCAGCGCCCCGTTCGCGACCCAGGAGGTCAGGCGGCGGCCGATCACCTGCGGGCGCCAGGCAACGACATGCCATTCGCCTTCGGTGGAGATCCAGTCGGCAACGAGCTTCTGCGCATAGGCGCGCGCGGCGTCGCCCGTGCCCGCCGCATGGGCGGTCGTGAAATGGCGCAGCCATGAGAAGCCGTGCAGTTCCTCCGCCCAGGTTTCGCTTGGCGGATCGGCGGCGAAGGGCGAGGAACCGCCGGGCGCGCGCAATTGCCCGCCGGGCAGGAACCACAATCCCTGAAACAGCGCGTCGGCCTTTGATGCGCGGCCGGGCCGGAGTTCGGCGGGATAGAGCACCATGTGATCGGGCATCGGCCCGCGCAGCGTCTGTCCGTAGAGCCAGCTTCCGAAGGCGCGGGCAAGGCCTGCATCGCGAATGCGAATGATCGCGGCGGCGGCGAGGTCCGCGGCGCGATTGCCCGAGGCCGCGCCGGCACGGGCCAGCGCCTGTGTCTTGCTCTCCCGGTCGGTTCTCGCGCCTTCAATGGTCATGGACCGACGGCCGCCTCCGGAAAGGGTTCGCCGCGCGCGCTACCGGGCGCCGCGTAGCGTCGCGATGTTTTTCGCATAGGCGGAAGGTCCGCCCTTGAATGTAGCGGTGCCGGCAACCAGCACATCGGCGCCGGCGGCAATCGCGCGCGGCGCCGTTTCGAAATTGATGCCGCCATCGACTTCGAGATCGACGGCGCGTCCCGACGCATCGATCCGCTTGCGGATGGTTTCGATCCGCGGCAACTGGCTCTCGATGAAGCTCTGGCCGCCGAAGCCCGGATTGACCGACATCACGAGCACGAGGTCGATGTCGCCGAGAAGCGGCCACAAGGCTTCGAGCGGCGTGCCGGGATTGAGCGACAGCCCGGCCTTGCAGCCCGCCGCCCGGATCGCCTGGATCGTGCGGTGCGGATGGGCGCCCGCTTCCGGGTGAAACGTAATGATGTCGGCGCCCGCGCCCGCGAAGGCCTCGATATAGGGATCGACCGGCGCGATCATCAGATGCACGTCGAAAACCTTGTCGGAATGGGGCCTCAGCGCTTTCACGACATCGGGGCCGATGGTGATGTTCGGCACGAAATGCCCGTCCATCACATCGACATGGATGTAGTCGGCGCCCGCTTCGGTTATGGCGCGCACCTCCTCGCCCAGCCGGGCGAAGTCGGAGGCCAGTATCGACGGGGCGATCTTGATGCCGCTCATGGCCGAAGCTCTCTCGGTCGGGGGTGTCCGAACTGCCGGATCGGGCAGTTCGGGCTTCTGATTTCAGTGATTAACAGCTAGATTCCTGCGGCGCAAGAATGAGCGGCGCCGGCCGGCTGGCCGGGCTGCGAGGAGAACCAGTGACGTCAGCACAGCCGCAGCACGGCCCGGTATTGAGTTTCCGTCAGCGGCTCACCTGGATTGCCCATTTATTCAAGGCGGTGGTCCGCCAGTATCTACGCCCGATGGCGAGTGTGCTGCGGCCGCTTCTGCCCGAGGACGGGGTCGCGGTCGATGTTGGCGCGCATGCCGGCCATTATTCCAAGGTCCTCGCGCGCCTCGTGCCGCGGGGCCGCGTCTATGCTTTCGAGCCCGGTGCTTATGCGCATTCGCTCCTGAGGCTCGTCGTGGCTGTCCTCCGCCTTTCCAATGTGACGATTGTTCCTGCGGGACTTTCCGACCGTCCCGGCGCCGAGGTTCTGCATGTGCCGATCAAACGCCGGGGCACGGTCGGGTTCGGCCTTTCGCATCTCGGCGCGGATACGAGCGGCCGGGCGATGGTCAAAGAGGAGATCCGCCTGACCACGCTCGATCTCTTTGTCGAGGAGGCGGGGCTTGCCCGGCTCGATTTCATCAAGATCGATATCGAGGGCTGGGAAGCACATTTCCTGCGCGGCGCAATGAAGACGGTTGAGCGTTTCAGGCCGGTCATGCAGTTCGAAATCCAGGACGAGATGCTGGCGCGGGCGGGTTCGACACATGCGGAGATTTTCGACGTGCTGGCGCCGCTTGGCTACTGCGTTTTCAGGCTGACCAGCCAGCATGGACCCGGCATTGAGCCGGTGGACGGATTTGTACATTCGGCCGATTATATCTTCGTGCCGGCCGAAAAGGCCGCGCTCGTGCCGTTGTCCTGAAGGTCAGCGCTTGCGCGCAATCACGCGCAGGCCGGGTTTCAGATAGAACTCGAACTTGACGACGTCGAAGCCGTGACGATCCAGAAAACGGCGCATTGCGTCGCGCGTAAAATAGATCAGATGATCCGGCGGAAACACTTCGTCCCAGTCGGTGAACTTCTTCGGCACGCGCCAGTGTCCGGCGTCGGGCGTCGTCAGATAGAGCACCGCTCCCGAATTGACCCGTGGAGTGAGCGCGGCGAAATATGCGTGCGGATCGGAGATATGTTCGATCACCTCGGCTGAATAGATGAAATCGAAGTTCCCCCATTCAGGCGGCAAGCTTTCGATCGGCCCGGCATGATAGTGTCCGCCCGGAAACAGATTGTGTGCAATGCCGACGCTCTCATTGTCGATGTCGATGCCGTAGGCTTCGAGGCCGAGCTCGCGTGCGGCCTCGACCGCGGTTCCGACATTGCAGCCGACATCGAGAAAGCGTTTTCCCGGTGCGCGCTTCATATAGCGGCGGATGCGTCGCCGTGCGCGTTGCACCTTGCGTTTGGCCTTGCCGGCATAGCTCTGATTCGATCCGTACTGGTCGTAGATCGCTGTGATTTCGGCCGCGCCGGGCATCGGGTGAACGAAGGAAAAGCCGCATTCGCGGCAGCCGAATAGTGCATGACCCTTGTGCGCGCCGAGCGGTGTAAATTCGGCGCCGCCGCAGATCATGCAGCGCGTGGGCATTCCGGTTTCTGTCGAGGTATCGGGCACGATGCGAAAGTTCCCCCGTTTCGGCGTGGCCAGACTGCATATCGCCGCCGCTGCCGTCAAATGGAAAGCCCGGGTTCAGCCCGGGCGGACGAGCCGTGCCGCGAAAAATCCGTCCATGCCGCCTTGATCGCCGAGATGACAGGGAAGGCTGCGCAGGTCGCCTGCGGCGGTGACGATGCCGTCGATATTGCCGAGTTCCGCCGCGCGTGCTGGCTCGCGGCAAAAGCCGGTATGCGTATCCAGAAACTCCGCGACTCGGGCGACGCCTTCTTCCGGTTCCAGCGAACAGGTGCAATAGACAAGCATGCCCCCCGGCGCCACCAGCGTTGCGGCATGGGCGAGAAGCTTTGCCTGCAATCGCGTCAGCTTGTCGCGGTCGGCGGGCGATTTCAGATGCAGCACGTCGGGATGGCGGCGCGCCGTGCCGGTCGCGGTGCAGGGCGCGTCGAGCAACACGCGCTCCCATGTGCGGCCGGGCGCGAAGGCGCCCGCGTCGGCGACCACCGTTTCGGCCTCGAGGCCGATCCGCACCAGGTTTTCCTTCAGCCGTTCGAGGCGCGCGCCGGATCGGTCGAGCGCCGTCACGCGTGCGCCGACGCCTGCAAGCTCCGCCGTCTTGCCGCCCGGCGCGGCGCAGAGGTCGAGCACCTCGCGGCCCGCCACATCGCCCAGCAGCCGGGCCGGCAGCGCGGCGGCGGCGTCCTGCACCCACCAGGCGCCTTCGGCAAAGCCCGGCAGCGCTTCGATGCGGCCGGCGCCCTTGAGGCGCAACGTGCCGGCGGCCAGAATTTCGGCGTTGAGTTCCGCCGCCCAGCGTTCGCGCTCGTCGGCGCGCTTCACCGAAATGTCGAGCGGCGGGTCGGCATAATGCGCGCGCACGATTGCCCGCGTCGTCGCCTCGCCGTAAGTCCCCACCCAGCTTTCCCAGAGCCAGCCGGGCGTGTCGAGACGTTCCGTATCGAGAGCATCGAGGATTTCCTTGCCCTCGCGCGCAAGGCGGCGCAGCACCGCGTTGACCAGCGATTTGAAATGCCGCGCGGCGCTGTCATGGGCCGCCGTCTCGACGCCGCTGTCGACGGCGGCATGGGCGGCGACGCCCAGAAACAGGATTTCGGCGGCGCCGGCGCGCAATATGTTTTGTGTCGGTCCGGCGCGCTTCGGCAATTCCTTGTCGAGCATCCGCGCCAGCACATGATCGATGCTGCCGAGACGGCGCAGCGTCGTTGCCGCGATCTGGCGGGCGAAGGCGCGGTCGCGCGGGCTTGCGTCGCGCAGATGTCCGCTTGCCGTCTCGACGGAGAAGGCTTCGTCGAGCGGGCGGCGGCGGGTCAGCACCGCGCCCAGCAGTTCGGCGGCGCCGCGCCGCGCGGCAAGGCCCGGCGCGACGATGTTTTCAGGGGCAAGGTCGTTCATGGAGCGAGGTTAGACCACAGGCCCCGCTTCAATACAAAGCGGAAGGACGGCGCTCAGCCCCGCGTCCGGCCGGCGGCCATGCCTTGCGCCAGCTTGCGCAATTCGGCGACGCGGTTGCCGGTCGCGGGATGGGTCGAGAAGAGATTGTCGCGGCCTTCGCCGTTCAGCGGATTGACGATGAACATATGCGCGGTCGCCGGGTTGCCCTCGGCCTGCGCATTGCGCGTCCGCCGCGCCGTGGCGTCGATGCGCTCCAGCGCCGAGGCGAGCCAGAGCGGATTGCCGGAAATTTCGGCGCCGCCCCGGTCGGCCGAATATTCGCGCGTGCGGCTGATCGCCATTTGCACCAGCGCCGCCGCCATCGGCGCCAGGATCGCCAGCGCCAGCACGCCGATAAAGCCGCCCGGCGCGTTGCGGTTGCCGCCGAAGAAGAGCGCGAAGTTTGCCAGCATCGAAATCGCACCGGCAATCGTCGCCGTCACCGTCATGGTCAGCGTGTCGCGGTTCTTGATATGGGCGAGCTCGTGCGCCATCACGCCGGCGAGTTCCTCCGGCGTCAGCATCTCGATCAAGCCGCTCGTCGCCGCCACCGCCGCATGTTCGGGGTTGCGGCCGGTCGCGAAGGCGTTGGGCTGCGGCGAATCGACGATATAGGTCGCGGGCATCGGGATGCCGGCGTTCTGCGCCAGCCGCTGGACGATGCGGTAGTAGTTGGGCGCGGTCGTTTCGTCGACGCGCTGCGCCTTATACATGCGCAGCACGATCTTGTCGGAATTCCAGTAGGCAAAGAGGTTCATGCCCGCCGCGACGATAAGCGCGATCGTCGCGCCGCCGGCGCCGCCGATCAGATAGCCGATCCCCATGAAAAGCGCCGTCAGCGCGGCGAGCAGCATGAAGGTCCTGACCGTGTTCATTGTCTGTCTTTTCCGTCTCGTTCCGCTTTCCGCGCGCGGGTGGCGCGCGGATTGTTCACGATCTATATGTAGTTCGCAGGCCGCCGCTTCAAGGAAAACCGGAATTGCCGCCGATGACCGAAACGCCGCCGAAAGAACTGACGCCCGCGGCAAAGCGCGCGCTTGCCGAGGCCGAAGCGCGGCGCAAGGCGGCGGCGGAAGCGGACGCGCCCCGCGAAATCGGCGGCCGCGACGGGCCAGAGCCGACGCGTTACGGCGACTGGGAAAGCAAGGGCATTCTCAGCGACTTCTGATTTCCGGTCCCGGCCGCAAGCTTCAGCATCGAGAGACGCGCCGCATTGGTCGCGGTTGTGCTTGAAGACGGCCGGATCGTGTTGTAAAAATTAGGAACAAAGTCCATTTAGGGACTTTATTCCCAGTTCCGGTGCCGTCATGCGTGCGTATCTCGCTGTCCTCGTTGTTGCCGCTTCTTTTGCGGGCGCGGCCGCCCCTGCCGCCGAGCGGCTGGCGGGTCCGGTCGAGGCGGAGGTCGTCCGCGTCATCGACGGCGATTCGCTGGTGGTCAGGGCCCGCATCTGGCTCGGGCAGACGGTCGAGACGCATGTCCGGCTTGCGGGCATCGACACGCCGGAGCTTCGCGGCAAATGCGACGAGGAGCGCGAAAAGGCCGAAGCGGCGCGCGCGGCGCTCATTGCCTTTCTCGGCGAGGGCAAGGTCGCGCTTTCCGGCATCGAGGCCGACAAGTTCGGCGGCCGTGTCCGCGCCCGGCTGGCGAGCGCCACGCATCGCGATGTCGCCGAAGCGATGATCGCCGGCGGTCATGCGCGGGCCTATGACGGCGGCGCGCGCGCCGGCTGGTGCCGGGTCGCGGCGGCGGAGTGACTACCCCGCCCGGTTCTGCCGGTTGTCGACGAGGTCGGTGACGACGCCCGGATCGGCCAGCGTCGAGGTGTCGCCGAGATTGGAGAAATCGTCCTCGGCGATCTTGCGCAATATGCGGCGCATGATCTTGCCCGAGCGGGTCTTCGGCAGGCCGGGCGCGAACTGGATGAGGTCCGGCGAGGCGATCGGCCCGATTTCCTTGCGCACCCACGCCACCAGCTCCTTGCGCAGCTCTTCCGACGCAGGCTCGCCGGCATTCAGCGTCACATAGGCATAGATGCCCTGGCCCTTGATGTCGTGCGGATAGCCGACCACGGCGGCCTCGGCGACTTTCGGATGGGCGACCAGCGCGCTTTCGACTTCCGCCGTGCCCATGCGGTGGCCCGACACGTTCAGCACGTCGTCGACGCGCCCCGTTATCCAGTAATAGCCGTCCGCGTCGCGGCGGCAGCCATCGCCGGTGAAGTAGCGGCCGGGATATTGAATGAAATAGGTTTCGACAAAACGCTGGTGGTCGCCATAGACGGTGCGCATCTGGCCCGGCCATGAATCGTCGATGCAGAGATTGCCGCTGGTCGCGCCTTCCTGCACGTTCCCCTCGGCATCGACGATGACAGGCTGCACGCCGAAGAAGGGCCGCGTCGCCGAGCCGGGTTTGAGGTCCGTCGCGCCGGGCAGCGGCGAGATCAATATGCCGCCGGTTTCGGTCTGCCACCATGTATCGACGATCGGGCAGCGGCCGTCGCCGACGACGCGGTGATACCAGAGCCAGGCTTCGGGATTGATCGGTTCGCCGACCGAGCCGAGCAGCCTGAGCGATTTGCGGCTGGTCTTCTTCACCGGGCCCTCGCCTTCGCGCATCAGCGCGCGCAGCGCCGTCGGCGCGGTGTAGAAGATATTGACATTGTGCTTGTCGATCACCTGCCAGCAGCGCGAGGCGTCGGGATAGTTCGGCACGCCTTCGAACATCAGCGTCGTCGCGCCGTTGGCCAGCGGCCCGTAGAGAATGTAGCTGTGGCCCGTCACCCAGCCGACATCGGCCGTGCACCAGTAGATGTCGCCGTCATGATAGTCGAAGACATATTGATGCGTCATCGAGGCATAGACCATGTAGCCGCCGGTCGTGTGCAGCACGCCTTTCGGCTTTCCGGTCGAGCCGCTCGTATAAAGAATAAAGAGCGGGTCCTCGGCGCCCATTTCCTCCGGCGCGCAGTCGGCGCTCGCCTTCGCGGCTTCTTCCGCATACCAGACGTCGCGGCCCGCCTTCATCCCGACCGTGCCGCCGGTGTGTTTCACCACGATGACCGACGTCACGTCCGGGCATTTCTTCAGCGCTTCGTCGGTGTTGGCTTTCAGCGGGATCTTGCGTCCGCCGCGCACGCCCTCGTCCGCGGTGATGACGCAGTTCGACGCGCAGTCGACAATGCGGCCGGCCAGCGCGTCGGGCGAGAAGCCGCCGAATACCACCGAATGCACCGCGCCGATGCGCGCACAGGCGAGCATCGCGTATGCCGCTTCCGGGATCATCGGCATGTAGATCGTCACGCGGTCGCCGCGCTTAACGCCTTGCGCTTTCAGCACATTGGCAAAGCGGCAGACGGCCTCATGCAATTCGCGGTAGCTGATTTCCTTGTGGTCCTTCGGGTCGTCGCCTTCCCAGATGATCGCCGTCTGCTGCCCGCGCTTTTCGAGATGCCGGTCGATGCAGTTGACGCTGGCATTGAGCGTCCCGTCCTCGAACCACTTGATCGAGACGTTATGCGTGTCGAAGCTCGTGTTCTTGATTTTGGTGTAGGGCTTCATCCAGTCGATGCGCAGGCCCTCGCGGCGCCAGAAATTTTCCGGATCGTTGACGCTCGCCTCGTACATCTCGCGGTATTTCTCCGCATCCACGATGGCGCGCTTTTTCCACTCGGCGGGCACGGGGAAAATTTCATCGGACATCGGGGCCTCCCTTGCAGGCGCGTTTCTCGTTGGCGGCATTATGTCGGGCGTGAGGTGACGGGACAAGGCGGGGAGGGTATTCACTTTCCCCATTCCTCAATTGTCATCCCGGCGAAAGCCGGGATCCATGGGCGGCTCGTCATGCGCCGCGCGTCAGATGGACCCCGGCTCTTGTCCCGGCGAAAGCCGGGATCACCGGGGTGACATCATTCCTTGGTGCCCGCCAGCGCCGCGATTTCCGCTTCGCTCATCCCCGCCTCGCGCAGCACTTCCGCCGTCTGCTCGCCGAGGCGCGGCGGGTGGCGGCGAATGCTCGAGGGCGAGGCCGAAAACCGCACCGGCGGCTTCAGCGCGAAATAGCCGCCGGCGTGCGGGTGCTCGTAGCGGCCGAAGAAACCGACGGCCTGCAAATGCGGATCGTCTTTCAGATCGTCGAGCCGGTTCATTTTCACCACCGGGATCGACAGCGGCTTCAGCAGCGCCAGCCATTCATCCGTCGTCTTCGTCTCGGTCAGCTCCTCGATCATCGCGTAAAGCTCGCGGATGTTCTGGGTGCGGGCGCGATAGGTGTTGAAGCGCGGGTCGTCGGTATAGACGCCGGGCTTGCCGGCCACCTCGAAAAACTGCTGCCACTGCTTGTCGGAATAAGGCAGCAGGCCGATATGGCCGTCGAGCGTCTTGTAGGGCCGGCGGTCCGGGTTGGTGATGCGTCCGTATGTCCACCCCCCCGTCGGCGGATCGTAGACCTGGTCGTAGAAATGTTCGGCGAGCACGAAGGAAGTGACCGCTTCCAGCATCGGCACTTCGACGAATTGTCCCTCGCCGCTGCGCTCCTTGTGAAACAGCGCCGCCGTCACCGCCTGCACCATGAAAAGGCCCGACACCTTGTCGGCCATGATGGTCGGGATGTAGCGGGGCTTCGGGTCGCCGTCCATGCGGCCCAGAAGATCGGCGGCGCCCGAGCCCGCCTGGATCAGATCGTCATAGGCAGGCAATCCCGCATAAGGCCCGTCCGAGCCATAGCCCGCCGCATGCACGAATATAATGTCGGGCTTCACCGCCTTGATGTCCTCATATGACAGCCCGAGCTTCTTCATCGCCGCATAGCGGATGTTCGACGCGATCACATCGGCGCCGGCGACGATCTTCAGCAGCGCCGCGCGGCCCTCGGCGCTTGCCAGATCGAGCAGCACCGAACGCTTGTTGCGGTTGATGGTCATGAAGATCGGACCGAGATCGGCGCTCGCGCCTTCCGGCAGATGGCCCGGCCAGCGCATGATGTCGCCGCCCTGTCCGCCGCCGCCGGTCGGCGAGGGCGCCTCGACCTTTATCACGTCGGCGCCCATGTCGCCGAGGATCTGCGTCGCATAGGCGCCGAACACCACGGCGGTCAGATCGACAATGCGCACGCCTTTCAGCGGCCCGCGATTTTCGGTTTCGAGTTCTTTTCTCTGGCTCAAGTCGCGCCCCCGGCATTCCCGATCCACGCATAAAGAATGTCGGGAAGGTTTTCTTCGTTGTTGGCGCCGTTGGTGCGGCGCGTCTCGGTCAGTCCGTGCCGCTCGTAGAAGCGGCGGGCGCCGAGATTGGCCTGAAACGTCCACAGGGAAAAGCCCCCCGGCAGTTCGGCCTTGGCCTTGCCGAGAAGAGCCGAGCCTGCCCCTGCGTTCTGCGCCGCCGGATCGACATAAAGATGATGCAGCCATGACTGTCGCGGGGCTGGCTCCAATGCCGCGAAGCCGAGCAGCGCGCCGTCCGCTTCCGCCAGCCAGACTGCGCTGCGCTTCACGACGCGGCGAATGAAGGCCCTCGTGTCGGCGTCGCCGTGAAGCTTCGGCAGATAAGTCATGCCAGCGCGCGCCGCGATAAACACGCGCGCCACCTCCGGCCAGTCGTCCTCGGTCGCGCGGCGGATCTGCATGGGGGGCAATCTAGCGCAGTTTTCCAACCGCCGTCATTGCGAGCGAAGCGAAGCAACCCAGAAGCGGAAAACTCGGTGTCTGCCGTTTCTGGGTTGCTTCGTCGCTGCGCTCCTCGCAATGACGCTCTTGTAGGCCTTCTTCTTTCTCCGCGTGAGTCCTTCCTATTCCTACCCCAGCCCCTTCACCAGCAGCACGCATCCTTCCGTCGCCGCTTCGCGGTCCACCGAGATCGCGCGGTATTCCGGCGAGAAGGCCCAGCGCCGCCACGACGCCTCGTCGGGAAATTCGATCAGCACGATCTTCGTGCCTGACCATTGGCCTTCCACGGTTTGCGGGTTTTCATCCGCCGCCAGCAGCCGCCCCGGATGGCCCTTCATCGTGTCGAAAAAGCGCGCCGCATAGGCTTCGTAGCGCGCCCGGTCGTGGATCGTGAATTGCGCCAGTGCGTAGACGGTCATGGGCCGCTCCCTCGCGTTTCCTTTCGCAGGATGCTGCGGGAGCAGATGCTGCGCCGGAAGCCCGCGAATGCGCGAAGGGGTTTGCAGACAACAAGGAATCGGCGTTTCGCAAGCAGAAAACAGAATCGTCATGGCCCGGCTCGTCCGGGCCATCCACGTCTTTCTTTCGATGGTTGCCGCCAAGACGTGGATGGCTCGCCTAAAGCGGGCCATGACGATTTTGGGGGAAGGGCGGGAGGTAACGCACAGCGATCCCACCTTCCCCCCCGCCTCCACATTCTCCCCCGCCTCCTCTATGCTCTTCCCATGCTGCTGCACCTCTCAAGCTGGCCCGAGATCGAGGCCTATCTCGCAAAGTCGAAAGGGATCGTCATCCCGATCGGCTCGACCGAGCAGCACGGGCCGAACGGGCTGATCGGCACCGACGCGATCTGCCCGGAAGCGATCGCGCATCGCGCGGCGGCCGAAGCGGGCTTTCTGGTCGGCCCGACCTTCAATGTCGGCGTCGCTCAGCATCACCTCGGCTTTCCGGGTTCGATGACGCTGCGCCCCTCCACCATGATCGCCGCCATCCACGACTGGGTGTCGTCGCTCGCCCGCCACGGCTTCGAGCGCGTCTATTTCTTCAACGGGCATGGCGGCAATGTCGCGACCATCGAGGCGGCCTTTGCCGAAATCTATGCCGACCGGTCGCTGAGCGCGGACGCTTCCAATCGCGGCCCGGTCAAATGCAAGCGCGCCAACTGGTGGGACTTCAAGCCCGTCACCGATTTCTGCAAACAGCGCTACGGCGCGGCGCATGGCGCGCATGCGACGCCGTCGGAAGTCGCGGTGACGCAATTTGTCTATCCGGCCGCGATCAAGCAGGCCGAGATGAACCCGAAGGTCGCGCCCTGGGGCCGCTATACCGACGCCGAAAGCTACCGCGCCGCCTTCCCCGACGGCCGCATCGGCTCCGACCCGTCGCTCGCCAACCCCGAAGACGGCGAAAAACTCCTCGCGCTTTCGGCGAAGGGGTTGATCGAGGATTTCCGGAAATTCGAGGCGGCGTGAGGGGTTGGAGATAGAATCTTGACTTATCAAGCTATTTCTTGATATATCAATCTCCAACAAGATGGATCTCGTTCCATGACCATGCGTGAAAAATTTGCTTCCCAGGCCGACCCCGAACTGCTCGCACAGATGCGCGAGCTGGCCAAGACGGAAGGCCGTCAGTTTCAGGCGCTGGTTGAAGAAGCATTTCGCGACTTCCTTGCGCGAAAGGCAGGCGACCGGCCGCGCGAGAACGTCATGGCGCATTTCCGGGACAGCGTTCGACGCAATGCCGAGCTCTACAAGCGTCTTGCGAAGTAGCGCGCGTCGATGCCCAACTACCTGACGCTGATTGAAGTGCTCGCCATGCACGAGGAACTGATCGACCTCTATGGCGGTGCCGAGGGCGTACGCGATATGGGTGCGATCGAGTCCGCCTTGTTCCGTCCACAGACGGGTTACTATGACGACGTCATTGCAGAAGCGGCGGCGCTCCTTGAGAGTCTTGCGGTCAATCACCCGTTCATCGACGGCAACAAGCGCATCGCATTTGCAGCCGCTGACGTCTTTCTCAGGCTCAACGGTCATCTCTTCGATGAAGAGCCGGTTGCGGCGCATGCGTTGATGATTGAACTTTTCGAGCGCGGCGAATTCCGCTTCGACAAGTTGGAACCTTGGCTACGTGCGAAGACGCGCGGCGTTTGATCTATGACGATGATTCCCGCTGTCGCCCGAACGTCACAGCGCAGCGCTGCGCTGGTGTATTTCCGTCACAGCGGGGACAAGTCGATGTTGGGTTGCGATGGCACGACGAAATGAGGGACGATTTCGTCTCCCGTTTCGTCACCGAAAATCGCTCAAATTCCATTTGTGACAGTTTTTTGACAGTTCGATGACAGTCGCCCCACTTATCCCCGATTCGGGGCAATAGCACTGTCCCTTTCCGCCGTCTTTCATCCGTACAGGGATCGTCTCACGGCGCCTTCTTCAATCCGCCCATCTTGCAGACAAGCTTCCACTCATCCGCTGTCACCGGCTGAACCGAGAGGCGCGAATTTTTCACCAGCACCATTTCAGCAAGCGCCGGTTCGGTCTTGACGTCGGAAAGCGTTACCGCGTTGGGCATGTCGCAGACCGCTTCGATATCGACAAGACCGAACTTTCCCTTCTCGTCGGTCGGGTCGGGGCGGTGTTCGCCGATCACGCGCACGATGCCGACGACGCTCTTATCGTCACCCGAGTGATAGAAGAAACCGAGATCGCCCTTTTTCATCGCCTTCATGTTGTTGTTGGCCTGATAGTTGCGCACGCCGTTCCACGGCTCGCCTTTGGCGCCCTTCTTCTTCTGCTCTTCCCACGACCAGGTTTCGCGTTCGGATTTGAAAAGCCAGTACGCCATTCTCTATTCCTTCGGACCGAGCAGCCATTTCCATGCGCGCACATCTGTATGCGCGAAGAGACCGGCCTTGTTGTAGGGATCGTTCTCGACGAGTTTCTCGGCCGCCGCGCGGTCCACGACGTCGATCACCAGCATCGAGCCGTTCATCACGCTGGCGTCGTCACTGGTGAAGGGCCCGCCGATTTTGACGCAACCCGCCTCGCCCCAGTATTTCAGATGCGCGTCGCGATTGGCGAGGCGCAGTTCCAGCGCGTTCGGCTTGTCGGTGCAGATCAGGCAAAAAAGCATGGGTGTGTTTCCGTTTCCGTTTCGGGTTTCTCAGGCTTCGCGGCCGACGGGGCGCGCAAGCAGTGCCGCGATTGCTTCGTCGACGCTCGCCTTGCCGGTGACGATAGCGGTCACCGCGTCGGCGATCGGCATTTCGACCTTGTGTTTCCGCGCCAGCGCCGCGACGGCGGTCGCCGAATGCACGCCCTCGCTGACCGAGTTGCGCGATCCCATGATTTCGGCGAGCGTCTTTCCCTCGCCCAATGCCATGCCGAGCGACATGTTGCGCGACTTCGGCGAGTTGCAGGTCAGGATCAGATCGCCGAGGCCCGACAATCCCATCAGCGTTTCGATATGCGCGCCCATCGCGAGGCCGAGCCGCGTCAGTTCCGCAAAGCCGCGCGTCGTCAGCGCGGCCCGCGCGCTGTCGCCGAATTTCTTGCCCTCGACGATGCCGCAGGCAATCGCCAGAACGTTTTTGACGGCGCCGCCGATTTCGGCGCCGATCAGGTCGGCGGAATAATAAGGCCGGAAGGTCGGCAGGCCGATCGCATGGGCGAGCGCTTCGGCCGTTCCCTCGTCGGCGCAGGCAAGCGTCACCGCGGTCGGCAATCCGCGCGCGACTTCGGCGGCGAAGCTCGGGCCGGAAAGGACGGCCGGCGTCGCATGCGGCGCGGCTTCGGCCAGCACTTCGGTCAGGAGCTTTCCCGTTTCCTGCTCGATGCCCTTGGCGCAAAGCACGACCGGCGTACCGGCGGCGAGCGCGGGCCCAAGTTCGCTCAGCACACGGCGCATATGCTGGGCCGGCGTCACCATCAAGAGCGCGTCGGCCGCCGCCATCTCCCCAAGCGCGGTCGTCGCGCGGATGCCGGCGTCGAGCGCGATGCCGGGCAGGAACATCGCGTTCTGGTGGCGCGCGTTAATTTGCTCGACCACTTCCGCTTCGCGCGCCCATAGCGTCACCCGCCGTCCGGCCTTCGCCGCCACCTGCGCCAGCGCCGTTCCCCAGGCGCCCGCGCCGACGACGCCGATGTTCTCGATCTGTCTGGAAATTTTTTCGGCCAACAGGGCTCTCCGTCCTGCGTTTTGTTGCAGGCGCTAACGATTGAACGGTTCGTTGATTATTTACTCGATCGCATTACAATCATTTGTATGACCGCTCACGACGCCACGCACCAGAAAATCATTCAGGCCGCCAAACGGCGCTTCACGCATTACGGCTATGGCAAAACGACGATGGCCGAGCTCGCCGCCGATTGCGAAATGTCGCCCGGCAATCTCTATCGCTATTTTCCCGGCAAGCTCGACATCGCCGAAGCGATCTGCCGCGAAGCGTCGATGCAGACCGCCGAAGACCTGTCGCGTATCCTGGCGACGTCCGGCCGCAGTGCCGCGCAGCGTCTCCACGATTTCCTGTTCATGGATCTGCGCGAGACTTTTCAAAAGCTTGAAGAAGACACCCGGATCGTCGAGATGGCGCAGATCGTCACCGCCGAGCGTCCGGAGTTCCACAACGAGGGACTGAAACGGGAACGTGAAGTCCTTGCACGGATCATCGAGATCGGAAACGAGGCGGGCGAATTCAGCGTTCCCGATCCGGAATTCGCCGCCGAGATGATCCAGGCGGCCACCCTGAAGTTCAGCTACCCGCAGCTTTTCACGCGCTTGCCGCTTGAAAAACTCGAACGGGAACTCGAAGGCGTCTACCAGATCGTCGTCGCCGGGTTGAAAGCGGGGGCCGCGTGTTGCGACCCGCTGAAGCAACTCGCGGAAGCTTGAACCGCTCTAATTTTCCTTCTAGCTCTTTATTTTTATTGTGCTGCGTTGGCCTGTGCCTGTGCCGCAGTGCTTGTCTATGACACTGAATCCATTAACAAAACACAGGCTGAAGCGGTGTTATTTGTTGCATCGCAGCAACATAAATCCTGACGATTGAATATTTTTTATTTCATTCATTGTTTTTCGAAAAGGGGCTCCCATTTCCCCTCTGTCAGCGGGACACCGGACCCGACCCGCCGACAAGGAACACAGGAGCAAGAGCCATGATCAACATTTCCAGCAAGCTGACCAACCGCGTCGTCACCCTCGCTGTCGGCGG
>PHEO01000204.1 GCA_002841195.1 Alphaproteobacteria bacterium HGW-Alphaproteobacteria-11
ATCCTCGGCATGGGGTGCTCGAAGTTTGGCGAACGATGGGACGCCGGACCTGAAGAGTTGATGGTCGAAGCCTATCTTGAGGCGATGCAGGATGCGGGCATTGAGCCGACGCAGCTCGACGCAGCATGGTTCTCGACCCATATCGATGAAATCGGCACCGGCAAGGGCGGTACGCCACTATCGGTGGCGTTGCGGCTTCCCAATATTGCGGTCACACGCGTCGAGAACTTCTGCGCCTCGGGCTCCGAAGCATTGCGTGGCGCGGTCTATGCCGTCGCTTCGGGGGCGGCCGACATCGCGCTTGCAGTCGGCGTCGAGAAGCTGAAAGACACCGGCTATGGCGGCTTGCCGGTCGGCAATATGGGTACGCTGAACCCGCAATGGTCGCCGACCGGCTCAGCGCCGGGCAACTTTGCACAGCTGGCCTCGGCTTACCGGGCCAAGCATGGCGTCAACAAGGACGATCTGAAACGCGCCATCGCCCATGTTTCGGTCAAGAGCCACGCCAACGGAGCCAAAAACCCCAAGGCTCATCTGCGCAACCCCGTGACCGAGGAACAGGTCATGGGCGCACCGATGATTGCGGAACCGCTTGGACTTTTCGACTGCTGCGGCGTGTCGGACGGCGCGGCGGCGGCCATCGTCACGACGCCGGAAATCGCCAAAGCGATGGGCAAGAGCAACATCGTGACTGTGAAGGCGATGCAGCTGTCCGTGTCGAACGGGCTCGAGTCGCAGCACAACAGCTGGGACGGGAGCTATTTCCACACGGCGCGGATCGCGGCGAAGAAGGCCTACAAGGAAGCCGGCATCGACAATCCGCGCGAGGAAGTCAGCATGATGGAGGTGCATGACTGTTTCTCCATCACCGAGCTGGTGACAATGGAAGACTTGTTCATTTCACCGGAAGGCGGCGCCGTTAAGGACGTCATGGACGGTTTCTACGACGCGGACGGCAAGGTTCCCTGCCAGATCGACGGGGGGCTCAAATGCTTTGGACACCCGATCGGCGCTTCGGGCCTGCGCATGGCATACGAGATGTATCTCCAGCTCCAGGGTCGTGCCGGCGAGCGGCAACTTGCCAATCCGAAGATTGGTTTGACGCACAATCTCGGCGGCGCTCCGTCGCAAAATGTCTGCTCGGTGACAATCATCGGTGCGCACGGCGCCTGATTTTCAGACGCTTCACAAGTTCAAAAGGCCGGGATCGTTCCCGGCCTTTTTTCGTTTCGGCAAATGCGGGCCGGACTAGGCCACCGACGCCATTTCGAATGCCGGCCGAACGAGGCAGGTTTCCGATACCGGCGCGATGACGACAAAGATCTGATCGACTTCCGTGCCTGTGGTCGACACGGGAAAGACCCCGCGGTGAACGACGATGAACTCTCTCGCTTTGACCGGCAGGTTGGTGACCGAATAGATCGGTTGAACGCTTTCCATCACCCGGCTAAATTCAAGCTGGCGTATTTCCGCACCCTCGGGCGTCAGATTGTCGCCGAGAATCTTTCCTGTGTAGTCGATGCCAAAAAGCTCGGTGCAACCTGTGCCCGCAAGGCGATAGCGGAACTGAAGCTCTTGGCCGATCTGCACCGTTTCCAGAACCAGAAGCCAGCGGAGCAGACCGGCAATCTCGCCGGGCACAATATGCTGGCGCAGCGGGGCGGCGGCGCCATTCCTGCGGCTCGCCCAATAGCCGTTGAACATCCGGACCGGATGCCGGCCGGGAAGGTTGTCGAGATCGATTTCGGTGTAGGGCACGGCAAACCTGAGGTAAGAATTTCGCGATTGCCCCAGAATGCCCTGTAACCTTTAGCAAATTGTCACCGAATCGCATGGTGATTTTCCGGTTTTCCAAAGGGCCGGTTACCGCCTCATGCAGGCCGGTTTATGTCCTCACCACCGGTTACGAATTCCTTCATCTGGCGCACGGCTTCCGGATCGCCGGCAACGAGCGCAGCGAAGCGGCCCCGGCCATTGGCAAGTCCGTCCGCAAGTGACAGGCAGGATGCCGACTTCACCTGCGCCTTGGCAGCAGCGAGGCCGCACGGGCTCTTGGCGGCGAACTCTTCTGCAAGTTCGAGCGCCCTTTCGATTGCGGGTCCCTGGACACATTCATGCACGAGCTCGAGCCGTGCGGCTTCTTCCGGTCCGACCGTGCGTCCGCGCAAGATCAGTTCAAGCGCGCGGGCTTCACCGATCAGGCGAGGCAGGCGTTCCGTGCCGCCGGCGCCCGGGAAAATGCCGATATTCGTTTCCGGGAGGCCTATCCGATAATCACCGGCCTGCGCGATACGCAAGTCGCAGCACAGCGCAAACTCGAAACCGCCGCCCTGGCAGAAGCCATTGATGGCTGCAATGGTCGGTTTGGGCATCCGGTCGACCTTGTTGAAAGTCCGGGAAAGAGCCGTCTCCGCCCGCGCCCGCTCGAAGACGGCGTCGGAATCCAGCCCGCTTTTCTGCATTGCATCGGCAAAGACGAGAATCTCCGCCACGTCGTAGTGACGGATGAAGACGTTTTCGACGCCGCCGGTGAAAACGACGACACGCACCGTATCGTCGGCCGTGAGTTCATCCGCAATCCGGTCGATTTCCTGCATTTGCGCGGCGTTCATGTAGCCATGCGGCGGATTTGCGAAAGTGACGGTGGCAATGCCCTGGTCGACACTGAGGTTCGTCAACGTCATGTGCGGCCTCCGGCTTCAAGAAATGCGGAGACCCGTTCGTCGAGATTGGCGCGGATGTTCATGTAGAAGAGGTTGTAGTCGTAGATGTGAAAGTCGCCGCTGCGCACGCCAAAATTGAAACCCGGTTCATCGCCCGAGAGCGAAACAAGTAGTACACCATCGTCACAGGCAGCGCCGGTCAGTTCCGGCTGTGGGCCCGGAAAGGCTTCGTCCGAGCCGACGAAGGGCAGGCTGCCGAGATTTGCGGACGCTTCCGCAGCGCCACCGAACACCCAGTTCAGCGGGTTGACACAGGCGAGCGGTGCTCCGGAAAGCATGCGATAGGCGCCTGCAAACCAGGTTGTTCCCTGTTCGACCCAGCCGCGGCGGGGCGCCGAATCGTTCATCGAATTCCAGTTAACGGTGCAACCGGTCGCCGTCGGTCCGTCGCAGGGCTTGATGCCGTCTATGCCGAGGTCCGCAGGAAGAGCAGAGCCGACCAGATAGGCGGCGATCATGCGGTCTGCCAGAGGGGTTCCTGCGATCTCTTCTTGCAGGAGCCGAGAGCCGTGCAATCCGCCTTGGCTGTGTCCGGCGAGTATGAACGGACGGTCGTCGTTTCGTTCGGCAATGAAGTTGCGAAAGGCGATCAGAACGTCCTGGTAAGCGAAATTGAGTGCCGCATGTTCATCGTCGCCCTTGCCGATAAAGGCATAGACGGTCGCCTGCCGGTAGCGCGGCGCGAAGACACGGCAACAGCCGTTGAATACGCTTGCCTGATAGCGCAACACACCGCTCTCCAGCCGGTCGAGCGAGAATCCCGGTTCGTCGTAGCGCGCGTTCCACCCGGCCTTGCCGTAATAGGTTGTCGGATGGATGAAGAACACATCGACTTCGGCACGCGACTGATTGTCAGTTAGGCTGCTCCCGGCGGGCACGACGTCCGCAAGGTCGCTCCGCCCGGGAAGCGCGGCCCAGCTGTCGTCCGACGCATAGTCCGGTGCCGGCGGCGCCTTGGCTTCATCAAAACCGGTCCAGGGTTTCAGCAAGACATAATATTGCGCGGGCTTGTTCACATACAGAAAAACCCCCGCCATGATGGCGAGAACCGCCAGGCCGCCAACAGTCCAAAGTAACTTCTTCAACATCGACTAATCCTCGTCTTTATCTGCCTTCTTCGACCGCACGTTTGTAGCCCGAATAATTTGGCTGGTCGATTGCGAGCTTGGTCAGCGTTGTCGCCCAGAGATGATCGGTCAGACCCGGCGTTTCGAGACCGATGGCGCCGCTTTCGATACGCGCGCATAGCTCACGATTGAGATCCTCCAGCGTTCCTTCGCGGTCAAGCAACGCCTTGAGCCGCGCTTCTTCGCCGGCATTGGCTGCGGGCGCTATTTCGAGCTCGCGTTTGACGATGTCCAACGCATTTGCCGCGACACGGGCATGAAAGGCGGTGTGCCCCTGAAGCTGTGGCATCGCGTGATTGCGAATGAACTCCGCGACGGCTTCGACAAGTTCGGCGGCTGTCGGTTGATCCTGCATGTGTTTTTCCTCAGCCGCGCGGCGCCAGAAGGCGCAGCAGATCCACTTCGGTTTCCGACGAACGGCGGCCGATGGTCGCCCGCTCGACAGATCGATCCGTGCCGCTCTTGAAGGCCGTGACCATGATGGTGCACATCACGCCCCATTTCAGCGTCCCCAGCACTTCCCAGAACTTGACGCGCGCCGGATCGACCTTGATGCCGCCAGCGGCCTCGTATCCGGCGAACATATCCTCGCGCGCGCCGAAACCGCCCACCGGCTGGTCGATGTTGCCGAACCGCCATGAGTTGACGCAGATCCAGCCGAGGTCTTCCATCGGATCGCCGATATGCGCCAGTTCCCAGTCGAGGACGGCGCGTACGCCGTCCGGCCCAATCATCAAGTTGCCGTGACGAAAGTCGCCATGCACCAGCGTGTGCGCCGTGGCTTCGGGGGGCGCGTTGTCCTGCAGCCAGCGAAAGGCGAGTTCGAAAACCGGATGGGGGTGTCCATGCGCCTTGTAGGTTTCCAGATATTGTTTGATCTCGCTGCGCGCGGGCGAAGTCCGCAGTGGCGGTAATGCCGCCATGTCGACACGGTGCAACCGCGCGAGAATTTCGCCGCACTGGCGCGCAAGTTTCGGCCGGGCGGCCGCAAACTCGTCGTCGCGCAGGATTTTTCGTGCGATCGTTTCGCCGGCGATGCGGTCCATGATGAAGCCGTGACCGAGGCCGTCTTCGGGCGCCAGCACATGACGGACCGTCGGCACCGGCACATCGGCTTTCTCGGCCAACCGGATCAGGTGTGCTTCGGTTTCGAGCGGCACGGCCGTGGCGCGCGCATCGCGGGCGCCACCCGGCGCACGGCGCAAAATAAGCGGTACGAGGCCATCGGCCGTTGCAACATCGAACGACCAGGTTTCCTGGCTTGCGCCGCCGGAGAGGCGTTTCAGATTTGATATCCCCGTTGCGCCCGGGATCCGGCTGCGCGCCACCGCGGAGAGGGGTCCGGATAGCGGGTTCGCTTCGGCGCCCATGTCAGTGCCCCGCGCCCACAGGCTTGCCGTCGACTATCTGGTCGAGATACTCCGACAGACCGTAGCCGG
>PHEO01000205.1 GCA_002841195.1 Alphaproteobacteria bacterium HGW-Alphaproteobacteria-11
GGGTGGAAGAGGGCATCGGGGCAAAAACGTCGTGCGCGGAGTGTCTTCGGGCGCTCAAAAAACAAACAGAGCCGCGGTCGAAGTCACTCCGCGCCCCTCTATCTCTCGCCAAACCCGCACACGCCTCGCGGGGCCGTTTCCGTGCGCCTATTCGGGCTCCGGCACGATCAGCGGCTCGTCGCCCAGAAAATCCGCAAGATCCGCCGCCCGCTCCATCGTCGTTTCCGTCAGGCAGGCCGCATACATTTGCAGATACATCGTCCCCATCGGCAGCAGGAACCGTTGGCACCGCGCCTCGCGGTAGCGCGCCCAGGCAATGCCGCTGACTTCCGCATAATCTGTCAGGCGCTGATCCTCGATGTCGAAAACGGCTTGTTCCCGCGCTTTTGCGACGCCCTCCCAATAGCCGAGCGCCGCCCCTTGGCACTGGTTCATCGCATGGGTCGTCCAGTCGCCGGCCTCCGCGCAACCCGTGAAATAAGCGTCGCTGCACTGCGTCGGCGCATCGCCCCCCTCCTCCTCGCCCGACGCGGCAACGAGGCAGACCTCGATCCGCGCCTTGGCCTCGCCCTCGGCCAGCCACGGGTTTTCCACGGCAGCCGCCGCGCTAACCCCAAGCAAAAGAAGGAAAATTACTGGCAACACCCGGTCCATAAATGAACACCCCCGCCCCTTCATTCCGGGCCCCATAAGCCCTAGACTGCGCTCAAACGCCATTCAATCCTTTCGGGAATGCCCATGTTCGTCCACTTCTTCCATGAACTCAAAAAAGCCAACGTACCCGTCAGCCTGCGCGAATACCTGACCCTGCTTGAGGCGCTGGACGCCGATGTCATCGAACGCCGCGTCGAGGATTTCTACTACCTCTCGCGCTCGGCGCTGGTGAAGGACGAACGCAACCTCGACAAGTTCGACGTCGTTTTCGGTCATGTTTTCAAAGGCTTGGAACTGGTCGGCGACGGCGAGATCGCCAACATCCCGGAAGAATGGCTGAAGGCCCTGACCGAAAAATTCCTGACCGACGAAGAAAAAGCGCAGATCGAAGCGCTGGGCGGTTGGGAAAAAATCATGGAGGAGCTGCAAAAGCGCCTCGAGGAACAGAAGAAGCGCCACGAGGGCGGCAACAAGTGGATCGGCACCGGCGGCACCTCGCCCTTCGGCGCTAACGGCTACAACCCTGAAGGCGTACGCATCGGCCAGAAGGAAGGCCGCCACGGCAAGGCCGTCAAGGTCTGGGACAAGCGCGAATACAAGAACCTCGACGATCAGGTCGAGCTTGGCACACGCAACATCAAGGTGGCGCTGCGCCGCCTGCGCCGCTTCGCCCGCGAAGGCGCGCCGACGGAACTCGACCTCGACGGCACCATCAAGGCGACCGCGCATCAGGGCTATCTCGACCTGATCATGCGTCCCGAGCGCCGCAACAAGATCAACGTGTTGATCTTTTTCGACATCGGCGGCTCGATGGACAGCCACATCAAGCTCTGCGAGGAACTTTTCTCGGCTGCCCGCACCGAATTCAAGAACCTCGAATATTTCTACTTCCACAACTGCCTTTATGAAGGCGTCTGGAAGGACAACCGCCGCCGCCATGCCGAAAAAATGTCGACCTGGGACGTGCTCCACAAATATCCGTCCGACTACAAGGTGATCTTCGTCGGCGACGCCACTATGAGCCCTTACGAAATCACCTATGCCGGCGGTTCGGTCGAACACTGGAACGAAGAGCCCGGCGGCATCTGGCTCGAACGCGTCAACCAGATCTATGAAAGCGCCATCTGGATCAATCCGATCCCCGAGCGCCACTGGGAATACACGCCCTCGCTGCAGATCATCAAACAGATCATGGGCGAACGCATGTTCCCGCTGACGCTGGAAGGCCTCGACCACGCGATGCGCGAGCTCAGCCGCTAGCGCCTTACATCGCTGTCGATCCGCCCATCGACCAGATGCACATTGCGCGGCGCGGAATCGGCAAAGTCCTTGTCATGCGTAACGGCAATGACCGTCCGGCCCTGCTTCGCGGCGAGATTGGCGAAAATGCCCTGCACGATCTCGCTGTTGCGCATGTCGAGATTGCCGGTCGGCTCGTCGGCAAGGATCACCGCCGGATCGTTGGCCAGCGCCCGGGCAACCGCCACGCGCTGGCGCTGTCCACCCGAAAGCTGGTCCGGCCGCTTCTTGGCCTGATCTTCGATCTCGAAATCCTTGAGCAGCGCCATGCCGCGTGCATGAATTTCATCGTCGTCGAGCCGCCCGAGCCTTTGCATCGGCAGCGTCACATTGTGCAGCACCGTGAATTCGGGCAGCAGAAAATGAAACTGGAAAACGAAGCCGAGCTTGGCCAGCCGCACATCCGCCAGCCGGTCGGACGAAAATCCCGTCGTGTCGACGCCGTCGATCAGCACACGGCCCTCGGTCGGCAGATCGAGAAGCCCCAGCAGATAGAGCAGCGACGATTTTCCCGAACCGGACGGCCCGGTGACGCTGACGAATTCGCCGCGCCGGACGACAAGGTCGATGTCGCGCACCAGCGTCACCGGCACGGCCTCCTGACGGATGCGCGTCACACCCTTGAGCTCAATGACTGGCGCCTCGCCGCCCGCGCTCATGTCGCACCCCGGATGATATCGACCGGACGCACGGCCGCCGCCTTGCGCGCCGGAAACCACGCCGCCACGACCGCGGAGACCAGCGCAAAGGCGCCGCCGACGCCGAACTGGAACGGACCCTTTTCGAGCGGCAGCTTCTGCGCGTCCATAAGGCCCGGCACCGTTATTTCGACCGTGCCGAGCATCTGCAACAAAATGAGTCCCAGACCCCAGCCGAGAAACATTCCGATCAGGCCGACAAATGCACCCTGCACCAGAAATATCCGTTCGATGTCGCCGGCCCGAAAGCCCATCGACATCAGGATCGCGATGTCGCGCCGCTTTTCCATCACCACCGTCGAGATGATGTTGAAGATGCCGAATGCCGCCACCGCCATGATCGCGCCGACGATCGAATAGGTGATGATGTTGCGCACGATGAAGAGGCCGAGAAAATCCCGGTTGACCTCCTGCCAGGATTCCGTGCGGTAGCCCCAGCGGCTTTCGAGTTGCGCCGCGTATTCCTCGGCCGCGTCCGGGTCGGCTATCTTGATTCGGACACGATTGGCGATGAACGGCTTGTCGAGCAGCACCTGCGCATCCTTGATCAGCATATAGGCCTGCCCCTCGTCGAGCAGCAGGTTGCCCGTCCGGAAGATTCCGACCACCTTCATCCGGCGCACAAGCCCGGCCGGCGAAACGACAGTCGCGAGATCGTCCATGCCGAGACCGAGGCGGATCGACATGCCCTGGCCGATGACGATGCCCTGCGACGCTGTCTTGAGCCGCATCAGGCTGCCTTCCACCATGTCGGATACAATGGTGGTGAGAAAACGCTCCTTCTCCGGATCGATCCCGGCAACGCCGGCGCTCGCATCCTTCGACGCATAGCGGATGATGGCTTGCCCCATCAGCGCGGCCTCGGCAACGACGCCGGGCTGGCGCGAAAGCTCATCGACCATTGCGCCGTGATTCTTGATGCCACGCAGATATTCGCGCGGCTTGGTGTTGGTCAGCGTTACCGCGCCTTGCGGAAAGGCAATGAACACAGGCTGCGGTGCGGCCTCGCGGAATTCATCCTTGATGGTGATATGCGGTGCATTGTCGAGCAGACGCTTGACCATGTCTTGCTCGGAGCCGGACATCAGCGCCGAAGTCGCGACGAAAAACCCGACGCCAAGCGCCACCCCCAGCGTCGACACGAGCGTCTGGCGGCGCCGGTGTCTCAGTTGCGCCGCCGCAATGCCCATGCTGACACGCCAGAGCATTGCTTACTCCCGGTCGACGTCGTTCGGGCGGACACGCCCGCCCTCGGCGATCCCGGCCGCCGGATTGACGACGATGGTGTCGTCGTCCGAGAGGCCGGACCGAATTTCGGCCTCCGTGTTGCCGACGGCGCCAAGCGTCACCGGCCGGAGTTGCACACGCCCGCCCTCGACAACCCAGACGGCACCGCCCGTGATAGACGACAGCGGCACGAGCAATGCATTTTCCTCGCGACGCACAACGATGTTGATTTCGGTCGTCATGCCGGAGACGAGCGGCGTGTCGTCGGGCAGTCCGATATAGACACGGTATGTCCGCGCCACCGGATCGCCATGGGGTGTGATGCCGCTGACCGATCCCTCAAGCACCTGCCCGGCAAAGGCATCGGCCCTGATCAACGCCTCCTGACCCATATCAACCTTGAGGATGTCTTCTTCGTCGACCTCCGCGTCGATCTGCAGCGCCGCCGCGTCGCCGACCAGGAAAAGCACCTGCCCCGGCTGCGCCATGTCGCCGATCTTGAGCTGGTTCTCGGAGCGCAGAACGGTGCCGGCGATGGGTGCGGTGATGAAATGTTCGTCGAGCCGCGCCTGGGCGCCCTGCAGTGCTGCAATGGCCGCGGCATGCGCCGTCTCCATCTGATCGAGAACGGCGGCGCTGACATGCCCGGAGCGGCGAAGCGTACGGGTGCGCTCAAGTTCGGAAGCCGCAAGTTGCAGCCTTGCGCGGAGTTCCTGCACGCGGGAAATTTCCTCGCGTGCATCGATCACGGCAAGGACATTCCCGGCCTCGACGGTCGCGCCCTCCCGCGCCACCACTTCCGTCAACCGGCCGGAAATCTTGGTCCCGACCCGCGCATAGGAAATCGGCTCGACCGTGCCCGTGGCATAGACGGCCTCGACCGCCATTCCGCGCGTCGGCGCCATCACCTGAACGGCAGGCGCGCGCAGGAACATGAAATAGACCGCAGCTAATAGGAGAATGGCGAGCGCAATGCCGCCACCCCAGATCGTGCGCTGTTGCAAAATGCCTCCGCCGCTCGCCGGACTGTTCACATGTGACAACTTATATAGCAGAGTCGACGGCGGAATGCGCAAAGCCTGGACGGACGCAATGCCGCATCGGAAATCGGGGGAACGACGGATGAACGGAAACGAGACACAGACGAAGGTAATCCGGGGCTTTGCATGGGCCGATCTTGCGATCACATTGCCTTTCGCCCTGCCCTTCATCGCCGAAGCGGTGATCTCGCTGATTTATTTCATCGACAGGTGGCTCGGCTTCGACACGCCGTCGATCGTGTTCGAGGCCGGTCCTTTCGGTCTGATGTTCGTCCATATCATGGGCGTGCTCGGCGTCGTCTGGGCGCTGGCGCGGCTGCGCCGTCCGGAAGCCGAC
>PHEO01000206.1 GCA_002841195.1 Alphaproteobacteria bacterium HGW-Alphaproteobacteria-11
CGTCCGGGGTGAAGTCGTTGATGCGGTGGCCGAGCTCGTGGCCGAGGACGAAGCCCATGAAGTCCTCGGGGTAGGCGGCGGCGGGGCCGAAGACCTTGTCGACCAGGGTGTGAGGCACGTAGACCGTCGGCGGGGCACCGGGGCAGATGTAGGCGGTCGGCGGGAAGGGCTGCCCGTCGGCCAGCCGCGCGTCGGCGGCCAGGATGGCGATGGACGACTGCCGCCCGGACAGCGCCTCGACGGCCGGGGAGACGCGGCGCCACACCGCGAGGACCTTCTGCGCGAGCGGGTCTTCGGCGGTCAGCTTGGGTGCGGCCTCGAACTGCCCGCACACGCGCGGGGTGGCCGCCCGCTTCCCGTCGCCGCACCGCGGCTCGGGCTCGTCGGCGCGCGCGGGGACGGCCGTGGCGCCAGCGGCGACGAGGACCAGCAGCGATAGCGCGGTGCGGAGGGAGGCGAGCGGCATCGAACATCCTCGGGTGGTCGGTTGTCCCCGGAGGGACGCGCGGGGGATGACGGATTGGAGGGGCCGCACCACAATAATGGGGCCGGCCGGACATGTCTTCCCGTCCCGGGGCGGCGCCGCGAGGCGGACTTCCCGGCCCCGGCGTGCGGTTCATGGGAGGTGTGGCATCATCCTCCGCGTCCCCCCGCCAACCCGCCGGAGCCCACCCGTGACCCGCACCGCGCTCGCCGCCCTCGTCACGCTCCTGACCGCGCCCGTCGCCAGCGCCGCCGAGGCCGCCGCGCAGAAGCAGCAACGCCGATCCGACGCCCAGAACGAGCGCGACGACAAAAGATGCAAGAAGCTTCAGGAAGAGCTTCAATATTCCCCCACCGGATCCTTCTGGATCCGAAACCGGTCCACGCTTCGCCTCGCCGCACCCCTGCCCGCGAATCGCAACGCCGAACATCCAAAACCGTGCCGATGCAACAGTCAAAGGGAATATGCCGGGGTGGTTAACTCTCAGGCGCCGGAAAGCGCCTCGCGCTTCAATTCGAGTTCGAGCCAGCTTTCCTCGGCTGCCGAAAGCTCCGCCCGGAGCGCATCGTGGCGCGCCGTCGCCTTGTGGAAATCGTCAGGGCTGCGCGCATAAAGGTCCGGATCCGCGAGCTTCCGTTCGAGCGCGGCGATTTCCGCGGCGAGCCGCGGCATTTTCTCCTGAAGTTCCTCGATGGCGCGCTGTTCCTTGTAGCCGAGCTTGCCTGCCGGCCGCGCGCGTTCCGGCCGCGTGGACTGAGCCGCACGGCCCGGACGCGGCGCCTCGCTGCGTTGGTGCCGGGACTGTGTCAGGTAATCCGAATAGCCGCCCGGATACTCGGCGGCGTTGCCCGCGCCGTCGAGCGCAATGACGGAGGTGACGACGCGGTCGAGAAAGTCGCGATCGTGGCTGACCAGCAAAACGGTGCCGTCATAATCGGTCAGCATCTCCTGCAGCAGGTCGAGTGTTTCCATGTCGAGATCGTTGGTCGGCTCGTCGAGCACGAGCAGGTTCGACGGTTTCGCCAGCGCCCGCGCCAGCAGCAACCGGCATTGCTCGCCGCCCGACAGCGCCTTGACGGGCTGGCGTGCCTGCGACTCCCGGAAGAGGAAGTCCTTGAGATAGGAAACCACATGGCGCGGCTTCCCGCGCACCATCACCTGGTCGCCGCCGCCTTCGCACAGGGTCTGCCAGAGCGTTGCTTCCGGATCGAGCAGCGCGCGCGTCTGGTCGACATAGACGGGCGTCAGGTTGGTGCCGAGGCGTATCGTGCCGCTGTCGGGCTTCAGCGCGCCGGTGAGTATTTTCAGCAGCGTCGTCTTGCCCGCGCCATTGGGGCCGATCAGCCCGACCTTGTCGCCGCGCATGATGCGCGTCGAAAAATTGGCGACGGCGACGCGCGCGCTGCCGTCCGGCTGCGGCCAGCTTTTCGATATGCCTTTCGCTTCGACGACAAGCGACCCCGACGCCGTGCCGCTTTCGGCGACAAGTTCGACACGGCCCGTCTGGCCGACGCGCCGCGCCCGGTCGGCGCGCATCGCGTGCAACCGCCGCAACCGGCCCTGGTTGCGCGTGCGCCGCGCCGAAATGCCTTCGCGCGACCATTGCGTTTCCTGCTCGATCAACCGGTCGAGCTTGTGCGCGACCGTTTCCTCTTCGGCGAGAATTTGTTCCGACCACGCCTCGAAGGACGAAAAGCCCTTGTCGAGGCGGCGGATCGCGCCGCGGTCGAGCCACAGGCAACCGGCGGTCAACCGGCGCAGGAAGGCGCAGTCATGGCTGATCAAAATGAAAGCGCCGCGAAACTGAGACAGCGTTTCCTCAAGCCATTCGATCGACGGCAGGTCGAGATGATTGGTCGGTTCGTCGAGCAGCAGAATGTCGGGTTCCTCGGCAAGCACGCGTGCAAGCGCCGTCTTGCGTCCCTCGCCGCCCGAAAGCGTTGCAGGGTTTGCGTCCGGCGAAAGCTTCAGTTCGTCGAGCGCGGCTTGCGCCTTGTGTGTTTCGGCGCCGCCTGCCGTCGCATAATCGAGCACGGTCGCGGCGCCGCCGAAATCCGGCGCCTGTTCGAGATAGGCGATGCGCGTGCCGGGCTGGCGGAAAATCTCGCCGCCGTCGGGCTCGGCAAGGCCGGCCGCGATGCGCAGCAATGTCGACTTTCCCGAACCGTTCCGCCCGACAAGGCACAGCCGGTCGCCGGCTGCGAGCGCGAAGCTCGCGCCCGAGATCAGCACCTGATCGGCGAAGGCGACGCGAATGTCGCGAAGAGCAAGAAGCGGCGGAGCCAATCTGGAAATCTCTGCATGTCTGCGGCGAATGCGCCTGTATGGCGCATCGGGCGGCGGGACGCAAACTCAGCGCTTGCCGGGCCCGCCAAGCGTTTCACCGCCGCGCCGGAAGCCCTGACCCCAATTGGCCGACCGGCCTTCGAGCTTGGGTGCCGCCGAAAAGAGATCGCTGAGTTCGGCAAAGAAGCCCGATGGTGCGCTGACGGCGGTGCGGATCGTCGCGTCGCGATAACGCACGGCGCCGGGCAGCGGCGCCGGCGCCTGGCCCGCCTGCGCGGCGCTCATATAGGCCTTCCAGGCGGTCGCGGCGACATTGCCGCCGGCCGCGCCGTCGGTCGGCGAATTGTCGTCATTGCCGAACCAGACGCCGGCTGTTTCATTGCCCGTATAGCCGATGAACCAGGCATCGCGATTGTCCTGGCTGGTGCCGGTCTTGCCGGCGGCAAGACGGCCGCCGATCTGCGCGGCGCGCCCGGTGCCCTCGGTCATCACGTTGTAGAGCATGTAGGTCATGTCGTGGGCATGTTCGGGCTTGGTCGCCTGAACGGATTCGGGCGTGTGCGAAAAGACCGTATCGCCGTTCTCGGCGACGATTTCGACAATGCCGTAAGGGGGCGAGCGGCGGCCCTCATTGCCGAAGACCGAATAAGCCGACGTCAATTCCAGCAGCGTTACTTCGGAGCTGCCCAGCACGACGGAAAGATTGCGCGGCAGCGGCCGTTCGAGCCCGAGGCGTTGCGCGACGGCGCCGATCCTGTCGAGACCGACCTTGTCGCCGACCTGCACGGCGATGGTGTTGATCGAATGCGCGAGCGCCGTGGCGAGACTGACCGTGCCCCAGTCCCGCGCCGCTGCGTTGCGCGGTACCCAGCCACCCATCGATACCGGTTCGTCCGTAACTGGACTGTCCGGCGTGTAGCCCGCTTCGAGCGCGGCGAGATAGACGATCGGCTTGAAAGCGGAACCCGGCTGACGCAGCGCCTGCGATGCGCGGTTGAACTGGCTTTCGAGATAGGACCTGCCGCCGACCATCGCGAGCACGGCGCCGTCGGGCCCGAGCGCGACGAACGCACCCTGCGACAGACGGCGTTCCTCACCGTTGTCGGCGAGCGCCTTTTCGATGGCAGCGGTGGCGGCCTTCTGGCGGCGCGGATCGAGCGTCGTGCGAACGGTGTAGCGTCCGGTCGTGCCGGGCATCGCGGCGGCGACCTGGCCTGCGACCCAGTCGACGAAATATTCCTGCCCCTCGGCGCGGGCGCGAACGACGACATCGGCCGGATTGGCGCGCGCCCCGGCGACTTCCTGCGCGGTGAGTGTGCCGGAAGTGACCAGCCGGTCGAGGACCTGGCTGGCGCGAGTGCGGGCCCGTTCGAGATCGTTGCTCGGCGAGAAGCGGCTTGGCGCCTTCGGCAGCCCAGCCAGGATGGCCGCTTCCGGCAGCGAGACATCGCGCACCGACTTGCCGAAGTAATAGCGGGCGGCCGCATCCATGCCGTAGTTTCCGGCGCCCATATAGATGCGATTGAGATAGAGCGTCAGGATTTCGTCCTTGGACAGATTGTTTTCGAGCCAGAGCGTGATCAGCGCCTCCTGTGCCTTGCGCAGAACCGTGCGGCTGTTGTCGAGATAGAGGTTCTTTGCGACCTGTTGCGTGATGGTCGATCCGCCTTCCACGAATTCGAATGCCTTGAGGTTGGACCACATGGCGCGCGCGATGCCGCGCGGGTCGAAACCGTTGTGCTCGTAGAAGCGGCGGTCCTCGGTCGCGAGAACGGCCATGATGAGATAAGGTGGCATTTCGCCGAGCGGCACCGTGGGCGTGGTGCGCTTGCCGCGGCTGCCGATCTCGTTGCCCTCCGCGTCGAGCACGGTCAGCATTAGCGATTCATCCGGCCCGGCATTGATCGCGCGCTGCAGGTTGGGCAGCGTCTGCGAGACGAGAAGGACGGCGCCGACAAGGAAAGCAGTGAGGACGAAGGAAAGGGTGGCGAGGAAGCCCGGACGGAAACGCCGCGAGCCGCGCGGCCGTCCGTCCGCCGCCGGGTCGGGCGGTTCCGGCAGGTCGTGCGTCGGCGCGCGGTGCTGCTGCGCGCGCATCGGATAGGGATCATCGTCGTCCTGCGACACGGGTCAATTGCCTCGATAGTTACACTTCCGGCGTCAACCGGGCAGGGGTTTCATGCGAGCCTCATGCCACCCCGGACTGAACCGAAACGAGACTGAATTAACTTTGTGAGCGGATTGGGGCGCCTTCGCGGCGAAGCAATGGCAGGCATTCCGTGATTTTCCGGAACCGCTTGACGGCGCGCGCGGGCCGAGGTTCTGTGCCGGAATGACCGGCACCGGCGAACCCTTCTGGCGCGTGAAGCGCCTCGACGAAATGAACCGCGAGGAGTGGGAGAGCCTTTGCGACGGTTGCGCGAAGTGCTGCCTGACCAAGCTCGAGGACGAGGACACCGGCCAACTCGAATATACCGACA
>PHEO01000207.1 GCA_002841195.1 Alphaproteobacteria bacterium HGW-Alphaproteobacteria-11
CGGCTCGCGAACAACGAACTCACGGCCGCGGGCGCGCGGGTCGTCTATCGGGAGATCGCCGACCTGTCGCATACCTATCCGGTGGAAGAGAATGCGCGGGTGGTTGACTGGTTTCTCGGCTAACCGAACAGCCGGTAGAACATCTGCAGCGAGGTCAGCGCGAGGAAGAGCGCGAAGGCGCGGATCAGTGCCTTGTGGCTGATCGCGTGGGCGATGGTAGCGCCCCAGGGCGCGGCGAGGATCGAGAGCGGCATGATCAGCGCGAGGCCGATCAGGTTGACATAGCCGACGCTGAACGGCGGCAGGCGCGGATCGTTCCAGCCGGCCCAGACAAAGCCGATCATCGCCGGCACCGCAATCAACACGCCAAGACCGGCCGAGGTTGCCACCGCTTCGCGCGGGTTCTTGCCGTAGAGCGTCATGAAGGTGACGCCGAAAGTGCCGCCGCCAATGCCCATCATCGCCGACAGGCCGCCGATGGCCGATGCCACCGGATATTGTACCGCCGTCGAGGGAAGCTGCGATCCGAGGCGCCAGCTTTCCTTGCCGAAGGCGAGATTGGCGGCAACGACCAGCGCGATGGTGGCGAAGACGCCGGTCAGCGCATCGCCGCTGACATAAGCCGCGACGCCCGTGCCGAGGACGACGCCGGCAAGCACCGGCAGCGCCCAGTCGCGCAGCATTTGCCAGTCGACGACGCCTTTTTGCGCGTGCGCGCGGACGGAGCGGATCGAGACCAGGATGATGGTGCCGAGCGAGGTGCCGACAGCGAGATGCATGCGCACGCCTTCGTCGATGCCGAGCAGCGTGAACACATGATAGAGCACGGGCACGATGACGATGCCGCCGCCGACGCCGAGAAGGCCCGCCAGAATGCCGGCGATCAGGCCGGTGAAGACGAGGCCCGCGGCGAAGGGCGCGAGTTCCATCAGCGACATGGCCTCGATGTTCATTTTTTGTTGGCTTTCTGAAGGACGGCGGCGTGGCAGGCTATTCGGCGGCGCTGAGGATACCCGAAACGGGTTCGCGCACCAGTGCGGCGGCGTCGCGGATGACGTCGACGCCCGCGCCCGCGCGCGGGGCGTTTTCCGAAATGTGACGGCGGAAGGCGCGCGCACCGGGGCAACCCTGGAAGAGACCCAGAATATGCCGGGTCATGGCGTGAAGATGGGTGCCGCGCGCCAGCTCGCGCTCGACATAGGGGAAGAAATTTTCGATCACATCGTGGCGCGTGGGCACGGGATGGTCGTCATCGTAAAAGCGACGATCCACTTCGGCGAGAATCCACGGGTTCTGATAGGCGGCGCGGCCGAGCATGACGCCATCGACATGGTCGAGATGCGCCGCGGCTTCGTCCAGCGTGGCAATGCCGCCATTGATGACGATTTCCATGCCGGGCATGTCGCGCTTCAGTTCATGGACAAGGGGGTAGTCGAGCGGCGGCACGTCGCGGTTTTCCTTCGGCGACAGACCTTCGAGCCAGGCCTTGCGGGCGTGGACGATCAGGGTTTCGCAGCCGGCCTCGCGGACGGCGCGCGCCATGGCGGGCAGCGCCTCGCGCGGCTCCTGATCGTCGACGCCGATGCGGCATTTGACGGTGACCGGAACGGCGACGCGGGCGCGCATCGCCTCGACGCAGCGCGCGACGAGATCCGGCTCGCGCATCAGGCAGGCGCCGAAGCGGCCCGACTGCACGCGGTCGGAGGGGCAGCCGACATTGAGGTTGATTTCGTCATAGCCGAAGCCTTCGCCGATGGCGGCGGCTTCGCCAAGTTCGGCGGGCTCCGAACCGCCGAGCTGAAGCGCCACCGGATGCTCGGCCGGATCGAAGCCCAGCAGCCGCGCGCGGTCCCCATGCAGCACCGCGCCCGCGGTCACCATCTCCGTATAGAGAAGTGCGTAGCGCGAGATCAGGCGCAGGAAGAACCGATCGTGGCGGTCCGTCCAGTCCATCATGGGGGCGATGGAGATTGTTTTTGCTTTGTACTTCAACATCTTGTTCAATTCAGGTACGGGCGGCCGTCAATACGGCGGGACTCCCGTGCTTTCACTGCCGGGCCGTCTCACATCGGGGACTGCTGGCCCTTGCATATCGCGATGAACCGGCCCGGTCGAGGCTTACGGCGACGGCCCCGTGCCGTTCGGTACAAACCGCGGTGCGATAGTACGCAATGGGGCGAACCGGCGCTGAAACCAAAGTAGTCGGGCTGATAAGCCGTTGAATCATTCAGATAGGTAGCCTTCAAACAGTCAATTCCACTATAGTCCGGGCTGTTAACTCAAATCCGTTCTGAAGGGCCGCCAAGCCGGGGTGGCAGGCCCAATGCCGGATTGGAATTTTGGGGGCGGGGCGCTTTTGGGGGCGCGTGTAGATGAGCGTTGGTGACATGAAAAAGACCGACATGGCCATTATTGGCCTGGCCTGTCGGTTCCCCGGCGGCTGCGACACGCCCGAGGCGTATTGGGAGGTGCTTGCCGGGGGACGCAATGTCGTCACCGAGGTTCCCGCAGACCGCTGGGACCACTCGCTCTTCAAGCACCCCAGCCGGAAGGCGCCGGGGCGCAGCTATACTTTCGCGGCCGGAACGCTGGGCGATATTCGCGGGTTCGACGCCGCCTTTTTCGGCATTTCGGCACGCGAAGCCGACATGATGGACCCGCAGCAGCGGATGCTGCTGGAGATGGCCTGGGAAGCGCTGGAATCCGGCGGGCAGATCCCCGGCCATCACGCCGGACGCAACTGCGCCGTCTATATCGGCATTTCCTCCACCGAATACGGATCGAGCCAGCAAGGCAACGGGGACGGCATCAACGCCTATACGATGCTCGGCTCGACGCTTTCGATTGCCGCCAACAGGCTCTCCTACCAGTTCGACCTGCGCGGTCCGAGCATGGCGGTCGACACGGCCTGTTCGTCGTCGCTTGTTGCGCTCAACGAAGCGCTCAACGCGCTTCGCGAGGGACGCTGCGACATGGCGCTGGTCGGCGGCATTAGTCTGCTTCTCAGCCCCCTGCCCTTTGTCGGATTTTCAAAGGCGACGATGCTTTCCACCTATGGATTGTGCCGGGCCTTCGGCGAGAATCCGGGCGGGTATGTTCGCGGCGAAGGAGGCGGCGTCGTCGCCATCAAGCCTTTGGCGGATGCGCTTCGCGACGGCGATCCGATCCACGCGGTCATCGAAGGATCCGGTGTCAATACGGACGGACATACCAACGGCATCGCGCTTCCCTCGCATGAGATGCAGCGCCTGCTTATCGAACAAACGATGGCCAAATTCGACGTCGATCCGGCCGGGATCGACTTCTTCGAGGCGCATGGCACCGGCACGATCGTCGGCGACCCGGCGGAAAGCCGCGCGCTCGGCGAAGCAATCGGGCAGAAGCGCAGACCCGCCGATGGGCCGCTGCCCGTCGGTTCGGCGAAAACAAATGTCGGCCACCTGGAGCCCGCATCGGGCATGGCCGGGCTCATCAAGACAATCCTGGCGATCCGGCATCGCGCCGTACCGAAGTCGCTGCATTCAGAGACGCTGAACCCCGACATCGATTTCGACACGCTTCGTATCGCGCCGGTGCAGAAGCTGACGCCGATCGAAGCATCCGGGCGTCCGATCCGCGCCGGCGTCAATTCGTTCGGATTTGGCGGCGCGAATGCGACAGTGCTTTTGCGCGAACATGCCGTTCAGCCGCGCGCAGCCCGCGATATTTCGCCGGCGCTGCCGCCGCTTGTGCTGTCCGCCAAATCGCCGGCGGCGCTGCGGGCAATGGCGCGCAACTGGGCGACATTCCTGGAATCGAGAGACAAGGACGACTATTACGACGCAGCGTTTACGGCGGCATTCCGGCGCGTGCGTCATCCGAACCGCGCCATCATTCACGGCGAGACGGTCGGCGATATCGTCGCGCAACTTGCCGCGTTTGCCGACGAGACCGATTGTGCCGTCGTTTCAAACGAAGCCGCCATTTCACAAGCAAAAGTCGGCTTCGTCTTCAACGGAAATGGCGCGCAATGGCCGGGCATGGGACGCCGGCTCTATGCCGAGAGCGAGACTTTCCGCCGCGAGGTCGATGCCATCGACGCATTGATCGTCGAAATCGCCGGGTGGTCGCTTGTCGAAGCATTGCATGCCGAGGATGCCGAACAACGCCTTGGACGAACCGAGGTGGCGCAGCCCGCCTTGCTGGCGATGCAGATCGGACTATGGCGCTGCCTGCAGGAAGCGGGTCTGACGCCCGACGCCGTCGCCGGGCACAGCGTCGGCGAAGTCGCCGCCGCATATGTTTCCGGCGCTCTCGATCTCCGCCAGACCGTGCTGCTGGTCGTTGCCCGGTCCGAAGCGCAAGGCCGCACACGCGGCCAGGGCCGGATGGCGGCTGCCGGAATTTCGCCGGAACGGGCGCTTAAAATCGAGAGGGATTCCGGCGGCAAGATTGAGCTCGCCGCCGTCAACACATCGACCTCCGTCACACTCGCAGGCGACGAGCAGGCGCTGATCGAACTCGGGGAAAAACTGACGATCGAGAAGATCTTCTTCCGCCTTCTCGATCTCGATTACGCCTTCCACAGCCACGTTCTCGACCCCGTGCAAAACCACTTCCTGAAAAAGATCGGTCCGGTTGCGCCGGCCGCTACGCGCGTTCCCTATTATTCGACGGTGCTTGGCGCCGAAACGGCCGGCGAAGCGCTCGACACCGATTACTGGTGGAACAATATGCGTATGCCGGTGCGCTTTCACGACGCGGTCGGCGCCATGATCTCGGACGGCATCGATGTGCTGGTCGAAATCGGCCCGCATAACGTTCTTCAACCTTATCTGCGGCAGATTCTGCGCGAAAAGGGCAAGACCGGCACACCCATCACCAGCATGACGCGTAGCGCGCATGATGCGCCGATGCTCCGCCTGGTCGCCGATACGGCGTTCTGCGCCGGCGTCGAACTCGACTTCGGACGGTCATTCCCCGTCCCGGGCCGTTGCGTCGAACTTCCGCGATACCCGTGGCAACACGAAAGCCACTGGACACCGGTGACACCCGACGCCGATGGGCGCATGTATGCAAGTGTCGACGGGCCATTTCTCGGCAGCCGGCCACAACGAGGGCACGCGCTCTGGGAAACCCAGATCGACGCCGATCTGTTTCCGTTTCTCGCCGACCACAATGTCGGCGGTTCGATCGTCTTTCCGGCGACCGGCTATGTCGAATGCGTCCTTGAGGCATCGGCCGCGCTTTTCGGC
>PHEO01000208.1 GCA_002841195.1 Alphaproteobacteria bacterium HGW-Alphaproteobacteria-11
CTGCGGGTTCTGCACCGGATCGACGATGCGTGTCGCCTGCACCGCCGGCATCCCGGCGTCGCGCGCCAGTTGCGGCGCGAGGCTGCGTGCCGAGGCGCCGTTGTCGACATAGAGGAGGCCACGCTTCTGCAAGGCGGCCATCACCGTCTCGACGGTCGAGGCCGATGTCGTGAAACGCGCGCCCTGATAGTTCATCACGCCCGCATAGCCGGTGAAGCGGCCCATCAGCCATTCGAGGCGCGAGAGATTTTCTTCCGCCGAAAGCGATGTCAGCAATGTGTAAGGACCGGGATCGTTCTGCGGATAGCCGAACGGTTCCATCGGCAGTTCAAGCAGCACTTCATGGCCCGCCGCGCGGGCTTTGGCGATCCAGTCCTGCAAGCCGGGACCATAGGGCGCAAATGAAAGCGTCACCTCCGGCGGCAGCGTTTCGATCGCATGCGCCGTCGCGCTTTCGCTGATGCCCATGCCGCTGACGACAAGTGCGATTCGGCGCATCACCGGTGTGCCGGGCGGCACGGGCCGCGCATAGACCTCGCGGGGTGTGCGGCCGTCGGCCGCGATCTGAGGCAGCAGACCTTGCGGCGTCTTCTCGACAAGCGCCGGATCGGGCACGGGCGGCAGCGCGCGTATCTCGGACTTCTCGTCCGGCGCCGCTTCTTCCCCGCCTGAAACGCTTTCGGCGCCGACGATGCGGACCTGCGCGGCAACGTCCTCGGCCGCGATTTCCTCGGCTTCGCCGATCCGCCGCGCCGCGTCGAGCAACGCCTGTTCGTCGGCGCTGGGTTCGTCCGCGTCCGGCCGATCCGGCGTTGCATCCGCAATGCCCGCGGCGTCCAGCCCGGGTGTCGCGCGCGGCGTTTCGCTCTCGGCGAAGTCATCCTCCGCCAGCGCGAGATGTATGACGGGTTCGCCGGCGAGGCGGTTGTCGGAAAGAAGCAGCCAGGCAAGCGTGCCGCCATAGACGAGCGCAACAAGGAGCGCGGCGACGGACAGCGCGCCGAAGCGGAGCCGATCTTCCTCCTGCGCTTGCCCGTCCCCGATCGGGCCAACGCTTTTCGCCGCTATCTTCGCACCCATGTCCGCAATTCGTCTCCGGCCGCGACGGGACGTCTCGACTCAACCGGCCAACTCGGCCGGCCCCTCAGTTGGCCATGGCGCTCGATGTGGTGCCGCCGATAAAGGCGGCATCCTTGCGAACGCCGTTCATCAGGTCGATGGCGTAGAGAAGTTGCCGGTCTTCGGCCTTGTCCTTGGGCACGAAGCTGTCGGAACCGCTCTGCTCGTCGCCTTCCTCGTTTGCGAGGTGGCCGGGCAGCGCTGCTTCGCCGATGGTGCTCGCCTGCTTGTCGTCGGATTTCTCGTCGTCGGGATCCGTTTGCGTGACGATGATGTCGGGCTCGATGCCCTTGGCCTGGATCGAGCGGCCGGCGGGCGTGTAGTAGCGCGCCGTCGTCAGGCGCAGCGCGCCGTCGGAGCCGAGCGGAATGATCGTCTGCACCGAGCCCTTGCCGAAAGAGCGTGTGCCCAGAACCGTTGCGCGGCGGTGGTCCTGCAGCGCGCCGGCAACGATTTCCGAAGCACTGGCCGAGCCGCCATTGACGAGAACGATGATCGGTTTGCCGCGCGTGATGTCGCCGGAGCGCGCATTGTAGCGTTGCGTGTCCTCGGCGTGGCGGCCGCGCGTCGAGACGATTTCGCCGCCGTCGATGAAATCGTCGCTGACCGAGATCGCCTGGTCAAGCAGCCCGCCCGGATTGTTGCGCATGTCGATGATGTAGCCCTTCAGGCGCGTATTGCCGATCTGCTTTGCAAGATCGGAGATCGCCGCGCCGAGCAGGTCGGATGTTTGTTCGTTGAAGGAGGTGATGCGGATGTAACCGATGTCGCCTTCGCGATTGTAGCGTACCGACTTGATGGTGATGATGGCCCGCGTCAACTTCACCTCGAAAGGTTCGTCGACGCCCTTGCGGATCACGGTCAGCGTCACCGCCGAGTTCGACGGTCCGCGCATCTTGTCGACCGCGTCGCTCAGCGTCATGCCGAGGATCGGCGTGCCGTCGATATGGGTGATGTAGTCGTTGGGGCGCATGCCGGCGCGGCTGGCGGGCGTGTCGTCGATCGGCGTGACCACCTTGACGACGCCGTTCTCCATCGTCACTTCAATGCCGAGGCCGCCGAATTCACCGCGCGTCTGCACCTGCATGTCGCGGAAGGTCTTGGGCGTCATGTAGCTCGAATGCGGATCGAGCGAGGTCAGCATGCCGTTGATGGCGTTCTCGACCAGTTTCGAATCGTCCGTCGGCTCGACATAGTCGGCGCGTACGCGTTCGAAGACATCGCCGAACAGGTTCAACTGGCGATAGGTGTTCTGGTCGTTGGCATAGGCCGCCGAATTCAGCACCCCGGGCTGGAACGCCATCAGGGCTCCGACGGACAGGCACATGCCGACGGCGAAGCCGGCGAAGACGGACTTTTTCATTTAACCACTTGCCTTCTTGTCACTCATCGTCAGCCAGGGTCGGGGATCGATCGGGCTGCCGTCTTTCCGGATTTCGATATAGAGCTCGGGGCCGCGGCCGGGTATTCCGTCCCGTCCCGTCTTGTCGTTTCGCACGGCCGGATCGTCGCCGGCGGGCGATGAACCCATCGTGCCGACAGGTTCGCCGGCAAGAACGCTCTGGCCCACGGCGCCATCGATTCTCGTCATGCCCGCCAACAACACATGGTAGCCCTCGCCGACCGATATGATCAAGAGTTGGCCATAGCGGCGAAACGGCCCTGCGTAAGAGATTCTACCGTCAAAAGGGGCAATAATGTGTGCATCCGCGCGGGTCTCGATGGTCAGACCCTGGGTCTGGCCGCCGATCCCGTCCGCCGTGCCGAAGCGCTGGACGATCCGGCCAGCCGCTGGCGGGCGGATCAGCCCCCTGGCGTCCGAGAACAGCCGCGACGAGGGCATGGCGGGCGGCCCGGAAGGCGGCCTCAGCACGGCCATGCGGGTTTCCGTCGTTTCGGCGGAAGCGGGTGGCGGCGTTTCTCGTGCCGGTTCGGGGCGGTCTTCGGGCCGGTGCATCGGCAGGCGCGCGGCGGCACCGGCTTCGAGCCGGGCAATCAGGTCGGTCAGATCGGTCGCCTGCCGCGACAGCCGCTCGGCGCGCGCCTGTTCGCTCTCGAAGGCCGCGCTGAGCTTTGCCTGCTGCTCAAGTTTGCGCGCGAGCAGTGCTTCGAGCGACAACCTCTCGCTTTCGAGCAGGGTTTTCGTTTCGTCCAGCGTTTCGCGTTCGGCGAGGATTTCGCCACGCAGGCGTGCCAGTTCGTCGAGGCGCCGCCGCAATTCGGCGGCTTCGGCCTGGAGTTCGGGAACGGCCGCGCCCAGCAGCATCGCGCTTCGCGCCGACGCCAGCGCATCGTCGGGGCGCACGGCGAGCGCCGGCGGCGGCTGCCGGTCGAGGCTTGTCAGCGCCGCCAGCAGTTCGGCCATTGCGGCGCGGCGGCGTTCGAGCTGAACGGTGAGGTCCGCTTCGGCGGCGCGAAGGCCCTGCAAGCGATCTTCCGATGCCGAGACATCCGCTTCGCGCCGCTGCACGTTCGCCGCCGACTCGATCAGCGCGTTGCGTATCTCATCGGCTTCGCGGCGCGCGGCCTCCGATTGCACTTCGAGCGCCTTCTGCTTTTCGAGGCTTGTTTCGATTTGCCGCTGCAACGCATCGAGTTCGCCGGGCTCGGCCATTTCGGCATTTGCGCCGTGAGGCCACCCCGCCGCCAGCGCCGCCGCCAGCAGCAGCGCTTTCGAGGGGCTGCGCGCGATGTCAGGCACTGATCCGGCTCGGCGCTTCGGCCGCCGCGAGAAGCGAGCGTCCGGTCATTTCGCGCGGCGCCTCCAGACCCAGAAGTTGAAGCAGCGTCGGCGCCACATCGGCGAGCGTACCGTTCGCCAATGTCAGGTCCCGTTGTCCGCCAGCCAGCACGAAGGGAACGTCCGACGTCGTCGTTGAGCGCCATGGCCCGCCGGTCTCCGGATCGATCATCAGTTCGGCCTTGCCGTAGGTGCCGCAAAGCACCAGCGTTCCGCCGCGCTTTTCGATTTGCGCGGCGATCTTTCCGAGGCACTTGTCGACCGCCTCGATGGCGGCGATGGTCGCGCGCATGTTGCCGGTACGTCCGAGCAGCGCCGCGTTGGCGAATTCGACGGCGATGATATCGCGGTCGCCGGACTTCAATGCGGTGAGCACCTCGGATGTCAGCGCGGCCGATGCAAGCTCGGGCCGCTTTTCGATGCGCCCAGGCGTTTCGGCGACCAACACGCTTTCGCCGGGACGGAGCGCCGCGTGGCCGCTGCGCGCGAAATTCCAGAGATTGCTCTCGGCCGCCGTTTCGGTCAGCACAAGCTGCGTCCGGCCGCCCTGCGACAGGGCTTCGCCGAAGCTTGCGCCGAAAGTGGTGCTCGCGTAGAGCGCCTCGACCGCGTCGCCTGTGGGTGCGTCGAGCGCGACAAGCGAGCAGACGCCGCAGAGCGCCGGCGCGGCCTGGGCAAATCCCGCCGCTACCGGATCGACAAGCGCGCCCATCAGGGCCAGCGCATCGTTTGGCTGCAGGTTCACCAGCAGCAGCGCATCGTCCTGCCTGATGCCGCGATAGCCGGATGTCGGCGCGGGCGGTATGCGATCGTCGTTCAGTCCCTTGCGGTAGCACTGGTCGAGATAGGCCGTCGGATATTCGGTTCGCGGGCCGTCTGCCTCCGCGAGCACGCGCCATGCTTCGGCAAGCGCCGCCGGTTCGGTGTCGCCGTCGAAGCCATAGCCGCGCCCCATGACGCTTGCAAGACCGGCGTTTTCGGCGCCGGCAATGTCGTCGAGAAATTCGGCCAGATGCTCAATGCCGCTTTGCGGCCGCGTGTCCTGACCGTCCATCACCGCATGGACCCAGACCCTGACGCCTTCATGGCTCAACAGCGCCGCCAGCACCGCCAGATGGTGCTGGTGCCCGGCAATGCCGGAAGGCGTCACCATGCCGATCAGGTGGATGGCGCCGCCAAGCGGCCGGACGCGGGCGACAAGGCGCTGCAGCGCCGGGTGCGCGGCAAGGCTTGCGGCGCCTTTGTCGTGCAGCATGCGGGCAATCGCGGATGCCGTCTGCGCAACGGGGCGGCCGGCGCCGAGCGTTGCATAGGCGGCTTGCGGATAGGCGGCGCGGCCGGGCG
>PHEO01000209.1 GCA_002841195.1 Alphaproteobacteria bacterium HGW-Alphaproteobacteria-11
GGCCCGGCGAGCCACACCGTCTCAATTCCCTTTTTCAAAACTCAGGCATTGACCTGACTATTTTGCGTCTCCATACTTAGGCATATGACTAACCAACACCAGCTTCAGCTCGACCGTGTTTTCCACGCCCTTGGCGACCCGACGCGCCGCGCGGTGGTGCGGCGTCTGGGGCAGGGGCCGGCCTCTGTCGGCGAGCTCGCGCGCCCGCACAAGATGGCGTTGCCGTCCTTCATGCAGCATCTGGCCGCGCTCGAGAAATGCGGTCTTGTGCGCTCGCGCAAGGTGGGCCGTGTGCGCACCTACCGGCTCCAGCCGAAGCCGTTGAAGGCGGCCGAGAAATGGATGGTCGAACAGCGCGCGCTCTGGGAGCGCCGCCTCGACCGGCTCGACGATTACCTGTTGCAGATGAAGGAGAGCGAGACATGAGTATCCCGGTCATCGATCCCAAAACCGATCTCGTGCTGGAGCGCGTCGTGGATGTGTCACCGGCGCTCGTCTGGCGCGCCTGGACCGAACCCGAACATCTGATGAAGTGGTTCTGCCCGCGGCCTTGGGCCACCGTCGAATGCCGGATCGATCTCCGTCCCGGCGGCGAGTTCTACACGCAGATGCGCTCGCCCGAGGGTGAGAACATGGAGGGCGGTTCGGGCTGCTATCTCGAAGTCGAGAAGGAGCGCCGCCTCGTCTGGACCTCGGCGCTCGGGCCGGGCTACCGGCCGGCCGTCGCGCGTGTGCATGACCTTTTCTTCACCGCCTTCATCCTGATGGAACCGCAGGGGCAGGGCACGAAATACACGGCCATCGCACTGCATCCGGACGAGGAAAGCGCGAAACGCCACGAAGAAATGGGCTTCCAGGACGGCTGGGGCACGGCGCTCGACCAGCTCGTCGAGTACATGAATACGGTCTAGGCCGATTGCCCGCCGGAGAGCGATCCGCTAGAAGGGGCGCCAATTCAACGCCAGCCCCAAGGATCGAAGCCCCCCATGGCCGCCTACCAATACGTCTATGTGATGGACCGCCTGTCGAAGACCTATCCCGGCGGCAAGCAGGTCTTGAAGGACATCCGGTTGTCCTTCCTGCCGGGCGTCAAGATCGGCGTCGTCGGTCTCAACGGCGCCGGCAAGTCGACACTGCTGCGCATCATGGCGGGGGTCGACAAGGATCACACCGGCGAGGCCTGGGCGGCGGCCGGCGCGAAGGTCGGCTATCTGCAGCAGGAGCCGGAACTCGATCCGGCGCTCAATGTGTTCGGCAATGTGATGGAAGGTGCCGCCGAGAAGAAGGCGCTGCTCGACCGCTACAACGAGCTTGCCATGAACTACTCGGACGAGACGGCCGAGGAAATGGCGAAGCTGCAGGACATCATCGACGCGCAGAACCTCTGGGACCTCGACAGCCAGGTCGAGATGGCGATGGATGCGCTCAGGTGCCCGGACCCGGAGGCCGACGTCAACAATCTTTCCGGCGGCGAGAAGCGCCGCGTCGCGCTTTGCCGCTTGCTGCTCGCTTCGCCCGACCTCCTGCTGCTCGACGAACCGACCAACCACCTGGACGCGGAATCGATCGCCTGGCTGCAGAATTACCTGAAGGAATACACAGGCACCGTCGTCATGGTCACCCATGACCGCTACTTCCTCGACAATGTGACGGGCTGGATTCTCGAACTCGATCGCGGTTCGGGCATTCCCTACGAAGGCAATTATTCCTCATGGCTCGAACAGAAGGAAAAGCGGCTCGTGCAGGAGGGCCGCCAGGAAGAAGCCAAACAGCGCACGCTGGCGCGCGAACTCGAATGGATACGCCAGAGCCCCAAGGCGCGGCAGGCGAAGTCGAAGGCGCGCGTTTCGGCTTACGACGAATTGCTGGCCGAGGCCGGCAAGCAGCAGGAGGGCCGCGCCCAGATCGTCATTCCGGCGGGTCCGCGTCTCGGCGGCAATGTCTATGAGGCCGAGAATATCTCCAAGGGCTTCGGCGACAAGCTGCTGATCGACGATCTGTCGTTCAAACTGCCGCCCGGCGGCATTGTCGGCGTCATCGGCCCCAACGGCGCCGGCAAGACGACACTGTTCCGTATGCTGACGGGTCAGGAAAAGCCCGACAGCGGCACGCTCACGATCGGCGACACGGTCGTCATGGGCTATGTCGACCAGAGCCGCGACTCGCTCGACGCCAACAAGAATGTCTGGGAAGAAATCTCCGGCGGCACCGACATTATCGAGCTTGGCAAGATCACCATGCCGAGCCGCGCCTATGTCGGCTCCTTCAACTTCAAGGGGTCCGACCAGCAGAAGAAAGTCGGTCTCCTGTCTGGCGGCGAGCGCAACCGCGTGCATCTCGCCAAGATGCTGAAATCGGGCGCCAACCTGCTGCTTCTCGACGAACCGACCAACGATCTCGACGTCGAAACCTTGCGCGCCCTCGAAGACGCGCTGGTCGCCTTCGCCGGCTGCGCCGTCGTGATCTCCCATGATCGCTGGTTCCTCGACCGCATCGCCACCCACATGCTCGCCTTCGAGGGCGACAGCCATGTCGAATGGTTCGAGGGCAACTACCAGGACTACGAGGAAGACAAGAAGCGCCGCCTGGGGCCCGCCGCCGAAATCCCGACCCGCATCAAATACAAGCGCTTCAGCCGGTAGACGGGCGGCCTCCTAGAAACCTCGATTTCATCGAAATCGCCCGGAAACCCTTGTGCCCCAAGGGTTCTCTGGCCGCGCCCGTTCACCGCCTCTTAAGCCCGAAACCCTAGGATTACCCGAGGGATTGGGGACAGGAGTCATGCTTCGCGGCGTCCGGCGGCGCGGCGCATGGGCGCGACGATGAGCGAGAAGAAAATCAGCGAGCACGAAATGGCCGCGATCGTGCGGGAGGCGGTGGACCGTCTGCCCGGCGGTTTCGTTATTTTCGGCCCGGATCATGAAATTCTGCTGTCCAACGCGCAGAACGAGCGCGACTTCCCCTTCACCAACCAGGCGCTGCGCGAAGGCAAGACCTATCTCGAATCGACATATGTCGCGGTCAAGGAGGTGGTCCCCGAATTGCCGGACGATGAAGCGTTTGCCGTGGCCAGGGACATCAACGAGACGCTGATGCGCGGCGAGCCGGTCGAGCTGCGGACTCATCTCGGCACGGTGATGCAGGTTGTCGAAATTCCCTTGTCCTTCGGCGGCTGGGTCGCGGTCGGCGCCGACGTCACGGCGCTCAGGGAGCGTGAGCGCGAACTGAAGAAAGCGCGCAAGCAGGCCGAGGCCGCCAATGAAGCAAAGTCGGCCTTCCTCGCCAATATCAGCCACGAAATCCGCACGCCGCTCAACGGCATTCTCGGCATGGCGCAGCACATGGCGGCCGGCGACCTTACGGCCGAACAGAAAGACCAGCTCGACACGATCCTCGACAGCGGCAAGACGCTGATGGCGATCCTCAACGACGTGCTCGACCTGTCCAAGATCGAGGCCGGCAAGTTCGACATCTCGCCCATCGACAACGATCTCGGCCATCTGCTGCACCGCGTCGAAAAGCTCTTTGCGCCGCGCGCCGCCGAAAAGGGCATCGGCCTCACGCTGTCGATCGATCCGGACATGGTGTCTTTCCTTCGCTTCGATCCGGTGCGTGTGCGTCAATGCGTGTCGAATCTGATTTCGAACGCGATCAAGTTCACCGAAAAGGGCACGGTGACGATCTCGGCCGCGACCGTTCCGGCCGGCGACGATGGATTCGAGGTGCGAATCTCGATTGCCGATACCGGCATGGGCATGAGCGCCCAAACGCTCGACAAGCTTTTTGCGCCTTTCACCCAGGCCGAAACCTCCACCGCGCGGCGTTTCGGCGGCACCGGCCTCGGCCTGTCGATCAGCCGCAAGCTGGCGCGGCTGATGGATGGCGATGTCACGGCGAAAAGCGAGGAAGGCCAGGGTTCGACCTTCACCTTCACCTTCCGCGCGCTCACCGGGCGCCGCGTCAGCGAGGCGCCCGAAAACGCCGATGTCGATCAGACGGGCGGCGCGCGCTGGGCCAATGGCCTTTCCGTGCTCCTCGTCGACGATCACGCGCTCAACCGCAAGGTCGCGCGCCTCTTCCTCGAACCGCTCGGCATTGAAATCACGGAAGCCGAGAACGGCGCCGACGCAATCCGCGAATTGCAGACGCGGCCTTTCGATCTCGTGCTGCTCGACATGCATATGCCGGTGATGAACGGCGAGGAGACGCTGCGCCACATCCGCAGCCACGACGCGGCGTTCCGCGACGTGCCGGTGATCGCGCTGACCGCCGACTCGCTCGGTCCCGACAATACGCGCTACGACAAAATGGGTGCCGATGGATATGTCGGCAAACCCATCGACCACCGCGAACTGATCGTCGAGATCGGCCGTGTGCTGGAAAAGAAGTTCGGCCGCGCGCCCACGCCGAAAAACGCCTTCCCCGAAATGCGCCGCGCCTGACGGCGTCGGCGGGTACCCCGCTTCCTCACGCCGGCTCGAAAAACAGCTCGCTGTCGCGATCCTCGAAGCGGAAATGGCCTTCGCCGTGCAGTTCGGCGCCGAAACCCTCGATCAACCCCACCACCAGCCTTGTGCCGGTCGCGGCCTCGAGCATCGGCAGTTGTGTCATCTCGATCATTTCGCGAAAGCCGTCGCGATGGATGATGTCCTTGCGGATCCAGCGGCCGAGCGGCGGGTCGGCGAACATGAGCGGCATCGTTGCGCCGGCCAGCGCGTGGCGCTCCGGCGGCACGAAATCGGCATAGTTCATGCCCTTCACATCGACGCCGAGGTGATCGCGGATATTGCTGCCGGCGAGCCGGATCGGCAGGCGGTTCCGCGGATCGTCGCTGAGTTCGACCAGGTAGATGTCGGGCAGAAAACGCGCAAAGCGTTCGGGCCGGAAATCGGCCTTGTCGGGAATGCGCGCGCCGTGTCTCGGGATTGCAGACCACGCCGCCTCGAAAGCATGGCTCAATGCCGAACGCGGCGGCTTCGTTGCCGCCGCCATGCCGGCCGAAGAAATATCCGTGCCCAAAACCCACCTCACGCAACAAACGGGTGCCCGAACTCACCCGTTCATCCTGAAGGCCGAAGTTTTAAGAAGTCTGAAACGGAAAGTCGCGGGGGTGGTCGCCAGCAGCAGCGCCTGCCGGTGCATGAGCTTGCCGAGTGTCATGGGATGTCCGCCCCCGGGGAAGAATCGCAATCCG
>PHEO01000210.1 GCA_002841195.1 Alphaproteobacteria bacterium HGW-Alphaproteobacteria-11
CCGATCTGGCCTGGTGTTGGCGCGGCAGATTGTGGAAGGCCATGGCGGCAGTCTGCTGCTGCGCAATCGTGATGATCGCAGTGGCTGCATCGCGCGCATCGAGTTGCCACTGGCGCTGGCGTAATGCTTCGCAAGCAACGCCGCTTGTGAAGCACTACACTGGCTTAATCAGCCTCCTGAGCCGCCGCACGATGCCGCTCACCATACGCTCAATGCGTTCCTGCTCAACCGGGCGTTTCCGCATCGCGATTTGCACGGAACGCATGAGTTTGTCGCGGTCGAAAGGCACCCTGCGGTTGTTGGATTTTATGATTGTCAGCTCACGGAGCTGGACCCGCTCAAAGGTCGTAAACCGGCCGCCGCAGGCGGTGCAAAACCGCCTCCGCCTGATCGCCGTATTGTCTTCCGTCGGACGCGAGTCCTTAACCTGGGTATCTTCGTTTCCGCAATATGGACAACGCATGCGCCGCCAGCCCCCTGACTTGAAATATCCGCCGCCGCTGCGGAACTTTTACTTCGGCCCGCCATAGATCGGGAAGCGCCGGCAAAGCTCGACGACGCGCCCGCGAACATCCGCCTCGACTTCAGTGTTGCCTTCTTCGCCGTTCTTCGCCAGCCCGTCCAGCACTTCGACGATGAGACGGCCAACCGTCGCAAACTCCGCAGTCCCGAAACCGCGCGTCGTGCCGGCCGGCGTACCGAGCCGGACGCCCGACGTTACCATCGGCTTTTCCGGATCGAAGGGTATGCCGTTCTTGTTGCAGGTGATATGCGCGCGCTCGAGCGCCGCTTCCGCGACTTTGCCCGTCAGCTTTTTCGGCCTGAGATCGACCAGCATCAGATGCGTGTCGGTGCCGCCCGAAACGATCGCCGCTCCGCCATCGACCAGCGTCGAGGCAAGCGTGCGCGCATTGTCGACGACCGCGCGCGCATAGGACTTGAACTCCGGACGCAGCGCCTCGCCGAACGCAACCGCCTTGCCGGCGATCACATGCATCAGAGGTCCACCCTGTATGCCGGGGAAGATCGCCGAATTGACCTTCTTCCCGATGTCCTCGTTGTTCGACAGGATCATGCCGCCGCGCGGACCCCGGAGCGTCTTGTGGGTCGTCGTCGTCACCACATCTGCAAAAGGAAGCGGGCTCGGATGCGCGCCGCCGGCGACCAGCCCGGCGAAATGCGCCATGTCGACCATGAACAGCGCGCCCACGGAATCGGCGATTTCGCGAAATGCCTTGAAGTCGATGACGCGCGGATAGGCCGATCCGCCGGCGATGATCATCTTCGGTTTGTGCGTCTTCGCCAGCGACGCCACTTCGTCCATGTCGACCAGATGATCCTGCTGGCGGACGCCGTATTGCACCGCGTTGAACCATTTGCCCGACTGGTTGGGCGCCGCACCATGCGTCAGGTGACCGCCGGCCGCGAGGCTCATGCCCATGATGGTGTCGCCCGGCTTAAGCAGCGCCATCATCACGCCCTGGTTGGCTTGCGAACCGGAATTGGGTTGCACATTGGCATAGGCGCAGCCGAACAGTTTTTTGGCGCGGTCGATTGCCAGTTCCTCGGCAATATCGACAAACTCGCAGCCGCCGTAGTATCGCTTGCCCGGATACCCCTCCGCATACTTGTTGGTCATGATCGAGCCCTGCGCCTCCAGCACGGCGCGCGAGACGATGTTCTCCGACGCGATCAGCTCGATCTGGGTCTGCTGACGGTTCAGCTCCAGCTCGATCGCCTTCAGGACGTCGGGGTCGCTGCTGGCCAGACCGTCGGTGAAAAAGCCTGAAAAGCCGCCGGGCGCGGCGGCAGCATTGCTCAATGACATAGACCTACCTTCTATTCCGGAAGAACTCGCGGCCGCAGGCAAACGCGCCACCGCGCGCTCCACGGGCCGCCCGGGATCGATATCGGGCGTGATACCACATATTGTCGGCAGGGGCCAATTCACCACAAATTTTCAGCCGCCGCCCAGGCGCGACATTCCGGGCTGAAATCCGCACTACGCAAGTGCCCGCGCCTTGGCCGCCGCCGCAAGCCATGTATCAAAGACTAGAAATCGAAAATTTACTTGAAAACCCAAGTTATTCTCCTATCGAGCACCCGCGCCTGTTTGAAACTCACCTTGAGTGAAACAAATTTAGACGGAATTCATCATAGAAGAGATGCGCGATATCCTTGATTATCACGTCCAAATCGCGCTAGAAGATGCCTGTTACTGTTGCCGCATGTACAGACGGCAGACGGCGCTCCCCAAAGAGGCATCACGCTTGAAATGAACGAGACCAAATCGTCCCCGCAATCCGATGCGACGGAAATGTTGAGCCTGGCGACTGAAATCGTTGCCGCTTATGTCAGCAACAATACCGTGGCGACAGCCGATCTCTCGGGGCTAATCCGAACGGTCTACACGACACTCACAGATATCGAACAAGGCGGCGGCCACAGGGAGTCCGAATTGACCCCGGCCGTGCCGATCAAGAAGTCGGTCACCGCCGATCACATCATCTGTCTCGAAGACGGCAAGAAGCTGAAAATGTTGAAGCGCTATCTGCGCTCGCAATACGGTCTCTCGCCCGAGGAATACCGTGCCCGCTGGGGCCTGCCGCACGACTATCCGATGGTCGCGCCCAACTATGCCGCCCAGCGTTCGAAGTTGGCGAAGCAGATCGGTCTTGGCCGTGTCGGCGCCGGCAATGGCAGCCCGGCGCGAGGCCGCAAGAAAAAGCGCACGGTGCGCTGATCCACACGCTATACGACGATCCCCCCGCCGCCCGGCTCCTCCCGGTCGCCGGGCTTCTTCGCATCCGCGTCCGTTTCGCCCTGCCGGTTGAGCATGTAGCGCAGTTTCTGCAGCGCAATGCGCTCGAGTTCGTTTCGTGAGGCCGAAGACGGCGCCACGACCGACACCTCGAGATCGCTGGTGACATCGAGCGCCGTCACCTTGACGCTGGTGCCGATCGGCGTGAATTCGAAGATGACCTCACGGCGCACCCCGACTGCCCCACCCTTGGAGCCGGCATCGCCGTCATGGGGACGATCAGGCGGCACGCCGTATCTTGCGGCGCGTCCAAACCTGGTCGAGCGCCTTCACCAGATCGCGCATCATTTCGTCGGTATGCACGGGGCAAGGCGTAAAACGAAGCCGCTCCGTGCCGCGCGGCACTGTCGGATAGTTGATCGGTTGCACATAGATATTGTGATCCTGCAGCAGATCGTCGCTGACCTGCTTGCAGACGACCGGATCGCCGACCATCACCGGCACAATATGGCTCTCGCACATCATCACCGGCAAACCGGCATCCGCCAGCAACCGGCGCAGCGTCGCCGCGCGCTCCTGGTGCCGATCCCGTTCTGCATCGCTTGCCTTGAGATGCCGCACCGCCGCCAACACGCCCGCCACCAGAACCGGCGCCAGCGATGTCGAGAAGATGAAGCCCGGTGCGTAGGAACGAACCACGTCGACAAGCGCGGCCGAAGCGGCGATGTAGCCGCCCATCACGCCAAAGCCCTTGGCCAGCGTCCCCTCGATGATGTCGACCTTGTCGAGCACGCCGTCGCGCTCGGCGATGCCGCCGCCGCGCGGACCGTAAAGGCCGACCGCATGCACTTCGTCGAGATAGGTCAGCGCACCGTATTTCCGCGCCAGATCGCAAATCGCCCCGATCGGCGCAATGTCGCCATCCATCGAATAGACGGATTCGAATGCGACGATCTTGGGCTGCGCCGGATCGATTTCCTTCAGCAGCGTTTCCAGATGCGCAAGGTCGTTGTGACGCCACACCCGCTTCGGGCCGCCGCCGCGACGAATGCCTTCGATCATCGAGGCATGGTTCATCTCGTCGGAAATGATGACGCAATCGCCGAGAATGCGCGCCAGCGTCGACAGCGTCGCGTCGTTGGCCGCATAGCCCGATGTGAAGAGCAGCGCCGCTTCCTTCCTGTGAAGGTCGGCCAACTCGCGCTCAAGTTCGACATGATAATGCGTGGTGCCGGAAATATTGCGGGTGCCGCCGGAGCCCGCGCCGACCTCGTCGATCGCCCGGTGCATCGATTCAAGCACGGCCGGATGCTGGCCCATGCCAAGATAGTCGTTGGAGCACCAGACGACAATGTCCTTCCGGCCATCCGGCGTGTGGAACGTCGCGCGCGGAAAGGAGCCGCGATGCCGCACGATGTCGGCGAAGACGCGATAGCGCCCCTCGTCCTTCACCGCGCGCAGGGCCTCGGCCAGCTTTTGTTCATAGTCCATGGCGTCGAAGCTCATCAGCCGCATCCCGTCCCGGGCCGTTCCCGCTGGAGAACCGGCATTTCATGTCTACCACACCTTAGGCCGCCCTCGCAGCCCGGCCAGACGCGAATTGTCGCATAAAATACATGGAGCCGAATGGCGCCGCCTCGAGGGACGCTACGAGGGCCAGAGCCCGCGCTCGATGAGAACCGTTTTCAGCAAGGCTGGCTCATCCGTCATCAGCCCATCGACGCCGGCATCGATCAGCCGCCGCATCTCGGCCGGATCGTCGATCGTCCAGACATGCACCTGAAGGCCGAGTTCATGGGCGCGGTCGACCAGCGCCCGGTCGACCAGCCGGATACCGTATTGCTCAATGGGGATCTGCGCACAGCCCTCGGCAAACCCGCCCCAGACAAAACCGAGCGGCCCGCTCCAGCTTGAAAACCGCAGCCGCGCGGTCGACATCGGACCCATGCCGGTGCACAGACGGGGGCCGAGCGCGGCGCGAATACCGGCCGTCCGTTTTCCTGAAAATGCGGTCACGCAAACCCGGTCGATGGCGTTCATATCCTTCAGCAGCCGGATCAGCGGCCCGGCCGCATTGTCGCGCTTCGGGTCGATATTGATCCGCAACTCCGGCCACGCCGAAAGCAGCTCGGCCATCAGCGGGATCGGCTCCCGCCCGTCGACCCGCGCCTGCTTCACATCGGCATAGTCCATTTCGGCGATGACGCCGGTCCGGTCGGTCACCCGGTCGAGCTTGTCGTCATGGAACGCCAGCAACACCCCGTCGCGCGTCGCATGAACGTCGGTCTCGATGTAACGGTAGCCGAGATCGACCGCGCCTTGAAAGGCCGGCATCGTGTTTTCAGGCCACGCGCTTGCACCGCCGCGATGCGCAAAGGCCAGAAGCCCGTCATGTTCGAGATAGGGGTATTTCGCCGGCCGCATTGTTCC
>PHEO01000211.1 GCA_002841195.1 Alphaproteobacteria bacterium HGW-Alphaproteobacteria-11
CCAGTAGTTCACGCCGAAGCCGATGGGTGCCCAGCCGACATAGCTGTCGCTGTAGCGCCATGTCACCCAGGCCGGGGCCCACACGCGGCCCGGCACCCACATCCATCCGAAGGCTGCGTCCCACACCCAGTTGCCGTAGTGAAACGGCGCCCAGCCCCAGGCGAAGCCTGAGGCCCAGGTCCAGCCATAGCCATCGTCCCAGACCCAGCGCCCATGCGTGTAGGGCCGCCAGTCATGCGCCATGCCGCGCGGATACCACACCGCGCCATAGCTCGCGTGATGGGTCCATGTGCCGTAGGGCGCAAGCGAATCGTAATAATACGCGGCATCGGAATGCGTTGGCGGATAGTAACCGGCCTTTGCGGGCGTCGCGACGAACACCCACAGGGCCAGTGCCGTCAGCAGGGCAAGCGTCATCGCGGTGCGCGGATGCATCCGGCGGAGGGAAAGGGCATACATGAAAACAGGGCCTCATCGACGATGATCGTCTGCCCGAAGGCGGCAAGGAGAGCCTTGCTGGCTTTGTCTCTTTGCTTTTTCTCAGGCCGCGGCGCCTTCACTCTGGCGGCTCGGCCCGGACGATCTCTGACGTACCCCGTAACGAACAGTTAACTGCATTTTCGTCGGTTTGTCATCGCTTTTTGGCACCAATCGCGCCGCTTCTTGTGGCTTTTGCGGGCCGCCTTTGGGAGAATGACCAGCCGGAATCGCTCCGCAATATCAAGGCATTCCCGAAAAAGGCCCCGATGTCCTCCAGCAAGGAAAAACCGAAACCGGACGGACGCCGCCTGCGCAGCGAGGCGAGCAGACTTCGTATCGTTGAGGCCATGCGCGATCTGGTTCGCGAAGGCCAGGTCGCCCCCCGAGCCGAGGACGTCGCCGCCCGCGCCAATGTCGGACTGCGCAGCGTCTTCCGTCATTTCGACGACATGGAAACCCTCTACCGCGAAATCGCGGCCTTGATGCGCACCGAGCTTGCGCCGCTCCTCGCCGAGCAGCTGCCGCCGGCCGATGCGCCGGACCTCCTGGAGCAGCTTGTCGCGCGCCGCGCGAAACTGTTCGAAAAGATCATGCCGCTGCGCCTTGCCGCCGATGTGCACAGCCACACATCGCCGTTTCTGCGCGAGGACCGGCACTGGATGAACGAGAGCCTCCGCGCGATCCTGCGTGCCTCGCTCCCCGCGGCGCTGACGAAAGATCGCGCATTGCTGGATGCGTTCGATGCGGCAATGAGTTTCGAATTCTGGCGCCGCCTGCGCGAGGATCAGAACCTCTCGGTCGCGCAGGCCCGGCGCGTCGTCGAGCGGGTGGCCGAAGCACTAGCGAAATAGCGCCTCGACGCCGGTCCCCGTCAGCACGTCGTCCACCGTCTTGCGGTCGGCGGGTGCCAGCGCCTCGCGCTTCTCGCGCAGCCATTGCAGGCACTTGCCCTGATAGGGGAAGGGCTGCTGCACCCAGGGCTTGCCGTCGATCTCGGTCTCGACCTTCTCGGCGCCCGCCATCAGCGCCTTCGCATTGGCGATCAGCGCCGGCACATAGACACGCCCGACTTCCGCCAGAAGCCCGCGCATCGTGTCGGGCACGGCGTCGCGTTTCATCCAGTCGCCATCGGTGGGCTCAAGCCCCGACAGATCTTCCATGATGTCGACCCAGGCGAAAACCCGCGGGCTCCGCGCGAGCGTTTCTTCCATCGGCGTCGGATCGAAATGCGTCAGCTGCGTCAACTGGCCGAACACGCCGAAGTCGCTGCCGCCGGGCCGCCCGCCCATCAGGAAAGGATGCTTCTTGAGATGCGCCGTCATCGCGTCGAGAAAGCGTTGATAGCTCGCCTCGATCACCGGCGCGGTCGTCTCGTTGGACCCCACGACATAGAGCCGCGAAATCTGCCGTTCGGAAAAGAGCTTGCTCATTTGCGCCAGCGTCTCGTCCGACGCGCTGATGTCGCGCCACAGCGGCAGGATCGCCGCCGCCCGGTCGATATCCGCGCGATAATGCCAGCGATAGTGAAACATCGCCTTGGTCAGCCACTCGTCGGCATAGTCCTCAAGCAGGTAGTCGATGAATTCGACGACCGGATCGGCCGGCACGACGTTGCGCCCGTCGAATGCTTTCTCGAAGCGCCGGATCAGCGGCGTCGAGTCGACCGCCGCTTCGTAAGGACCGTTGCCTTCCTTCAGATAAAAAGTCGGCAGCAGCGCCACCTTCGGCTTCGGCAGGCTGTCTGGCACATTGTGCCCGGTCAACAGGAAGCGATAGGGGATGTGGCGATACCGCAGCACCGCGAGCATCTTGCGCGTATAGGGTGAGCCCGGTGCGCCGCTCAACAGCAGCGGTGTCTCCAGCGTCATGATATGCCTCCTGTCCCCGTCTTTATTCTCTAGAGCGCGAGAATGTGCGCCTCGGCCGGATCGACTTTCCCGGCCAGCATTTCCGAATAGACTTTGCCGATCGCTTCCGGCCCTTTGCCGCGTTCGAGCTTGACCCAAGTCTGGGCCTTGGCGGCGAAGGCGCGCCAGCTCTCGCCAAGCTTCGCGTCAAAGCCGGCCTTGCCCCATTCTTCCATCCGCTTGCGCGCCTGGTCGGGCGCGAAGAAGAGATGCGGCTTTGCGCCCGGCAAGGCGCCGGACACGCGCGGCGCATCCCAGTGCGACAGACCCACCTGCGTGCTTTCGACCAGATTGTTGCCGAAATGATTGTGAACGGCGGCCAGCACCTCGCCATTGCCGGCAAAGTCGACCACCAGCGCCGGCTTGCTTGCATCGAGGGTCGAAATCTTGTCGTAGGTCAGCGCGCGGTCGTAACAGCCGAGGCTCTCGACAAAGGCGAGATTACCGGCCGACGTCAGCCCGACGACTTCCGGCCCCTGCGGCCGCCGCAGCGACAGGTTGAACGCAAGACCGAAGCCGGTTTTCGACGACGCGCTCAGAAGCACCGCCTGCTTTGCGCCGAAGAAATTATTGTCGGCCAGCCAGTCGTCGATCAGGAACGATGTCGTGTAAAGCGGATTGAGGATCGGCCTGATGTCGTCCAGCGCCGGCGGCGAGGCCTTGTCGGTCTTGAGCCGCGTATAGGTGTTGTAGACCGGATGCAGTTCGCGCCGCTGCTTGTAAAGGTCGAGCAGCGATCCCGGCGTCACGTTTTCCGGCTGCATCACGAGATGCGACGACATCGGAAAATAGCCGTAAAGCCTCTCGCCTTCGGCAATCTCCTTCGAACGCGAACGCACCACCGTCGCATAGCCCCACACCGGAATGCGGCCCCAGCCGGCTTCGGCCGGAAAGAACGACCAGTAGTTCAGCATGTCGCCAGCCACCGCATAAGTGATGTTGTTGGCGGTGAAGGCGAATTTCTCGATCTCGACCAGCACCTGGCCCTCGTCGAGCGCGATGTCCTCGGGCGCCGGCCCGCTCACCCATTTGCTCTTGGAGAGGTCGGCGCGGTTGACGATGAAATCCTTTGTGGCGGCCGTCATTGTTTTCCCTTTCGGCGTCGAACATGGCGATGCCGCGCATGATGTCACCTGCGCGTGGTCAGTCCTAGCGCCGTTCGCGCACACATGGTTGTGCAGGATCGGCCATGCGGCATTGGCTGTCGCATGGACAGACCATATATTGGCAACTAACATGTCAATATATGGCGGCTAGCGATCATGGTCAATTGGTGGTCACTTGTCGCGTCGGATCGGGCTGAGCTGCCGGGCGATGGTCTTCGTGGCGTGACGCAGGCGATCGGACGGTTTGTTGTCTGCCGCTTCGCCACGCATGCGCAGCAGGTCGACGATGATTTTTGTCATTTGTGCGTTTGTCAGCTTTCCGCGCTTGACGGCAGGGCCTTGCAGCAACGTCTCCGGTGTAAACTTGTTGTCGGAATAGAAATATTCTCGAAAAAGCTTCTCATTCGAACGCCGGAATCGCTCGAGAATGGCGCGGCGATCTATGGTGGAGAGGAGCTCCGCTGCGGAGCGTCCATTTGCAAAATGCTTTCGCAGAAGTTCGGAGACGGCTCGGCATTGGTCTTCGTCGTCGCATTGAGATTTGAAAATACGCATCAGCTCCGTTACTTCAAGCGACGGACTCTCGTTCCGCTTAAGTTCGGTCGTCGCTTCCTTCAGAGCCGAAATGAGGACCGGGCCGCGTTGGCGATGTTCGTCGACGCAACGCAGGAAATCCTCGGCAACGTTTAGCGATCGGTCGTAAAGACGCACTACGATTGCATCTTTTCCAAATACCTTCGCCCATCGCGAGACACATCTGTAGATATTGAGATTGGCGTTTATTTGAAGCGGCGATTCCAGGTGAGCGTGGATCGCCTTGCTCCAACGATTTGCCGGATTCTTCGCTTTCTCGGTATAGGTCGAAAGATATGTTTCGTCCTGGCGTCGCGCATAGAGAACGACGAAAACCTCAAAGTCGCCAAAGCCATCTCGCAGGAATTGAATAGCTTTCGGGTTAGCCGTAGAAAACTCTTCGCTGGACAGGATCGCCGTGTCGGCGCCCGAGCGCTTGATTTCATCGAGAACGACCGAAAGTTCGTGGTCGCGTGACAATGGTTCGGGCAGCCCCTTGTCACGCCGGCCTCTTATCGCGAAAGCCAGACGATGCTGCGCGTTCCAGTTGCCCAAATTCGCCGTCGGGTATACGACGCCAAGCTCTTTCAGTTCCTTCTGTCGCCCGTAGAGCATGTGCTGCACCGAGGAGGTGCCGGTTTTGTGCGGGCCGATGTGGATGAAGAGCTTCTGACGCATCTAGATTCCAGATTCCGAACGAGATTTCGGCGAAAGTCTCCGGCGGACTGCCTCCCAAGCAAGCACGGGCACTTCCTGCAGATATCCGCCGAAAAAGGCACGAAAAACTAGTCTTACGAAGCCCTTGCCGCGCCCTCTTCGGCGGCGCATCATATATGCCTGTTGTGCAGGCGCAACGGATATGCCCGCCCGGCAAGCGCCTTCCGGGGAGGGAAGGTGGGTGGGCAAGAAACGCAAAAACGGGGAGGAGGACGCATGTCGAAGCGTCGCGACGATATTGGTGCGGGTATCGGTGAGGAAGCGGCCGAAACGCCGAATGTGTTGAGCCCGATCGTCGGCATCAGCCGCGAGGATGTGCTCTCGGCCATCGGTTCCATCGTGGGGGGTGCGGCGCGCCAGCCCTTCACCTTCATGCAGCACATTGGCTCC